>JBNMNV010000261.1:0-4606 GCA_051278125.1 Polaribacter sp. | reverse complement strand
TAAAAATGCCTATATGGCGATGCCAAAAGGCAGTAAAATATTTAAACCTACGCATATAGAAGTGGTTGTTTTAGATCCTGTTGATACCTCAGAATGGAAACCAAAACATATAAATTCTTATGTTGAACAAGTAAGAAACCTATATTTAAAAGAATTAGAAAATTAATAAAACGAAACGTATGAAACTAAAAGTTGGATTATTAGGAGGTGGTTCTTGGGGAACAACAGTAGCGTCTTTAACAGCAAAAAATAGTTCGACCATTATTTGGGCTAGAGATTCACATACTGTCAAAGAAATCAACGAACAGCATACCAACGAAAAGTATTTGCCCAACGCAAAACTAACACCTTCTTTAAAGGCATCGAACTCCATTAAAGAAACTGTTGAAGAAGCAGATGTTATTGTAATGGGAGTTCCTGCTCAAAGTTTCAGAAAAGTTTTAGAAGAAGCAAAACCACATATTAGACCTTGGGTTCCTATTATTAATTTGGCCAAAGGATTAGAAATTAGTTCTAAAATGCGGATGACAGAAATTGTGAATGAAATAATGCCAGGACATCCTGCAGGGGTTTTAACAGGCCCTAATTTAGCAAAAGAAATTCATTTTGGAAACGCCGCTGCTGCCGTAATCGCTATGGTAGACAAAACCATTGCAACCGAATTACAGGCTGTTTTTAGCTCAGGTTTATTTCGAGTGTATACAAATTCTGATGTTATTGGTTGCGAGTTGGGCGGTGCTTTAAAAAACATCATCGCCATTGCAACAGGAATGGGTGATGGTGCTGATGCAGGTGATAATACTCGAGCTGCCATTATTACAAGAGGATTGGCTGAATTAACAAGGCTAGGTATTGCCATGGGTGGTAAAAAAAGTACGTTTTCAGGATTAGCGGGAATGGGCGATTTAGTAGCTACTTGTTCTAGCGCTAAAAGTAGAAATCATCATGTTGGTTTTCAATTAGGGCGTGGAAAAAGTTTAGAGCAAATTATTGAAGAAATGAATGAGGTTGCAGAAGGTGTAAAAACGGCCAAAGTAGTCATGGAGCTCGCAAAAGATTATAATGTTGATATGCCAATATCAAAAGAAATTTATAAAGTTTTATACGAAGGTAACACGGTTAGTGACGCATTTAAAGGTCTAATAAGATACGAAATAGGTTCTGAACAAGAACCAGGATAAAATTAAAATCATGATAAAAAAACAAGAACAAACAGCCTCTTTTATGGTTCGTTTTCATCAACAAATATTTGAAGAAAATGGCGAATCTAAAATTCAATGGCGTGGCAAAATTTCTCATGTACAAGATGGCGATGAAAAACGGTTTTCAGATTTTAATGATGCACTAAATTTTATGCAAACTAAATTAGCTGTATTAACCGAAGCGGCGACCAAGCACGAAACATCAGAAAAACAAGAGAGTATTCTTGATAAAAGTCTTTCTATGTGGAAAACCATAAAAGATGTGGGACCAAGAGTTTTAAAAGATACACTAAAAGACCCAAAAAAACAATTCACATATTTTCAAGATGAAATTCAGGATAAAATAAGTGTTTTTAGTGAAGAGATTTCAGAAAAAGTACATATAAACGAATGGAGAAATGCTTCAAGATCTGACTTTAATAAAATCCAGCATCAAATAGAAAATCTGTCGACCGAACTAAAAAAACTTTCTACAAAAATGGATACTCTCAATAAAAAGTAGTGATACGATGTTAGATTTCCTTCAACAATTAAAAGACTTACAAACCTTTCAAGAAAATGCACAAATTCGCATTGAAACCTTAGGTAATTTTTGTGTTTGGAGAAATCAACAAAAAATAGACAGCAAAGAATGGGGACGAGATAAAACCATACAATTATTGCAATATTTTGTTTCTAACAGACAAAGAAATGCACTTCATAAAGAAAAAATTATGGATGGTTTATGGGAAGATTGGAATGATCGTGATTTTAAAGTTGCTTTGCATGGTATTAACAAGACGTTAGAACCAGAAAGAGCCTCTAGAACTGAACCTAATTATATTTTAAGACAAGGTGTTAGTTATCAAATTGACTTAGAAAAAGTGTGGATTGATGTTGAAGCGTTAGAAAAATATATCATCATTGGTAATGAAACTTTTACAAATGATAATGAGATTGCAAAAACAGCTTATAAAACAGCCATCGATTTATACAAAGGTTCCTACTTACCCAATAGAATTTATGAGGATTGGACATCCGAGGAACGAGAAAAAACACAACTTTTAATATTAGGCGCCTATATTACTTTAGCGGAAATTCTGATTGACGAAAATCCGCTGGAAAGCATCCGTTTAGCACAAAAAGCACTCGCAATTGACGCTACTTGGGAAGATGCTTATCGCATTCAAATGAAAGCATATATTGTAAAAGGCAACAGACCACAAGCTATAAAAACCTATATGAAGTGTGAGGTTATTTTAGAGGAAGAATATGGGATTTCTCCTTTGCCAGAAACAAAAAAACTTTTGAAGCACATAGAGGCGATTCAGTAAAAAACACTTTTGAAGTTTTAATTGATGGTTCCCAAATAAATATCAAATTTATAAGCAATCATTGGGAAGTACAATTGGTAGGATAACAAAGTTTATTTTAAAGTCGTGTTAATGTCTAAAGGAATTTAAGCATTCCATTTTTCTTGTATTCATACTTCAAATTAATATAACCTGTTTCTAGTATTCTTATAACTATTCGTCATACTAAGGAATAAAAATCAACATTCATTGTAACCCATCTGCAACTGCCGTTTCTTATGTTTGTATCATAATTAATAAATAAAGTTAAAAAAGATGAAAACAATTTCAAAAAAGAACATAAAAAACAACTCCGTAAAAATAAACCAAATGGCCTTAGAAACCACTGAAAGAGTAGTTCTTAAGAGCATTCATAAAGTAGAAGAATTACAAAAGTTTACATCAAAATCAATTAGAAAGACATTGGAATTTTCTGAAAAGCAACAAGAAAAAATATTTAATACGTTAGACAAAAATAAAAAAGTTATTTCTAAAAGTCTGAATAAAACTTTAGGTTTTTTTAGCAGAAACTAAGTTGTAACTCATTTGCAACTTGCATGTTGTAAGTTTG
This sequence comes from Polaribacter sp., assembly GCA_051278125.1. Classification (GTDB taxonomy): domain Bacteria; phylum Bacteroidota; class Bacteroidia; order Flavobacteriales; family Flavobacteriaceae; genus Polaribacter. The sequence continues at coordinate 1,502 of JBNMNV010000261.1, read as the reverse complement.
TAGTATCAAAATTTAATAATTAAAAAAACATTATATATTATGGCAACTAAAAAGTCGAAATCAAAAAAAGAAGATAAATTAGGAAAAGCAAAAGCAATCGTTCAAAAAATTAATAGCGATTTAATTGATGCTTCTTTCAATGCAATTCAAACTACTGTGAAAACAGGAGAAAAATGGCAAAAATTAACTGCAAAATTAGTGAAGAAAACAGAACCCTTAACCAAACACCAAATAAAAATGGTTGTGGATACTGCTGAATCTATTAAAGGACAGTTAGAAAACAGCACAGAGCGTTTAAAAACATTGGTAGGTTATGATCCAAAAATGATGGATAATGCCAAGAAAATGGTTACTAAAAATCCTTTCGTTGAAAAAGCTGAAGAAATGAAAGAGAAATTTGAAAAACAAGTGTCGAGTAATAAATTAGTAAAGAAGGCAGAAAAAATGTCTGAAAAACTAAAAAAGAATATTTCTTCTACCATTGACGAAGCAAAAGAAAAACTAGAAGATTATGCAGAAGATGCATTAGATTCTATCAATGAAAAATTAGATAAAAAAGCACCTCAAAAAGCAAAAAAGACGAAAAAAGCTACTAAAAAGAAAGTTGTTAAAAAAGAAGAAATCACTGCAGAAAAAGAAGTAATTATTGCGGAGGAAGCGCAACCAAAAGCAGAAGTACTATCAGAAACAATTCAAGTTCCTAAAACGGATGTTAAAGACAATTTAAAGGTAATTAAAGGAGTTGGGCCAGTTTTAGAAAAATCATTAAATGATTTAAACATTACGGCTTATGATCAAATTGCAAAAATGACAATTGAAGACTTAACTAATTTATTAAATGGTGCCGGAATCAATGCTAAAATATATGATTTAGCGGGATGGAAAGCGCAAGCAACATTAGCTTTAGCAGGAGATATGGAAGCTGTTAAAAACTGGGAAAAAAAATAAAAATTTAAATACTAAAAAAGCACAATTATGAAAGCAAAAAAAATAGACACCAAAAAAATTAAGGATAAAGTAAACACCGCCGTGTATACTGTAAAAAAAACGATGACGGAAGCAAGTGAGTATGCTTTACAGACTACAGAAGAAATCGTTACAGAAACCATAACAATAGCAAGTCAATGGCAAAAAGTAACTGAAACAGCTTTAAAAGGTGGCGTTCAATTATTAGACAATCAACAAAATTTAATCTTAGACACCTTAGAGATGTATAAAGATCATTTTGTAAAGGGTAAAAAAAGATTTAGCAAAATATTTGCATAAAAACTCCTCTTTATTTCAGAGAAAAACCAAGTTAAATTTTAACTTGGTTTTTTGTTTTTATACAGATTGTTTTTCTTTGGACAACAAAACGTTTCGTATTTTTGTTACATAATACTTTTACATGAATAAAAAGAAAAATAGTTCCAAATTAGACATTCTTACTCTTTACATGGATTTGGTTTCTGAACAGAAAATAAAACCTTTGGATGTTGAAGATTTTTGCGAGCAAGTCGATT
>JBNMNV010000260.1:0-4644 GCA_051278125.1 Polaribacter sp. | reverse complement strand
GTTTATTAGGAGTGCCTTTACAAACCATTGAAACCTATACGGTAGTTAGTAAAGAGGTGGCATTAGCCATGGCAAAAGCAGCAAAAGAAAAACTACAAACTAACTACGCGCTGGCGGTAACGGGCAATGCCGGCCCCACAACAGATCATAACGATAAAAGCGTAGGAGTGGTGTTTATTGCCTTGGCAACCGATACCGAAATTTTTGTAGAAGAATTTAACTTTGGAAAGCCAAGAGGACGGGTTATTGATAAAACGGTACATAAAGCATTAGAAATGTTGCAAAAAGAAATATTAAAAAATTAATAAAATTGTTTTGTTCACAATTAGAATTAATTGTAGATTTGCACCTCGTTTAGAGATAATACTATAAAACTGTACAGAAGATGTCTAGAGTTTGTGAATTAACAGGTAAAAAAGCAATGGTTGGAAACAATGTTTCTAAAGCATTAAATAGAACAAAAAGAAAATTTGACGCTAATTTAATGACCAAGCGTTTTTACATTCCAGAAGAAGATAAATGGATTACTTTAAAAGTATCTGCGTCTGCTTTGAAAAATATAAATAAAAAAGGAGTTTCTGAAGTTATAAAAGAAGCTAGAGCTAACGGATTTTTAACGAAATAAGTTAAAGCTCATAAAATTATACAGAGATGGCAAAAAAAGGAAACAGAGTTCAGGTAATCTTAGAATGTACAGAGCATAAAGCTTCGGGAGAAAGAGGTACTTCTAGATATATTACAACAAAGAACAAGAAAAACAGTCCTGATAGAATGGAAATTAAAAAATTCAATCCTATCTTAAAGAAAATGACTGTTCACAAAGAAATTAAATAATTAATTGGTCTAGAACTCTTTACAGAGCACATAGATTTAAAACATTTACACAATGGCAAAGAAAACCGTAGCATCATTGCAAACATCTTCTAAAAGATTAACAAAAGCTATTAAAATGATAAAATCTCCAAAATCAGGAGCCTATACATTTGTAGATTCCATTATGGAGCCTGACGCAGTGGCAGACTTTTTAGCAAAGAAATAAGCACTTACTTACAAAATATTTTAAAGCTACTCTCTAATTTAGAAAGTAGCTTTTTTTTATACCTTTTAATTACGTATTTTTGGACGTTACTTTTCTTGAAAGCATTCAAGATAAAGTCGCGCTTTCGGCAGTCGCTCTTTACAAGGAGCTTCAACAAAGCCTCAATCGCTAACGCATTTGGTTTGGTGTTAACAAATTTAGAGACAATGCAACCCACCCCGGCCCAATGGCGTGTTTGTTAAGGGATTACATTTAGATTAAAAAACAAGATATGAGTTTTTTTAAAAAAATATTTTCAAAAGAAAAAAAGGAAACCCTAGACAAGGGCTTAGAAAAATCTAAAGAGAGTTTCTTTGGGAAGCTTTCTAAAGCGGTTGCAGGAAAAACGAAAGTAGATGATGCTGTTTTAGATAATTTAGAAGAAGTTTTAGTGGCATCTGATGTTGGCGTGAATACCACACTTAAAATTATTACACGCATAGAAGCGCGTGTTGCTAGAGATAAATATGTAGGCACAGACGAACTCAATTTAATTCTTCGTGAAGAAATTGCAGGCTTGTTGTCAGAAACGAATAAAGGCAACGAAACTGAGTTTACAATTCCTGAGATGCCTAAAACCAAAGAAGGAAACAAAACACCTTATGTTTTAATGGTTGTGGGGGTAAACGGCGTAGGAAAAACGACAACCATTGGCAAGTTGGCAAGTCAGTTTAAAAAACAAGGATTAAAAGTAGTTTTAGGTGCGGCAGATACTTTTAGAGCTGCAGCCATCGATCAATTACAAGTTTGGGCAGAAAGAACAGGCGTGCCTGTTGTAAGCCAAGAAATGGGTTCTGACCCAGCATCTGTAGCTTTTGATACTTTAAAATCTGCTGTTAATCAAGAGGCAGATGTGGTGATTATAGATACCGCTGGTCGTTTGCATAACAAAGTAAATTTAATGAACGAATTGACTAAAATTAAACGTGTAATGCAAAAAGTTGTGGCGAATGCTCCGCATGATGTGTTGTTAGTTTTAGACGGTTCTACTGGGCAAAATGCGTTTGAACAAGCAAAACAATTTACCAAAGCCACAGAAGTTACTGCTTTAGCGGTTACCAAATTAGACGGTACTGCCAAAGGTGGTGTGGTGATTGGTATTTCAGATCAATTTAAAATTCCAGTAAAATATATTGGAGTAGGAGAAGGTATTGACGATTTGCAGGTTTTTAATAAAGTAGAATTTGTAGATTCTTTTTTTAAGTAAAGTTACCTTTGTTCGTTTTTATACTTCTGCATCTAAAAGTGCTACGATATCTTTTGTATTATAATTTTGTACATGAAATGTTTGTATGCCCGCTTTTTGTGCGCCTTCTAAGTTGCTAAAAGAATCATCTATAAACAGGGTTTCTTCCGCCTTTAAATTGCTGTCTTTTAAAATATAATGAAAAATTGCTTCGTCGGGTTTTCGAATTCCGATTTCATGCGAATAATACGCTTTTTTAAATAGTTGGTTAAAAGATGTTTGATGCTCTTTTTTAAAAGCATCTAAATATTTCTTTTGATGAATGCTATTGGTATTGCTTAAAAGAAAAAGATTGTAGGTTGGTTGTAAACTTTCTAAAAAGGCAATACGATCTTGAGGCATTTCTAAGATCATTTTATTCCAAGCTTCTTTTATAGCTGTATCACTTGGCGATTGTGCTGACAATTGAAATAAGGATTCTAAAAACGAAGTTTCAGAAATGTGGCCCACTTCAAATTCATAGAAAAAAGAATGTTGGTAATGATGACCTGTATCGTTCACGATATTGTCTATTCCTAATTCTTTGAAAGCGAGAATGGTTTTAGGAACATCTAAATTCATAATGACGCCTCCTAAATCAAAAACTAAATTTTTAATATGCTTCATCTTACAGATGGTATTATTGTTACTGCTAGCTTATATAGATTTTATACCCATTGAACCCTATACTCCTGCAATAAATTGTTTCTTTTTCGCGTCTTTTTTAGTGTATAAAACAAAGTAACGCAGTATCTGTTGTTTGTTTTAATTTCAATTGATGACAATAGAATTCAATGTATGCACACGACATGCTAGAATTAAATTAGGTATCCCTTAAAATTACTCAAAAATTTTGAATTAAATGTTTTTTTTAGAGAATATAATCTGTTCTTAGGTTTTTTTTAAAAATCCTTTTACAGAGTTCTGTAGCTAGTTCCTTAGCATTGGATTGCAGGAAATAAAAATCCTCAAGGTTTATTGCTAATGCAACTGCCTCGAAGATTTTTTTTAATTTTTAGGATGCACGGTATCTACATTAAGTAGCTATATCTTAGAAAATTAATGATTATTGATCAATTAAATCTTCATTTCGATTTCCAGGATTGTCTTTGTACCAATCTAGAAAATCGACACCTCCAGATTCAGCCCAACTGCTAAAGAAATTATAGGCTTCTGTAATGTCTATTTTTTCTTTTGGAACTTTAAAATCGTGAATAATACTGATTGCCCAAGGAAACCCAGTATCTGAAATGAAATTGCCATCAACATCTTTATTAACTCCAACAAAATCTTGACTTTGTTTTCCTAAGCTCGTTATATTCCTATAGGGTAAGTGTATTTCTTTTTCTCGGTCTTTATTTACAATTAAAAATGGATTGAAAGGAGCTACCCCTAAACTTGCAGTTGTTATCGGTGCTGAAAAACGAATAGAAACGGTAATTTCATTTAAGATCGTATTTACATTATCCGTTAAAATAATGACGGCATGCTCTTGATTTGCTTCCGTACCATTCGCATTTAGGTTGATAATGTTTTGTGTGTAGATAGGTCCTGAAACACTTTCAATCTGCTCCGGAGTTAAACCTTCAATTTCAAATCCCATTCCATTGGTAAAACCGGCTCCGTTTGCTTTAATATTACAAACAAAATCTAATTTTACCGCTAAATTATCAGCATTTAAAAATGCAGTTGCTTTATAACTCAAAGCGGCATCATTAAAATCATAATCTCCTGAGGAAGGCCATAAATCTTCAAAGGCAATAGTACCCTTACCATATTTACTAGGAGTAAAGAACTCAAAAGCAATTTCTGCATCGTCAGGGAAGGCATCATCTTGATCTAAAATACCATCGCCATCCGTATCGGTTTCGTCGATAGCATCTTCAAAGACTCTAAACGTTGTTAAATCATTGATCGCCCTTCCAAAGCTCGTATTATTATTGGCACTTTCACCAAAATTATATTGCCAGCCTCCTGTTTGCGTGTCCATGATAATTAAATTAGAACTGTTAAGATTATCGGCTAGCCATAATTCTTGGTTAGAATCAAAGGTCATTGAAGTTGGTTTAAAAGGCAAGTTATCTGCACTAATTCTAGTGCTTTGATATTCGTTATTACCATCTAATTCTAATTTGTACAAGCCAGAAAACGTGCACATAAATAAAGTTCCATCTGCTGCAAAAGCTAAATCACCACCGTTTACATCATGAAGTCCAATAATATTCCATTTATTTAATTCATCGCCCGTAGCAGGGTCAAATGCATACAGCTTATTTTTATTAGAAAAATATAACAAGCCATCGTTCACATTAAAATCTAATCGAGGACCTCCTATGCCGAG
>JBNMNV010000259.1:0-4671 GCA_051278125.1 Polaribacter sp. | reverse complement strand
AATTACATTGAAGAATTAGCACCTTTAAACTATGCAGAAGATTTTGATAATGTAGGTTTATTGATCGGTAATTACAACACAGAAGTTACGGGAATTTTGGTAACTTTAGATACTTTAGAAGAAATTGTTGATGAGGCCATCGCCAAAAATTGTAATTTAATTGTAAGCTTTCACCCTATTATTTTTAGTGGATTAAAAAAGTTAAATGGAAATTCTTATGTAGAAACAGTGGTTCTAAAAGCAATTAAAAATGACATTGCAATTTATGCGACCCATACAGCACTTGATAACTCTAAAAACGGGGTTTCTGCAAAAATATGTGAAGTTTTAGGACTCACCAAGACCAAAATTCTAATTCCTAAAAAAGGAATTATACAGAAACTAACAACCTATGTTCCTGCCGAAAATGCTCCTAAATTAAAGGATTCTCTTTTTGCCGCTGGCGCAGGAAATATTGGAAATTATGACAATTGTTCTTTTAGTGTTTCTGGTGATGGAACTTTTAGAGGAAATAAACATTCTAACCCTGTTATTGGAGAAAAAGGAAAAATTCACACAGAAAAAGAAATAAAAATTTCTGTAACTTTTGAAAGTAAAAACAAAATTTCTATTTTAAGAGCCCTGCAAGAAAATCATCCTTATGAAGAAGTCGCATATGAAATTGTAACTACAGAAAATGTGCATCAAAATATTGGAATGGGAATGATTGGCGAACTACCATCAGCAATGAATGAAAAAGAATTTTTATTGTACTTAAAAAAAACAATGAAAACAAATTGTGTGCGTCATTCTGCGCTTATCAATAAAAAAATAAAAAAAGTTGCAGTATTGGGGGGTTCAGGAAGTTTTGCTATTACCGATGCAAAAAAGGCTAATGCCGATGCGTATGTGAGTGCGGATTTTAAATATCACGAGTTTTTTAAAGCAGAAAACAGCATACTTTTGGCCGATATAGGCCATTATGAAAGCGAACAGTTTACAAAAACCCTTTTGGTTGATTATCTTACGAAAAAATTTAGTAATTTCGCAGTCATTTTATCAGGAAAAAGTACAAATCCTATATATTATATATAATCATGGCAAAGAAGAAAGAAATTTCGGTTGAAGAAAAATTAAGAGCTTTATATGACTTACAGTTAATAGACTCTAGAATTGATGAAATTAGAAACGTTAGAGGTGAACTACCTTTAGAAGTAGAAGATTTAGAGGATGAAGTTGCCGGTTTAACCACACGTGTTGCTAATTTAAATAAAGACGTTACAAGTTTAGAAACGGATATAAATAACAAAAAGTTAGCTATAGACGAGTCTAATGCGTTAATGAAAAAATACGATGAGCAACAAAAAAAGGTAAGAAACAATAGAGAATTTGATTCCTTATCTAAAGAAATTGAATATCAAGATTTAGAAATTCAATTGGCAGAGAAAAGAATTAATGAATACAAAGCCAAGATTGCTCAGAAAATGGAAGTTATTGACAAAACTAAAGAAAAATTAGGGAAGCAAGAACAACATTTAGGTCATAAGAAAGCTGAATTAGATGCTATTTTAAAAGAGACTGAAAAAGAAGAAGAGCTCTTAATTAAGAAATCTAAAGAATTTGGAGATTCTATAGATGCGCATTTATTATTTGCATACAATAGAATTAGAACAAAAGTAAAAAATGGTTTGGCAGTTGTAGCGATAGAACGTGGCGCTTCTGGAGGCTCTTATTTTACAATTCCACCACAGGTGCAATTAGAAATTGCCAATAGAAAGAAAATTACTATTGATGAGCATAGTGGTCGTATTTTAGTAGATGCGGCTTTAGCAGCAGAAGAAAAAGAAAAAATGGATCAATTATTTCATTAATCTTTTTAAAGTAACCCTATAAAAAAACTCGAAGTAAATACTTCGAGTTTTTTCATGCCTTTTTATGACGTATCCTTAGGTTAAATTAATATTCTAATTTTTTTAGATATTTTAATTTTTCTTTCCAAGTTTGTAAATCTCCTTTTAAGTCATTTACCTTATTTCTTACATTTACCACTAGCGGATTGTCTGCTTTAGCATTTGAGAAAAAACCTAAATTATTTTCTAATTGTTGTATTTCTTTTACAACCTCATCAATCTTTTTTCTAACATATAATTGTTCAGAATCTAATCTTCTTACATCATTGTCAGCAGCATACCCATCTATAACATTTGTAAACTTCAGCATAGAAATTTCGTTTTTATCCAAAGACAAACTCTCTAATATTTTATCTACTTGTTTATTAAACTTACCTTCTAAATGACGAGCATTTGATGGTAAAGTTCCTAAACTTCTCCAAGCTTTAATAGATTTTAAAACCGCCTCTTTTGTAGTATCTTTCGACTGTTTTAAAGCTTCTAAAAATTCTTTTTTTGTTACTACAACAGCTTGTTGCTCTTTACTTACAGAGTTTTTTTGTTGATGATATCTATCAAAATAATGATTACAAGCAGCTTTAAAGCGTTTCCAAATATCATCAGAAAACTTACGAGGTACATGACCAATTTTTTTCCAATCTGACTGGACTTTTTTCATTGTATTCGTTGCCTTTTCCCAATCTTCGCTTTCTTTTAACGATTCTGCCAACTCAATTAAAGCAATTTTCTTTTCTAAATTATCTTGCTGCTCACTCTTTTCTTGCTTGTAAAATACATTTTTCGAACTATTGAATTTTTTAGTTGCAGCTTTAAATTTTTGCCACACTTCTTCACTTTTTGAATAAGGAAGTTTTCCAACAATAAAATACTCTTGCCTTAATGCTTCAATATCATTGATGCTTTTTTGCCAATCAATATGGCTTTTATTATTAGCTGTATCATACGCGTCAATTAAAGCAATAACATCTAACTTCTTTTTAGTTATTTCTTGATATTTAGAACGCATTTCTCTAAAATAATCATGTCTTTTGTCATGAATTTTCTTTGTTGCAACACTAAATTTATGCCAAATTTCTTCACGCATTTCTTTTGCTACAGGCCCAATATCTTCTTTCCAAATTTTATGTAAATCTTGCAATTCGTTCGCTGCATAATTCACATCGGTTTCATTGGCTAAAGCCTCCGCTCGTTTTATAATGTTTAATTTTTCCTCTAAATTATGTTTAAATTCTAAATCTCTAAAATCATTACTTAAATGCAATAAATCGTAAAAACGTTCTACATGATGATGATAAATTTTCCAAGTATCATTATAATAAACTTTTGGTACTGCACCAATTGCACGCCAAGTATCTTGTATGTCCTTAAAGTTCTTGTACATGGTAGTAGCATCTGCCTCATCTATCAAACTCTTTAAACTTTCAATGACTGCTACGCGTTTCTCTAAATTTTGATTCAATTGTTTGTCTAAATCATTATAATGAGCATCTCTTTGCTTTTTATAATCTGCCAGCAATGCATTATACTCCTCTTTAATTGGACTAGAAAATTGAAAATCTATAACATTACCTCCATCCGCTAAAAAAGCAGCTTTTTTTTCTGCTAACATAGCCCCAAACTTTTTATTGAAAGCACTTTTAACACTTTCTACTTCGTTCTTTATTTTTTGTATGGGATCATCCGTTATTATCTTTTTAAGATTAACAACCAACTCTTCTAAAGTGAGGTTCGTATAATCTACTTTTGGTGTTTCTTCTTCTTCTTCTTCTTCTTCTTCCTCATCATCTTCTTCCTTATCATCTTGCTCTTGTGGCATTTCCTTTTCTGCATTTTCAACTACAGAACTTTCAACCTCATTTGCAGATTCCGAAGTAGCATCGACTATCTCTGTAATTGTAGATTCCGTTTTCTCCTCTTCTTCAGAGATTTTTTCAGTACTCTGCATCATCTTTACATCTTCCGTTTTCTCCTGTTCTTGAGGGGTTACATCAACTTTTTTAATTGATTTTAAATCGTTTTCTTCATTTTTATCTAACATATCTACAATGTTTAAAGGTCCTTATACAATACTATAATTACATAAGCATCAAAAATAGTGACAACTTACAATAATTGCAAGTTATCATGGCAGTAAAATTTATAATCTATGTTTAATTATTCCAAATTCTCCAAGATTCTTCAGCCTGCAGTTCTAACATCTCTGATCCATTTTTAATAACCGCACCGTTTTCTTTTCCTTTTGATAAAAACGCAGTTACTTCAGGATTATAAATTAAATCATACAAAATATGATTTTTGGTAATAAACTGATACGGAATATTTGGATGTTTCTCAATATCTGGAAATGTTCCTAAAGGGGTAGCATTGACAATTATAGTATACTTTTCCATAACTTTTTGCGTTAAACTATTGTAAGAAATTTCTTTTTTCCCTTTAGGGTTTCTAGACACAAATTTATAACTAATTTTATTTTTCTTAAAAGCATAGGCTATGGCTTTAGACGCGCCTCCAGTTCCTAGAATTAGTGCTTTTTTATGATGATTTTTTAAGAGTGGAATCATAGAATTCTCAAACCCCACAACATCTGAATTGTAGCCTTTTAAGTTTCCTATTTTTGTGAATTTAATTGTATTCACTGCCCCTATTTCTTTAGCCGTTTTATCGAGTTTATCTAAAAACGGAATTACATCTTGTTTATAAGGAATCGTAACATTAATTCCTTTTAAATCTTGATGTTGCTCGATAATACCAAGAAAATCTTCAATTTTTTGAAGATCAAAAT
>JBNMNV010000258.1:0-4673 GCA_051278125.1 Polaribacter sp. | reverse complement strand
CTGCTTCTTCCGTTGTTGTAGAATGGTCAATAATCCAAATTTCACTTAAATTTCTTGAGCTTAAAACAATTTGATTAAGTTGTTCATAATATTGTATTGAGTTCACATGCAACCAATTTGCACTGCCATTGCCACCATTTAAAAAATTAACATCTAATTTTTCAGGAGATTTAGCAACATCTCCAAAATTTTGTTTTGTATCATCAAAATCTTGAATTACATGATCTTTAATATTCCATTCCCAAAGAACTTCAATCTCATCGGTTCCCGTAGGTTTTACTTCACGTATTTTTTCATTATATAACCTTTCCTCTGATATTTTAGAAGGATCTCTACCCTGACTTATAGCTTCTTCTTTAGACCAAATTTCTGCTAATAAAATTAAAATATTGCCATTTGGCATCGGATAAATATCGTGATGTTGTCTTTCTAAATTACTATTAAAACTATAAGACCAAATAATCGTACCATCCCAATTAAAAAGTTCTACAATACCTCCTTGTCCACCAAAAATAATGTCACTTTTTTCATCTTCTCTTCCTGTTCTGAGCAAATTTCCATTCGGCAATAAGTAAACAGAATTACCAGGTGTAAAATTACTTGTCCAAGAATTCATAACTTGTCCGCAATTATTAATTAAATACGTTTTTGTATCTGCACTAAATAACGTGTATCCGTCAAAAGTTTCATCTGTCATAGAAATAGTACCAACCGTATTTTGGCTTTGGACAAATTGCGCAAGAAAAAGAAAAAGAAATGTAAATTTTTTAAACATCATTTTATTTTTTATTGTGAACTAAAAAGTAACGTGTATATCTTCTAAAATTATTTCAGAAATTTTTTTAAGTTGGTTATTCTCAAAAGCCTTATCTAAATTCATTAATTCTATTTCAGAATTTAAAGGCTCAAAATTAAGATAATCAACAAAACGAATTCCGTTTTTATTGCACTCTTCTTTTAAAACTCTAAAACGTTTTCCACCTCCATTTGTGTGATACGAATAGGCTAAATAATCAATTAAAAAATCATCTTTTCCAATCCAATAGATAAAGATATCTTCAAAATCCTCTCCTCCACCATTTTCAGAAAAAGTAATTTCAATTTTATAATATTCTTTTCCCTTGATGGTTGATGATGGTAGTAATTTTTTATGAACTGCTTGATCATTCAAGCCAAAAGGCAAGACAGAAAAATAGTGAACAGAATTTATAGCATTACTGTATATAGATTTTAAAGAGTCTGAAAGCTGAACAGCATGCGCGCCTATTACTCTTTTGTAACCTGTATTTGTGATAACTTCATCAATAAAAACAGCATCTTTGGTATAACTTCTATAGAGCTCAAAATGCCCATTTTCTCTAATTGCCGTATATTCTTTGTCTCTAAACTTAAAAGTAATTTCTGAATTTACAACTTTATCGGAACCCGAAAAAACAATTGTTTTATCGATAATTTGTTGAGCTGTTAAAGTCTTTTCTTTTGATTGACAGGAAATCATTAGTAAAAGTAATACAATATAAAAATTACGCATTTTGTTGTTGAGCTTTAATCTATAAATAGACTGCGAATTTACATTTCTTAATCTTAATCAAAAATGTATCTTTGTTAAAATTATTTAAATTAAAAATCAGTCCATGACTGTTCAGAAAAAAATAAATATTAAGAATAAAAAAGCACGTTTCGAATTTGAAATTCTAGACAAATTTGTAGCTGGAATTCAATTAACAGGAACAGAAATTAAATCTATTCGATTAAGTCAAGCAAGAATTACCGAGAGTTTTTGCGAATTTAATGAAGGTGGAGAACTCTTTATTGTAAACATGTACATTCAAGAATATTTGTTTGGACATCAGTACAATCATAAACCAAAAAGTGAACGAAGACTATTACTGAATAAGCGAGAATTGCGAAGTTTAAGAAAAGATGTGGAAGCAAAAGGAAATACCATTGTACCCTTGCGCCTATTTATTAATGACAGAGGTTTTGCAAAATTAGAAATTGCTTTAGCCAAAGGAAAACAGACACATGATAAACGTGAAGTTTTGAAAGACAGAGATAACAAACGTGATTTAGCAAGAGTTAAAAAGAGTTTTAATAACTAATTTAAGATTGCATGTTAAAAGAAAAATTAAAAGACTACCATGTAATTTTAGCTTCACGATCTCCTAGAAGACAGCAATTTTTTAAAGATTTACACATTGATTTTACAATTCAATTAAAAGAAGTTGAAGAAGTTTATCCTGAGGATTTAAAAGGAACAGAAATTACTGATTTTTTAGCAGATTTAAAATCAAAAGCATTTACAGATTTATCTCAAAAAAATATTTTAATTACTTCGGATACAATAGTTTGGCTAGAAAATAAAGCTTTAGGAAAACCAAAAGATGAGGAAGAAGCATTTAAAATGTTACGAAGTTTATCTGGTAAAAAGCATGAAGTAATTACCTCTGTTAGTATTAAAAATAACGATTTTCAGAAGATTGTAAATGATATTACCAGGGTTTCTTTTAAAGAAATTTCTGATGAAGAAATAAATTATTATATCAAAAATTATAAACCTTTTGACAAAGCCGGTGCATACGGAATTCAAGAATGGATGGGTTTTATAGCCATCGATAACATAGAAGGAAGCTATTTTAATGTAGTTGGATTGCCTGTTCATAAACTCTATAAAGAATTGATGGATTTATAAACTTAGGCTTTAAATAAAAGTTTATTTTTACCAAAATTTTTACAACACAATATTTTATCATGAAAAAATATACATACACAGAAAAAAAAGATACACGATCTGGTTTTGGTGATGGTTTAACGGAATTAGGAAGAACAAATCCAAACGTAGTTGCTTTATGTGCAGATTTAATTGGTTCTTTAAAAATGGATCAATTTATCAAAGAAAATCCTGAAAGATTTTTCCAAGTAGGTATCGCAGAAGCGAACATGATTGGTATTGCAGCCGGCTTAACCATTGGAGGTAAAATACCATTTACAGGAACGTTTGCTAACTTTTCAACGGGTAGAGTGTATGATCAAATACGCCAATCTGTAGCATATTCTGGTAAAAATGTAAAAATTTGTGCTTCGCATGCAGGAGTTACTTTAGGTGAAGATGGCGCAACCCATCAAATTTTAGAAGACATCGGTTTGATGAAAATGTTACCAGGAATGACCGTTATCAATCCTTGTGATTACAACCAAACAAAAGCAGCAACGATTGCTATTGCAGACTTTGATGGTCCTGTTTACTTGCGTTTTGGTCGCCCAAAAGTACCTGTATTTATGCCAGAAGACACAAAATTTGAAATCGGAAAAGGAATACAATTAACGGAAGGAACCGATGTTACCATTGTTGCCACAGGTCATTTAGTTTGGGAATCTTTACAAGCTGCTGAACAATTAGAAGCCGAAGGTATTTCTGTTGAAGTGATTAATATTCACACCATAAAACCTTTAGATGAAGAAATCATCTTAAAATCTGTTGCAAAAACAGGTTGTATTGTTACCGCTGAGGAGCATAACAAATTTGGTGGTTTGGGAGAAAGTGTTGCAAGAACTTTAGCATTAAACAATCCTACTCCGCAAGAATTTGTAGCAACGAATGATACTTTTGGCGAATCTGGAACTCCGGCTCAATTAATGGCAAAATATGGTTTAGATGCTACTGCTGTTGTAAAAGCTGTTAAAAAAGTAATTTCTAGAAAATAATTACGCTAAACTATTAAGATAACTTTAAACTGAATAATAACTTTAAATAAAAAAATTATGAAAAAAGTAATTTTAATAATGTGTTTGGTTTTCGGATTTAGTCAAATATCAAATGCCCAATTAGCTTTTGGTGTAAAAGGTGGTATTAACTATAACTCAAATTCTGTAGAAAATGTTAGTGAAGATGTATTTCGTGGTGCTAAAAGTAAAACAGGTTTTCATGCCGGAATTTGGACACGCATAAAAGTGCCTGTATTAGGTCTCTACATAAGACCAGAATTGGTATACACAAATTTAGAAAATGAAATAGTTTATACAGTACCTGGAGCAGGAACTGGCGAAGTAACAACCCATACATTTCAAAAAATTGATATTCCTGTTTTATTAGGAAAAAAGATTTTTGGAATTGGTAACGTATTTATTGGCCCTTCTTTTCAGTATATTTTAGATTCTGATTTTGATGTTGATACTATTTCGAGTATTGATTCTAAAGGTTTTACCATGGGGCTTCAGTTTGGTGGTGGCGTTGAATTTGGTAAATTAGGAATAGATATACGTTGGGAAAGAGCTTTTTCTGGAGTCGGATCTTCGTTTGTAAACAATAATCTAGATGTTAATTATGATACTAGAATAAATCAAATTATTATAGGACTGTCTATAAAACTTTAAGAAAATAAAATGTACAAAAAAGAGAGAAAAATTATAAGTTTTTCTCTCTTTTTTATTTAAAATATTCTCTTAATGAATGAACTTTAAAAAAATATTACTTTAGTATTTGAGCAGCATGAGCCTTTGTTTTTACTTTAGTAATAATATCTTCAATAAGACTATTTTCATCAATAACAAAAGTAGTTCTATGAATTCCATCATACTCTTTTCCCATAAATTTTTTAGGTCCCCAAACATTAAACGCTTCAATAACGGCTTTATCCTCATCTGCTAAAAGCGGAAAAGGTAACTCGTATTTG
>JBNMNV010000257.1:0-4676 GCA_051278125.1 Polaribacter sp. | reverse complement strand
ACATACCTCAAGCAACCGTTAGCCAAATAAATAAAGGTATATGTTGTAATATACTTGAAAATTAAAATATGATCTTAAAATTTATCAAGTATTGATTATAAATTGGATTTTTAAGTCAACAAAAAAACACTTCTTATACCAGTAATTTCAAATTATAAATGGTATGGTAATCATAAAAAAAAATGAAAATTAAAGATTTAGTAGGCACATTCTCGATAATTGGACATAACCAAGATGAAGAAGAAAATTCTTATAAAGGAACACTTTCTTTAACTTTAGATGAAAATAATAGGATTGTTGCAAACTGGCTTATCGATACTACCCAAGAACAATTTGGAATAGGATTTTTTAAGCATAATATTTTAGTAATTAACTTTAATTATATAGGTTATGAAAATAAAATATATAAGGGAACTGTTGTTTATAAATGTCTAACAAAAGATATTTTTGAAGGTTTTTGGTCTGAAGAACTTGGTAATCCTAAATTTTTGGGTCAAGAGAATTGTTTCCGAATTAAGAATGATTTGATCAATTAAAACGATTGTTTATTTTTAAAAGTTCTGCTAACGGAAAAACATCTTTCAATACATTTCTGTCGGACCTGGTTGAACATTCTTTATAGATTTCCTTTTGTGTCGTTAATTGAAGAAAATAGTTAGCCATATTTTTTAGATGCATCAAAATATTTGATTCTAAATAAATAATAGAGTTAAATTCTGTTTCGTTTAATAAAAATCTAGCACCCGCTTTTACAGCGTATTTTAAGCCCTTGTCTTGTTTATTATCTAACACAAAAACATCTGAATTAGTGTTGGATTTAAACTTAATTCTATTTAATAAGCTGCTAGTATTGTCTTTGCTTGCATTGTTAACAAGACATATTTTAAAATTATTTGCATCTAAAATTTTAACAATATGATCTACGTTTATAACATGTTCATCGTTTTTAAATACTATGATAATTCCTGAGTTCATTCTAAAATTAATTGTAAAATTAATGCTACTATTTTATGATTTGTAAAAATTTTTATCAAATCTTACATTTGTGCTAGAATGGGGGAAATTTACTATTCCTTTAAAAAAGAATGTACTTAAAATCTATATATGATCTATTACTTTTAAAGGTCCCGTAAAAATTATCGTTGACTGGTTTTCTGAAAAGGAAGAAATATTAAAATTATCTATTTCACTTGAATTTTTGAAATTTTGAGCTTGTAATGAAGTAATAGCTGTAGATAATAAGATTATATATAATTTTTTCATGATATGTTTTTGATATCACAAATTTATTCTTAATATGTTTAGGATCAAATAGTTTTCGTTAAACACAAAATTAGTGTAGATGAAATGAAATTAAGCTTAGATGAAAGTTTTACAGTAAATCTAAACGCTTCATTAATTCTGGTCTTTTAGACCTGCTCACAGGAATTACGTCTTTTTTAATCAGCACACTATTATCTTCAATATCGATAATTTTTTTGATATTGATAATATAAGAACGATGTATTTTTAAGAATAAAGAATCAGGAAGTTTATCTTCTATTTTTTTAAGTGTAGAATGTACAGTATAATTTTTATCGTCTGTTTTAATTTGTATATAATCTCCTTTTGCCTCTATTAAATAGATACTTGGTAAATCTATTTTAATTAAACGCCTGTCGATATTGATATAAAAGTCGTTCGAAATATCATTTGATTTTTTTGCAGGAGAAGTTGTTTCAACTTTTTTAATTTTTGCCTTGGCAATTGCTTTTTCAAAACGAGATAATTCAATAGGCTTCAATAAATAATCGATAATAAAATCATATTCAAAAGCTTTTATAGCAAATTGTGGGTCTGAAGTGGTTAATATTATTTTAGGTGGATTTTTTATGGATTTTATAAAATCTAAACCACTAAAATCGGGCATATGAATATCTAAGAAAATTAAATCGACTTCATTTTCATTCAAAAATTTAAGTGCTTGTATAGCATTAGAAAATTCATTTAAAATTTCTAAATGTTTAAATTCTTTGCAAAGAGTATTTATAATCACTCTTGCCATTTTCTCGTCATCAACAATAATACACTTCATAGCTTTACAGTGTTTCTATAAATTTAGTGATGGTTTCTAAAGTCTTTTCAAAATCTTTATACCCAACAATACTTTTTTCTCTTAAATTATCCTCATATATTTTTGCCAAGTCATAACTTTTTTCGAGTCCTAAAATACTGATTTTATGCTTTAGTTTATGAACATTTTCTTCTATTTTTATAAAATCTCTATTGACAAAACTCTTTAAGTACTCTTTTTTCTCTTCCGGAAACTCGCTTTTAATAACATCTACTAGCATTTTACGTATGGGTTCTTCTCCTCTAGCTAGCTTATTAATATATTCAATATTAGGGTGTTCCATGTCTATTTCCTTAATGTAAAGTAAAATGTAGTTCCTTTATTTATTTCTGATTTTAACCAAATTTCTCCGTTGTAAATATCTACAATTTTTTTAACAATTGACAAACCTATTCCACTTGAATCTTTTGAAATATTCAAAGATTGAAATATTTTAAAGACTTTATTAAAATATTTTTCATCGATTCCAACCCCATTATCCTCAATAGAAAAAGTATAAAAAGTAGCGTCGGCTGTTACATTTATGTTTATAAAACCTTTTTCTTTATCTATAAATTTAACAGCATTGCTAATTAAATTTTGAAACAATTGTTGAAATTTAGTTTTATCTCCTTTAAAAGTTGGTAACTTATTTAAAATATTAATGGATATATGTTTAGGAACAAATAATACTGTTTTTAAATCTTCTACTAATTTATGTAAATCTACATCCTCATTTATTTCATCTTTTGTGTTGATACTAGAATACTTTAAAATATTAGAAATTAAATCTTCCATAGTTTCTAAAGTAGCATCAATATCTCGAAAATTTTGTAAACTAAACTCATCAAATTTACCTTCATTATCAGCTTGAATCCAACTATTTAAAGCCGAAATACTTCTTAAAGGCGATTTTAAATCATGTGAAACGATATATGCGTATTCTTCCAGCTCTTCGTTACTTTTTTCTAATTTTTTTAAAAGTTGTGTGTTTCTATTTTCAACTTTTTTTCTTTCTCTTAAATTAATGGCACTTTGTAATTTTAGTGAAACCAAATTTGCTATACTTTCAATAGTATTTAACTGTTCTGATACAAAGTAATTATCATTTTTATGCTCTGCATCTATAACTCCAATTACTTTACCTTTGTTAATGATTGGCACCGCTATTTCTGATAATCTTTTTTCGTCATCTAAAATATATCGATCATCTTTGCTCGTATCTGAAACAATTTCTGAAATACCTGTTTGTGCAACAGACCCCACAATCCCTTTACTAAATGGTATTAATACCTTATTTAAAACTTGATCCTTTTGAGATGTTCTTTTTTTATAAGCTGCTATTTGCTCTAAATGTTTTGTTTTATTATTAACCAAATAAATAACACAATCATTTGTACCCAAATATTCAGCGATATTCAGCGATATTTCCCAAGCTATTTCATATAGATTTTCTTTCCCTAAAATATCTTTTAAGATGTTATTAATCATATCGAGAATTAATCTCTTTTCTCGTTGAATTGTAATGTCCCGCACAATTCCTTGCGCAGCTATAGGCTTCTTATTTTTATCATAAACAATACTTGCATTAATATTTACCCATTTTATTTCTTTATTTTTTGAGACTACTCTAGCTGTATAATTAGAAAAATAGCCTTTTTCCATTAATTCTGAAAAAGAATTCATTGCATAAGCTAAATCATCTCGGTAGACCAAATTCGCTATATTGATTTTTTCATTTTGATTATTATATCCAAATAATTCTATTGCGTTTTCGTTCATTTTTAAGACTGAGCCATCAATATCCATAACAATATAGGCATCATTAATATTTTTAAAAATACCTTTTAATTGTAAGGTTTTTTCATCTAGGAGATATTCTAATTTTTTATTAACCTTTTGCAGCTCTTGCGAAGTTTTATAAAGTGCCAGAGATTTTTCTTCAAGAATTTGTTCCGCTTCTTTTCTGGCCTTTTTTTGGCGTTCTAAAGCTCTTTCTAAAATTTCTATTTTATTTGGGGCGCTCAAATTTTAAGAGATAATAAATTCATTAAGACTCCAATATTCTAATAAGGAGTTTATTTTTATTTCATAATCCACTTCTTTCGAAGGCTTTAAGAGATAGCCAGCAATACCTAGCTTATAGCAAGATTCAATATTTTTATTTATGGATGTTAAGATAACTATCGGAATGGATTTAAAAATCTCATGCTTCTTTAACATTGTTAAAAATTCAATTCCGTTTAAATTTGGAATATTTATATCTAACAAAATAATGTTTGGTAAATGACTTTCTAAAGAAGCTAATGCCTCAGTAGTATTAGCAACTGATATTAAATTAAAACGATTGCTTTCTTTAGAAATTGTTTTTTTTACTTTAGCTACTTCTTGTGCATCATTTTCAATGAATAAGATGCTTACTTTCCTTTTTGCTGATGAACTACCTCGGGGTATCGACATCGGAGTATTTAAAGAATCAGAGTGTATCTTTTTGTAACTTTTCATATTCTTATTTGCCTTAATGTTAAGACATTTTTTTTGATAACTGTTTCATTTTCAAAACTTGACCAACTGTAGGAACATA
>JBNMNV010000256.1:0-4720 GCA_051278125.1 Polaribacter sp. | reverse complement strand
TTTGTACCGAATAAGAAAATTTGAAAGTGATTCCACCTTGTCTTTAAATAGTATTATCGCCTTAAATCCTGATGTTTTAAGAGAAGCTAGAGAAAAAGACCATCAGAAAAAGACCATCAGAAAAAGAACGTTTCTGAAGGCTCTATGTTCGGGATGCCAATTTTATTGAAAGATAATATTAATACCAAAGAAATGCCTACAACTGCTGGAGCGGTTGCGCTACAAAGAAATTTCACGAAAAGTGATGCTTTTATTGTTGAAAAATTAAAGGAAAATGGAGCCCTCATTTTAGGAAAAGTTAATTTAAGCGAATGGGCATATTTTTTCTGTTCGGGCTGCCCCGTGGGATATTCTGCAATTGGCGGACAAACTTTAAACCCTTATGGAAGAGCAGTGTTTGAAACAGGAGGAAGTTCATCGGGAAGTGGCGCTGCAGTGGCTGCAAACTTCGCCGTTGCTGCGGTGGGTACAGAAACATCTGGGTCTATTACCTCGCCATCAAGTCAGAATTCAGTAGTGGGCTTAAAACCAACAATTGGTGTTTTTAGTAGAACTGGTATTGTCCCTATTTCATCAACTTTAGATACCCCTGGGCCAATGACAAAAAACGTAATTGACAACGCAATTTTTATGAATGCTATGTTGGGTTTTGATAAAGATGACAAAGCGTCTAAAGAAATAGAAACAGATTATTTACAAAACGGATTTAGAAATAATTTTGAAGGAAAGAAATTGGGCGTATTAAAAACGCTTTTATCAGACTCTATTTATGCTTTAACAGTTGATCAATTAAAAAAAGCAGGAGCTGAAATTTTAGAAATTACACCGCCTAAAATTTCATTTGATGGCTTTTTAACCCTCTTAAATATTGACATGAAATATGATTTACCTACATATTTAAAGAATCATGCGGATAAATCGATCTTTGTAAAAAACGTAACTGATGTAGTTGAATTTAATAAAAAAGATTCGCTTTTAAGAGCGCCGTATGGTCAGCAATTATTTGAAGGTATCTTAAAAGACTCCACTAGTTTAGAGGGATTAGAACTTGAGAAAAGTTAATTTAATGAATGAGTTAACTAAAATAAAAAGTGTAATGCAAAAAGTGGTAGATAATTCTCCTCATGATGTTTTATTGGTTTTAGATGGTTCTACAGGTCAGAATACTTTTGAACAAGCAAAACAGTTTACAAAAGCCACAGAAGTAACTTCTTTAGCGGTTACTAAATTGGATGGTACTGCAAAAGGGGGTGTAGTTATTGGAATTTTAAATCAGTTTCAAATTCCTGTAAAATATATTGGAGTAGGCGAAGGTATTGACGATTTACAGGTATTCAATAAAGTTGAGTTTGTAGATTCCTTTTTTAAGTAAAATAGCCATATAAGTGCATTTTTGTTACACGCATAAGTATACCTTTTGAAAATAATAAAAGTAGAAGATAAATGTCTATTTTCTTTGATATAAATAATACTTTGGATTAATAATATAAATTACTAACTATTTAATATGAAAACATTTAGTTTCTTGATTCTAAATGTGATTAGTCTTTAATCATAGCTTTCAAATACTAGATATTTATTCTTTGTTTTTTTTGTTTCTTTGTGAAGTTTTTTAGTTAAATTAAAAATAATTTTATGAAAGATAAAAAAAAGAGCATTAAAAATAATTTCCTTATAAGTAAACAAATAGTGCTATTTATTATTCTGTTAATATCAGCAACGAATATTTTTTCGCAAAAAAGTATTGATAGTCTGCAAAAAAAAACATTTATTAAAAAATTATGGGGAGAAAAATTAGAAGACGGTTTTATTTTTATGCCTCTTGGATCACACACTGTGCGCCCAGATGTTTTTGATGTTTGGTATACTGGAGTTAGTTATAAAAATATAGAACTGTCTGTATTTAGAAACTCTTTTAGAGACTGGACCTTAGGGATTTATTATAAAAGAGTTTGGTATTTTTCTGAAAAATTTTATGCTACATTTGCAGGTGGTATGTTCTATGGGTATAAAGGAAAGTTACAGACTGTAAAAGAAATACCTTTTAGAGACTCATTTATAGTTACTGGAGACATTAATCCAGCACTTGGACTTGATGTTGATTATCGAATATCTAAAAAAATAAGTATTCATGGTAGTGTAACTCCGTTAATTATTATTTACGGATTTAAATACTATTTTTGACCACCTTGCCCTTTTACATATTTGTAAAAGCAGTCTATTGTTTCTTATCTTTTATTGTAAACAATTCAATTTTTATCTTATGAAAAAAAATATCCTATTATTATCACTTGTTATTTTGGTAACAGCTTGTACAGAAAAATCAACTCTTAAACCTTTCAAAAAATATGACGAAACTGAAGCTTTAAAAGCACAGCAAAATCATCAAAAGAAAAGAATGCAGTTTAAACTTTTTCAATCTAAAGTTTTAGATTTGAATCAAGTGTTTGAACCTTTTAATAAGGAACTTTCAGCTTTTTCTGAAGAAGAGTATCAAGCTTTAAAACCCATAATTTTAGAACAAAACATTCCTTCACTTCAAAAAAGTGTAAAAGCAGGTGAGCTGACTTACGAGAAATTAACACTATTTTATTTGTATCGAATTAGAAAATTTGAAAGTGATTCCACCTTGTCTTTAAACAGTATAATAGCCTTAAATCCTAATGTTTTAATAGAAGCTAGAGAAAAAGACCATCAGAAAAAGAACGTTTCTGAAGTCTCTATGTTCGGGATGCCAATTTTATTGAAAGATAATATTAATACCAAAGAAATGCCTACAACTGCTGGAGCGGTTGCGCTACAAAGAAATTTCACGAAAAGTGATGCTTTTATTGTTGAAAAATTAAAGGAAAATGGAGCCCTCATTTTAGGAAAAGTTAATTTAAGCGAATGGGCATATTTTTTCTGTTCGGGCTGCCCCGTGGGATATTCTGCAATTGGCGGACAAACTTTAAACCCTTATGGAAGAGCAGTGTTTGAAACAGGAGGAAGTTCATCGGGAAGTGGCGCTGCAGTGGCTGCAAACTTCGCCGTTGCTGCGGTGGGTACAGAAACATCTGGGTCTATTACCTCGCCATCAAGTCAGAATTCAGTAGTGGGCTTAAAACCAACAATTGGTGTTTTTAGTAGAACTGGTATTGTCCCTATTTCATCAACTTTAGATACCCCTGGGCCAATGACAAAAAACGTAATTGACAACGCAATTTTTATGAATGCTATGTTGGGTTTTGATAAAGATGACAAAGCGTCTAAAGAAATAGAAACAGATTATTTACAAAACGGATTTAGAAATAATTTTGAAGGAAAGAAATTGGGCGTATTAAAAACGCTTTTATCAGACTCTATTTATGCTTTAACAGTTGATCAATTAAAAAAAGCAGGAGCTGAAATTTTAGAAATTACACCGCCTAAAATTTCATTTGATGGCTTTTTAACCCTCTTAAATATTGACATGAAATATGATTTACCTACATATTTAAAGAATCATGCGGATAAATCGATCTTTGTAAAAAACGTAACTGATGTAGTTGAATTTAATAAAAAAGATTCGCTTTTAAGAGCGCCGTATGGTCAGCAATTATTTGAAGGTATCTTAAAAGACTCCACTAGTTTAGAGGGATTAGAACTTGTAAAAAGTAATTTAAATAATGAAGGGATTAAATTTTTACAAGCGTTAAAAGACGAAAATTTAGATGCTATTTTATCCATTAACAATTATCATTCTGGTATGGCTGCCGTTGCAATATATCCTACATTAACGGTACCTATGGATTATAAAAAATCTGGAGAACCGGTAAGTTTAACGTTTATAGGATTGCCTTTTTCTGAAAGAAACTTATTAGAAGTTGGCTATGCTTTTGAGCAACTAACCAAGGTTAGAAAGATGCCTAAAAACTATCAATAGAAAGAAATTAAAATCATTTTAAAAGCACTATTTTTGCACTCGTTTTGATTTTTAAAGATATCAAAACATAAATTTTTAAATTTACTGCCAAAAACCATTAATTTAAAGGCAAAAAGCGATAATTATGCGTACAAAAACCATCAAAAAAAATAAGATTAACGTTGTAACTTTAGGTTGCTCAAAAAATATTTACGATAGTGAAGTGTTAATGGGGCAATTAGTAGCAAACGGTAAAAATGTGGTGCACGAAGATGAAAATGATGATGGAAATATCGTCGTAATCAATACCTGCGGGTTTATCGGCAAAGCAAAAGAAGAATCTATAGATACTATTTTGCACTACGCAAAAAGAAAGGATGCTGGTGAAATTGATAAAGTTTTTGTTTCTGGATGTTTAAGTGAACGGTACAAGCCAGATTTAGAAAAGGAAATTCCGAATGTAGACCAGTATTTCGGAACACACGATTTACCCAATTTATTAAAGGTTTTAGAAGCAGATTATAAGCACGAATTAATTGGTGAGCGTTTAACCACAACGCCAAAACATTATGCATATTTAAAAATAGCAGAAGGTTGTGATCGGCCTTGTTCGTTTTGTGCAATTCCTTTAATGCGTGGAAAACACAAATCAACTCCCATAGAAGATATCGTTACCGAAGCTACAAAATTAGCCGCAAAAGGAATTAAGGAAATTATGCTTATTGCGCAAGATTTAACTTATTATGGATTAGATATTTATAAAAAAAGAGCATTGGCGCAATTGCTAGAAGCGTTGGCAAAAGTAGACGGAATTGAATGGATTCGTATGCATTATGC
>JBNMNV010000255.1:0-4731 GCA_051278125.1 Polaribacter sp. | reverse complement strand
ATCTGGAGTTTTAGCAGAAGTTATCGAAGTAAAAAGTTTGGAAGAAGCAAAAGCTTTAGGATCCAAAATGAAAGATAAAATTGTATTTTTTAACCGTCCTTTTGATGACACCTTAATCAACACTTTTAGTGCATATGGTGGTTGTGTAGATCAACGCGTTGCAGGAGCTGCTATTTGTGGGGAATTCGGAGCTAAAGGAGTAATTGTGCGTTCTATGACAAATTCTGTGGATGATTATCCGCACACAGGAACCATGAGCTATGGAGATTTACCGCAAGAAAAATATATTCCTGCTGCGGCAATTAGCGCTAAAGCTGCCACTATTTTAAGCGATGATTTAAAACAGAATCCGAATTTAAAATTCTACTTTAAACAAAGCTGTGAGACCTTGCCAGATGCTCCTTCTTTTAATGTGGTTGGTGAAATAAGAGGATCAAAAACTCCAGAAAATATTTTTGTTGTTGGTGGTCATTTAGATTCTTGGGATTTGGGTGAAGGTGCTCATGATGATGGTTCAGGAATTGTACAATCTCTAGAAGTTGCCTATTTATTTAAAAAAAATAACATCAAACCTAAAAACAGCATCAGAATTGTGTTTTTTATGAATGAAGAAAACGGTACCAGAGGCGCCAAAAAATATGCTGAACTAGCAAAACTAAATAAAGAAAACCATATTGGTGGTTTAGAATCTGATTCTGGCGGACATACACCAAGAGGTTTTTCTATAGATGCCAATACTGCCAATAGAACCTTATTGCAAAGTTGGAAAAAACTGCTATCCCCTTATGGATTGCATGATTTTAAAAAAGGTGGCTCTGGTGCAGATATTTCACCTCTAAAAGCAGAAAACGTTACACTAGTTGGGTATAAACCAGATTCTCAACGTTATTTTGATTATCATCATACTACTAGAGATACTTTTGACAAAGTGAATAAACGTGAGCTAGCATTAGGAAGTGCATCGATGGCTAGTATTGTTTATTTAATGGATAAGTATTTATATGCAGATGCACCTGTAAAGCCCTAATTTGTGGATAGTTTAGTACTTATTTTAAGAATAGTTTACGGTGGTTTTTTCTGCTTTGCAGGAATCATGCACTTTTTAAAACCACAGTTTTTTAAGGATTTTATTCCTAATTTTTTTCCTAAAAAACTAGTGAATTATGGAGTGGGTTTTGTAGAATTTGCTTTAGGACTGGGGCTTTTTTTTAATCCAATAACTAAATATGCATCTCTAAGTATTTTTATTTTACTCATTATCCTATTACCCATTCATTTGTGGGATTTTACAAAGAAAAAACCTGCAATTGGTTCCAAAAAACTAGCTATTATTAGAATCCCAATTCAATTTTTATTAATGTACGGAATCTATATCGTGTATCAAAATCATTCTCATATATGAAAAATTACCTTTTTATTCTTTTACTCTTTTTAGTTTCTTGCGATAAAGAAAAAGCAGATCTAATTATTATCAATTCAAACACCTATACGGTGAACGAAAAATTTGACACAGCGGAAGCATTCGCCATTAAAGATGGAAAGTTTATTGGTATTGGTACCAATGAAGAAATACAGGAAGCTTTTAAAGCTAACTCTGTAATGGATGCTAAAAACCAAACAATTGTTCCGGGTTTTATTGACGCGCATTGCCATTTTTATAGAATGGGCTTACAACAACAAAAAGTTTCTTTAGACGGCACCAAAAGTTACGATGAAGTTCTTGACAAGATTGTTGCCTTTCAAAAGGAAAAAAATGTTGCTTTTATCTCAGGGCGTGGCTGGGACCAAAATGATTGGGAACTGAAAGAATTCCCTACAAAAGAAAAACTAGACCTCTTGTTTCCAACAACTCCGGTTGCTGTGGGCAGAGTAGATGGACACGCTTTGTTAGTAAATCAAGCTGCTATCGATATGGCCGGAATTACAAAAGACACGAAAGTTTCAGGCGGAGAAATTATTCTAGAAAACGGAGAAATGACTGGAGTTTTAATTGATGCTGCTATGGCTTTTATTAAATTACCTAAAGCCTCAAAACAAGAATCAATTCAAGGTTTATTAGATGCACAAAAAATTTGTTTTTCTTATGGTTTAACAACTGTAGACGATGCTGGTTTAGATAGAAATACCATAGAATTAATTGATGATTTACAAAAATCAAATAAATTAAAAATGCGCATCTATGCGATGGTTTCTGGTGATAATCAAGAACAAATTGATTACTACATCAACAAAGGAATTACGAAAACCGATCGATTAAATGTACGCTCTTTTAAAATATATGGAGACGGTGCTTTAGGTTCTAGAGGTGCTGCGATGCGCGAGCCTTATTCGGATAGAGAAAATCATTTTGGGGCATTCATTTATCCGCCAGAAAGATATCAAGAAATTGCACAACAAATTGCTGCTTCAGAATTTCAAATGAATACACATGCCATTGGCGATTCTACAAACACTTGGTTATTAAAAACGTATAATGAAGTTTTAAAAAACAAAAAAGATAGACGTTGGAGAATTGAACATGCACAAATAATATCTTCAAAAGACTTTCAGGCTTTTGATAACATTTTACCCTCCGTGCAACCCACACACGCTACCTCAGATATGTATTGGGCAGAAGATAGAATTGGAAAAGAACGAATGCAAGGTGCTTATGCCTTTAAAAATTTATTAAACAGATATGGAAAAATTGCTTTGGGTACAGATTTTCCTGTAGAACAAGTAAATCCGTTTTTAACTTTTTATGCGGCAACGTCTAGAAGAGATTTAGAAAATTTCCCCGAGGGCGGATTCCAAATGGAGAATGCATTAACACGAGAGCAAACTTTGAGAGGAATGACTATTTGGGGAGCTTATTCTAATTTTGAGGAGAATGAAAAAGGTTCTATTGAAGTTGGTAAATTTGCTGATTTCATCATTTTAGATCAAAATATTATGCAAGCACATGATACTATTATACCAAAAACCAACGTAGTTTCTACGTATTTAAATGGAGAAAAAGTATACTGAAAATTAACAAAATCTTAAATAGTTTATTTCGGAAATAGCTTAATTTTTTTTATTTTTATGTAATATTTAAAAATGGCATTAATTTTGCTTCTAAATTGTTAAACAAAACTATCATGAAATCTATAAAAACACTACTTTTTTTACTCGCAGTTCTATTTTCTGTGAATATTTTTTCTCAAAAAAAATCGACAAAAAATGAAACTACTAAATTAACGATATTAGTAAAAGACGGTAATAACAAACCTATTCCTGGTGCGGTTATTTTATTCGATAATATAAAACAAAAAAGAGTTGCGAACGCAGCGGGTTATTTTAAGATTAAATTAAAAAAAGCGCCAAAAGAAATTAGTGCGTTCTCTTCTTTAATAGGTGTTCAAACCATTACCTACAAAGGCGAAGACTCTATTGTTATTAAAATCAGAAGAAACGATGACGATTATGTAAAGGATACGAGTGATGAAAAAATAGCGAGTGCCATACAATTTAGAGATATCTATGATTATTTAAGAGGCAAAGTTTCTGGTGTGAATATCTCAACATCTAATAGCATAACAATAAGGGGAAATTCAACGTTTAATGGTGGTAGAGGTCCTTTATTAATTTTGAACGGGGTTCAAATCGACGAAAGTAGTTTTGCACAAATTGTACCCACAACAATCAGAAGTGTAAAAATTTTAAAAGGCCCAGAGACTGCAATTTATGGCTTACGTGGTGCAAATGGCGTTATTGAAGTAGTTACTTTAATTAATTAGGATTAAATCCCAAATATTTAAAACCAGTTATTGTTTGAAATTATTGTAAAATAAAGCATAACTTTCGTTACAATTTCTTTTTTATCTGAAATAGAGAGGGAAAAAACGCATTTCATTAAAGTGATTTCTAATAATAAATGATATATAAAGCTTTTTAAAGTTAAAAATCAAAAAAACCAGTGAACATAAATCACTGGTTTTTTATATTTCATGTAGCGCTATCACAACTAAAGAAGTATAAAGTTGAGACAAGACCGAATACTTTTTATCACTTGAAATTACTGGGTATAAAGACTTTTATTTAACAGCTAAGCACAGTTCTATCTCTTTAAGTGTGACTGTAAGGTATTCTATTTTTTTTAGGTTTATACCCTACAGACACGATATCTTAGATGGGATTGATAACGATAATATCTTCCTTAAAAAATATTTAATATTTGTTAACTTAAAATTGGTGTAATAAAATCACCAATATGATCAGCACCATTCGCCCCTAAATCTCTAATAAAAGCAGAACCAATAATGGCGCCATTTGCATATTTACAAGCGGTATTAAAAGTCGATTTATCTGAAATACCAAAACCAATAATTAATTTATTATTTAAATTCATCGCTTTAATTCTCTCAAAATAAGAAACTTGATGATTTGATATTTCCCCTTTTGCACCTGTAATTGAAGAAGACGCAACCACATAAATAAATGCTTTTGTATACGAATCTATCTTTCTAATTCTTTCTTCGGATGTATGCGGGGTAATTAAAAACACATTGTTAAGACCATACTTATCAAACAATTCTTGATAATGATTTTCAAATTCCAACATTGGTAAATCAGGAATAATAAGAGTGTCTATACCGCAACCTACTACTTTTTGGCAAAATTTATCTTCGCCATATTTAAGCATTTGGTTTAAATAACCCATTAAAACTAAAGGCGTATTATTCGTTTCTTTAATAGTCATTAATTGATCAA
>JBNMNV010000254.1:0-4746 GCA_051278125.1 Polaribacter sp. | reverse complement strand
GATCAAGGACTTTTTTAGTAAGTTCATCACTAATTCTCATTTCCTTATTCTTGCCGTTTAACACGAAGGATACAACGGATCTTGATATTCCCAATTCCTGAGCAATATCTTTACTTGTTATTTTTTTTTTGAAATTAGCCATTAAGAAGTTATTTTTAAAATAACAAGTTTAGATATATTAGTGGGAAAAACTTAAATATCTTAACATATTTATGTTTTCAATTTTTTTGATAAAGATATAATTAAAAAACCTTGTATTAAAAATAACTTTTATCTAAAAATTTAAAACACGAATTAAAAAAGTAAAATTTAATTATAGCCTACCCCTAAAGCAGTTTATCTACTGTGAAAGCTGTAAACTACCGCTAACAGGATATCTTGTCAAGAAAAAAGGGCTTTACTATTACAAGTTTAGAACTAAAGGGTGCTCGTGCAACAAATCCGCTAAAACACTTCATAGTACTTTTACAGAGGATTTGAGAATGTGTATAACGTCAGCAAAAAGTGAACTAGTTATCACTTTAATATAAGAGAGAGATTTTAATACTGTATAACGTCAGTAAAAAGTGGACTAATTTACAAATAGGTATTTATAATAAAACTATTAACACACAAAATTTAAAAAAAGGGGGTTACATAATTCAACTGAAAATTAATAATAACAATATTTTTAAATTTTTTTTAAAACCTTAGTTGATTTCTTAAACAATTTAAAATCAAATTTATTTCTACTCTGAGTTCTTAATATAAATTCAAATAATAGAACTATTACTCTTCTTGAATTCAACTAATAAATAAAAAAGTGTAAAAACACGTAAAACAGCGTTTTTGGTCGTTTTTCATTGTTTTAACCTTCATAACACCTGTTTCTTGTTGCTTTTATATATTCAGAGCTAAAAAAGCCATTTTTATTTTTAAAAATAATAATTATTTTATAAAATAATTTTATAGAAAAAACATGAGTGCTTGACACTTCCGTTTAGAAGTAATTTTAATTAGTGAAAAATTATTTACTGAAAGAAATACAAATTACATTGCAGTAAAAAAATAAGAGTTTTAAACTTCTTCTTTATTATTTTCTTTTTGATAGTTAACGATTAAAACCGCAACTAATGATGTAATTAAAACTGCCGCAACAGTAATTATAATGTAATTAGATTCTTGTGAATAATTCTTTCTTGGATATTCTTGGTTCTCTGCTATCCAGCTTGGTAGCGACTCTATAGTCATGCACTCTTTCATCTTTATTTTTTTAATTTTTATAAATTTCAATAATTAATTGATTGCTTTTGTTTCTAAACAAGAGGTAATAGTAGTCATACAAAAGATAAAACTTTTCAGTTCCTTCTTCAGAAACTCCTATATAATTTTTGGATGTAAAGCCATCTGCCTTTAATATCTCATAATAACATCTAACAGGTTCTTTTTTTTTATTACCTATATTGGACTGATAATGTTTTTCTAAAATTCTATTATTTAACCTTAGTGTTTTTTCGACTTCTATGATATGCTTGTTTTTAATCTTACGTTTAGTAGTATTATAATCAAAATCATAATGTTGTTTATTTATATATAAATGGTCTTTACGATTTGGCTGAAAGTCATGACCACATCCACATTTGCAAACTCTTTGCCTAATTGGACTTGGGAAGTGTTCTTCTTCTTCTTTTAATTTAATTCTCTTCTTCATATTTTAATGGTTTACTCATTTTACTATTTTAAATAATAACACTATGTAGTATACTTATATCAAATATAGTTACTTTTGTTTATTATTGATGTATTTTTATTATATTTGAAAAAAATAAATTTTATAATGATAAGTGAAGAGATTAAAAATTTAGGAAATATTGTTTTCAATGATCGTGATATTAGTCCAACTCAGTTAGGTATTACCTCTAGGAAAATAAATTATTGGTTAGACCACAATCTAGTTCCTTTTGTTGAAAAACATCAAAATGTTAAGAATACAGAAACAATTTCTAAAGAGGCAGCCACAAAAACCAAATGGATACGACTTAATTTATCACAGGCTGTATGGGTTTGTATTATCGATACATTATCTTCTTTTGGAGTATCAGCAGATAAAATATACACTTTAGGTAAATCCATTTGGCATGAACCAAGAGTTGATAAATATGCTGATAAAGTATTTAAAGAACATATTAAGAACAATAAACATCAATTACCAAAGGATGTAATTCAATCTTTAAAGCAAATAGTAGCAGACGAATACTGGATGAAAGATTTTAGAAAACTTATCAATCCATTTACAGACATGTTAAAATCGGCTATTTTAAGAGAGTCTATGCCACATACGTTATTATATGTTCCAGGCACTAATGATTTTGAGTTTCTCTATGGAGATATGAATTTAACCCTAAAACTTAGTAGTGTTTATACGCAACACCCTATGATATCCATTCCAATGATACCCATACTTGCTAAAGTATTAGCGGTAGATTTTGGAAACAAAAAAAAGGAACTTTCTTACCTCTCAGAAATTGAAAAACAAATTAGAGATATCGTAGTTTTTAAAAAACCAAAAATAGTTGAGATTGCTTTTGAAAATGAAAACATAAAACCTATTGTAGTAACAGAACAACATAAAACTAGAGAGCAGTTAGCAAGATATATTTTAGAGCATAAAATAGCAAAGGGTGCAAAACTTCTTATTGAGATTAGAGCACAAGGCAACTATAAACTAACATTAATAAAAAACTAATGAGAAAAGAAGTAGCACAGATTCGGTCCCTGCAAATACAGCCCGATTTAATTCAAATCCGATATGGACCAAGACTTAAATCACAAGGCTCAGGAAATAAAAGAAAATTGTTTAGAAACTCAGGTATTATTTGATAAAAATGATGCCCAAACGCTAAAAAAAAGACAACAAATAAAAGAAAAATTAATAAATAATATAGGAATAACTGAAGATGTAGACGAACTATTAACTTCTATAGAACACTATTGTTTTATCATTCTACAATCTTTAAAATAATATGATTATGAATACTCTGCAAAGATTTCAAAAATTTAGTCCTGAACAAAAAGCAATTGGAACTAATAAAAAAGCAATAATTTACACTAGAGTTTCTACTAAAGAACAAGCAGATACCAATACGAGTCTTGGAACTCAGAAAAAATATTGTGAAAACTATGCAAACTCAAATGGATATGAAATTGTAGCATATTTTGGTGGGACGTATGAATCTGCAAAAAGCGATGATAGAAAAGAATTTAAAAGAATGTTGAAATACGTTCGTCAGAGTGGTAACATTGGCTATATCATTGTATACTCTTACGATCGATTTTCTAGAACTGGTTCAAGTGCTGCTCAAATTTCACAAGACCTCTTTAAGCAGGGTATTCAAGTAAAAGCAGTAACGCAAGAAGTTGACACCACCTCTGCAGCTGGTAAGTTTCAACAAAACTTATTTTTCATGTTCAGTCAGTTTGATAATGAACTAAGAAAAGATAAAACCATTACTGCTATGAGTGATTTGGTTCGAAAAGGCTATTGGCTTTGGGCTCCTCCTTTAGGGTATGAAAATAAAAAAAAATACCACAAAGCAGTAGAATGGGACATTGCCATCAATCAAACGGGAGAGCAATTAAAAAAAGCGTTTAAATGGAAAGTGCAAAATAAATACTCGAATGTAGAAATAGTGAATAAACTCAATTTACTAGGTGTAAAGATTAATCAAAGGCGCTTAGGAGAGCTCTTTAAAAATCCATTTTATTGTGGTATTCTAATTACTAAAATGCTTCCAGGAGAAATTATCCAAGGAAAACACACACCAATCGTTTCTAAAGAAAATTTTTTAAAGATAAATGCGGAAGAATCTGCACATCCTAAAACGCATAAAACCGATAACATTAACCTCCCTTTAAAACAATTCATCTATTGTCAGACTTGTAAGAAACCTTTAACAGGTTATTTGGTTAAAGCTAAAAACTTGTATTACTATAAATGTAGAACTAAAGGCTGTGGTTGTAACAGGTCTGCTAATAAACTTCACCAAGACTTTACAAAAATGTTAGATGGTTTTCAAGTAGATCCAAAATACAATTCGATCATCAAAGA
This sequence comes from Polaribacter sp., assembly GCA_051278125.1. Lineage (GTDB taxonomy): Bacteria > Bacteroidota > Bacteroidia > Flavobacteriales > Flavobacteriaceae > Polaribacter. The sequence goes on along the minus strand of JBNMNV010000254.1, from coordinate 659 downwards.
AGTAATGCTATATACTTATGACAATCTTACAAAAGAGTTAAGAACAGAAGAAACACAATTCAAAAAACAATTAAAAGAAGTCAATTCAAAAATTGAAGCTATTGAAGAGCGTTATGTTATTGGAGAAATTGATACAGAAATTTACAAAAAATTTAAAACGAAATATCTAAAAACCCAAGAAGAAATTACCACAAATTTAAACCAATCGTCAATTTCGAGTTCGAACCTTAAAAAAGCCATTGATACCGCTTTAAAATTAGCGACAAACATCAATGAAATATGGACTTCAGGAGATTTAAATCAAAAAAAACGCATACAGAGATTGGTGTTTCCTTCCGGAATAGGTTATGACAAGCAAAATGAAGTAGTTCGAACCTTAAAAACAAATTCACTGTTCGCTGTCATCCCAATGATACAAGAGGAAATCGTAAAAACAAAAAACGGAAAATCAATTCAAATGAATCAATTCTCCGTTAGAGTGAGCCCTGCAGGATTCGAACCTGCGACCGCCTCCTTAGAAGGGAGGTGCTCTATCCAGCTGAGCTAAGAGCCCGTAGTTTTATAGTTGCTACGTACAACTGTGTCGGGGTGGCAGGATTCGAACCTGCGACCTCCTCGTCCCAAACGAGGCGCGATGACCGGGCTACGCTACACCCCGA
>JBNMNV010000253.1:0-4769 GCA_051278125.1 Polaribacter sp. | reverse complement strand
CACCAACGCCCATTAAGGCAACCTGAACCAAAATCTCATGCGCTGTTTCTTTTTGAATGGCAAAAGCTATTACCATGGCCAATAAGCCAGAAAAGGACACCAAAGACGCTCTAAAACCATAAACCGAGATCAGCGACACAACAAATGTAATGATGGTAAGTGCTCCTAACAAAAGGGGTAGGAAAGGTTTTGAAAATAGGATTATGGCGGTAACAACCATCGTTAATCCAATACTGACCAAAATGGCATTGACCTTACGTTTGAAACTTCCTGGAATATCGCCCGGTACATTTAAAAAAGTACCGACGGCAACCGCCGGAGCATATTCAAAATACCCTAAAAAATACATTAGGGCAAAGGGCGCAGTAATCCCTACCCCCAGCCGAATACCTCGATTAAAGCTGGAGCTTTTTAGAAATAATTCTAGTTGTTTGAGTATTTCTTTCAAGCGGTTTTATGACTTTATTTTAAAGTTAGGGTAATTGAGGTAAATTATAGTCTCTTAAGATTCTTTTAGTGTTTGTTTGATCATGAATACCAAAAGTATAAGCTAAGGAGACCTCTATAATTAAGTATCGTTTGAGCATATAAATAAATGATTGCATTAAAATTAATCTCCCATGTTAATGAAATGCGAAGCATTCATGAGCTCCCGTAAACCACTATAACCCTTTCAAGGAAACACCCTTTTACGATGACGGTAGGAGCGTAGTGAAATGTGGATGCGCGGCTGGAAATTTTATTTAAATTTAAAAAGCAATCAAGCGTTTACTAGGGGTTATGTGACCTACGCAAGAAAAAGGAATTACTAGTGGGTGATTCCTTTTTTCGGCAAGTGGCGCTGTAAAATAATGCAAAAATGCGCTAATTTGCTATAAATGTACTAGCATTATGTAAAGATGGTCTTTGGTTACGGAACAAAACAAAATGTCTAGTAGACCTCTAATTTTTGAGCAGATTCGTGCGCTGGCCTTATTTGGTACTTAATCTTCTAACTTTAAGACATCTAAAAACTTCTTGTGCTGGGCAATGGAACAGGTATTATAAAGGCCGACAGTTAAGAAGGGCGTGTAATGTGTGTGGAATGGTATTTAATAATTACTCTGGTAAGTCTCTAGTTCAAAATCTTAATAAGATTGGCTTTATATAATTTGCCAATTGGAATTGTATAGTCTTCAATGTATATTCTATTTCCATCAATTCTTTTAATATGTTTTGTAGCAATTACAAAAGATTTATGAACTTGAAGAAACTTCTCTTTTGGGAGCATTTGTAACGTATTAGATATTTTTTCTCTTATAGTAATTGTATCTAGTGTGGTGACAACTTTTGTGTAATTTCCAGAAGCTTCAATATATAGGATGGTATTTATATCAACTTGTATATGGCTGTTATTCTGTTTTAAAAATAGCTGATTTGCAGATGCTTGTCCATTTTCGACACGCATTTGTTTTGAGTGTGGAGCAGAAGCAGTTACTTTATTTACAGCACTTAAAAAGCGTTCAAAACTAAAGGGTTTTAATAAGTAGTCTACGACATTAAGCTCATAACCTTCAATTGCAAACTCACTATAAGCCGTTGTTACAATTACCTTTGGAGGAGACGCCAACGTTTTTAAAAACTCAAAACCTTTTAACTTAGGCATGTTTAGATCTAAAAAAATAAGATCTACAGGTTGTTTATTCAAGTAGTCTAAAGCTTCAATAGCATCATAGCAATCTGCCATAAACGCCAAGTTTGGTAGCATGTCACTATACCCTTTTATGATATCGTGAGCAATATGTTCATCATCTATAATAAGGTACTTAATCATAATTTTCTAATATTCAATTGGGCTTTATAAACAGTAGCTGTTTTTGTTATGGTTAAGGTATGACTTTTGGGGTAAACCAATTCTAATCTACGTTTTAGGTTATTCATACCAATACCTCCTTGTTCATTAGTAATGGTACTATCAAAATTATTCTCTATATCAAAATTTACTTGATTGTTTTCTGCTTTCATATCTATATAAACATGTGCATTGTTCCTCAAATTCTCTACTCCATGTTTAAATGCATTCTCTAAAAGGATGATAAAAAGAAGGGGCATTATTTGAAAATCATTACCTGCTATAGCTACCTTAAATTTTACATCTATAGTTTTATGATAACGCATTTTATGTAACTCTATATAATTTTGCAGATACGTGATTTCTTCAGAAAGTAAGACCGTTTCTTTTTGCCCGTCATAGATACTGTAACGCATCATATCTGATAGTTTCAAAATAAGCTCTTGTGCTTTTTTTGAATCTTTATCTACCAAACCATAAAGGTTATTAAGCATATTAAAAAAGAAGTGAGGATTCACCTGACTTTTTAAGTGCATGAGTTCAGTTTGAGCCTTTTCATTTTTTAATCGAATAATCGATTTGATTTGTTTGAATAACCAATATGAAATTGTGATAAATATAACTATGAAATAAAATGCAATAAACTCTACAAACCCTTCTAGTGCACCAAAAGTGTCATTAAAAATAACGATGATAATACCAATAAAAACGAGCGCTATTTTATAAAGGCGCTTTATAATTTTCTTTTTTTTATCTGATATTTTATAATTCATAGGTCAATATTAATTAAATACTTCACTTCATACAATTAAGTTGATAAACAGTTTGTGGAGCGGGATAAACGCCTATTGAGCCGTTATATACTGCTCTTATAACATTTAACCGTATGTGTGTCACTCGCTAACTGCTATATATCCCAAATCCTTTTTAGGCATACAAGTACTTGATATGTTTGTCTCAATCAATCAAAAAATGAACCGTTTAAAACGCATTAACCATTTAAAACCTATCAAAATGCCACAGCTAATTAATTTTATGTGTTCACTTATAACACTAGTTGTTATTAATTATAACACCTCTGCACAAGAGTTAACTCAAAACGAAAAAATCAGCACACCTATAGAAGGGAAATGGGAAGGTAATTTAGTAATTAATGAGAATAAATCCATTGGAATTATGTGGCGTTTAGAAACCACGGAAGAAGGAACCTTTATTGGCTTTATGGGACCTTCTTCAAAGGGAGTGCCGACAATTCCTATGCAAGATCTTGTAATTACCCATACAAAACTCAATTTTTCCATTCCTTCTCAAGGCAACTTTTCTGGTCTAATTTCAGAATCAGGGATACAAGGAATATTTAATACAGAGCGCGGTAAACAATTGGTGCTTTATATGGCGCGAGAACTATCGCAAGAACAATTAAGAAAACGGTATGGTAAATCATCCAACGGCGATAAAGTTGCTATTCAACAGGAAATTGCCCTAGGAAACGTGGAAGCCGTTAAAACGTTTTTGTCTAATGGTAATGCAATAGATTCCCTTTACGGTAAAGGACAAACCTTGCTTTTTACTGCTATTAAAAAAGACAGAACACATAAAGTAGCGAAGTATTTACTGGAAAATGGGGCGAATCCTAATTTAGTCACTGATGGGTTAACGCCATTGATGTATGCCGTAGCCTATCAAAATCATACGATGATCAAGGAGCTTATCACTCATAAGGCTGATGTGAATTTTATGAGCGCTGAAAAGCAATCGGCGATTGTATTTGCTATTAAAGGGAGAGACGCAGAAGCACTTCAAATATTAATGGATAATGGTGCAGATTCTAGCATAAAAATTCGAGATGATTATTCCGCTATCGATTTGGCGAAGGAAGAGAACATTAAAGAGCTACTGAAAGTTCTTAATGTTCCGTACCAAGGCGTTAGCGATGGCCCTTATGTAATGCAATCTGAAACAGGACGCACGGCAATTTGGGTATATAAAGGAGAAACGCACACCCAAGAGATTAATTCTCAAGATTTTCAAAGTATTGAATACAATGGTGTAAAAGCTAAACTATGGAGTAATACACCTAAAGAGGTGAAACAACTAGCCTATAGTGGAAATTTCAAAATTGGAGCTGTAAGCGATATTCATGGACAGTATGACACATTTATTAAACTCCTAAAACATAATGGTGTTATCGATACTCAGGAGAAATGGAGCTTTGCAAACGGGCATTTTGTGGTTGCAGGAGATATATTTGATAGAGGTCCACAGGTTACTGAAGTCTTATGGTTTCTATATGATTTAGAAAAGCAAGCAGAAGAAAAAGGCGGAAAGTTGCATGTGCTACTTGGAAATCACGATGTGATGGTACTTAATGGGAATCTGCGTTCAGTACATCCAAAATACACAGAAATTGGTAAGATTTTAGAAAAACCTTTCAGTACGCTTTTTAATAAAGGCACTGTACTAGGAGATTGGTTACGCACCCGTCCAGTATTAGTTAAAGTGAATAACATTCTATTTACACACGGCGGATTACATCCTGATCTAGTAACGAAAGGCTTATCTATAGAAGACATAAACAATGAATTCAAATTACAATTGGTAGCAAGTGAAATGGCTGATAAACGAAATGAACTTGGAGACTTTCTTCATAGAGCTAACGGACCCATATACTATAGGGGGTATTTTCAGGGTGAACTGGCCACCGATGGGCAAATCGATGCATTGCTAAACCATTTTAAAATCTCAAATATTGTCGTTGGTCACACCACGCACAGGCAAATTGAGATGCACTATGAGGGTAGAGTAATAGTGATAGATGCCAATATGAAAAGTGGAAATGCTGGTGAAATTCTTTTCTGGGAGTCTGGAGAGTTTGTTCGTGGAACCCTTACTGGAGAAAAATTGGAACTCGATATAAAATAATCAATCAACAAACAGT
>JBNMNV010000252.1:0-4791 GCA_051278125.1 Polaribacter sp. | reverse complement strand
ACACGTTAATCATTTGAAATTAGAACTATGAAAGAATCTGAAATATAATGAATCAGTTACATCCGCAAACTGAAAAATGGTTCTCCGAGAAAGAACGTGAAATAAACGAAAGGAGAAATGATGAATTTTTTTTATTTATAAAACAGATACTTGTACTTTCTACATCGTTAATGGGATTGGCTCTTGCCTTCCATAAATTTGTCGAAAATAAAAACGGGAATCTATTTCTGACTCTATCAATAATTTTATTCTTATGCAATATCCTACTTGCTCTAATTGTTTTGCACGGGAAAATAAGGAATCTCGACAATCTTCGGAAGGGTCTAAGAGATAAAAAACAAGAGATGGTCGAAAACATTCATACTTCCAGAAATATCGCCTCACCTTTCGATAAAGGTGTCGTTTATGCAGCCAAAGCTTTGTACGTTTCTTTTTTTCTTTCGGTTTTATCACTATGTCTATACGGATTTTTTTCAATAAATACGAGTAAAGAAGATAGCTTGAAAGAAGTAAAAAAAGGTAAAAACAGAATTGAAGTGTATGAATAATGCATAATTCTCTTTACGCAGGAAAAGAATATTGCGGAACGAATAAAAATGCCACACAACCCCGTATATAATTTATTGCTAGTTCTCGCCTACTTACGAAAATCCTCGCGGATTTTCTTTGTCAGTAATTATTTACTAAATTTATTGCTTAAAACACCTAGCAAACCATATATAATAACGGTGGTAAAAAAAAAGCAACCTGCAATAGGCTGATTTTTACGTTAATTTTTATTAAAGTTGCAGTTTATACGTATTTTTGGAATATAACAGCAATAGAATTGTGTTTACACAGTTGTTGTAAGCCATTACCAAATAAATAGAATAAAATGAAAAATTTTGATAGTAGAACATATAGTATTAATGACTTTTTGGAATGGAGTGACAAAAAACAACTTGTGCTATCTCCAAAATTTCAAAGAAAAGCTATTTGGTCAGATGATGCAAAATCATACTTACTTGATACTATAATCACAGGGAAACCAATTCCAAAAATATTTATTAGACAGACTTTAAATATTGAAAATCGCCAATCGATAAGAGAAGTTGTAGATGGTCAGCAAAGGTTGAGAGCTATACTATCATTTGTTAATGATGAGTTTACTATTCGAAAAAAACATAATAAAAAATATGGTGGTTATTACTATAGTCAATTAAGTAATATTGACCCTAATGTTCAATCTGCAATTTTGAATTATGAAATTTCAGTTGATTTATTAGTAAATCTTCCAGATAATGAAATATTGGATATTTTTGCTAGATTAAATTCATACTCTATAGTACTTAATCAGCAAGAAAAAATAAATGCAAATCATTTTAGTGAATATTAGATATTAGTTGATAGACTCTCACATAAGCATAATGATTTTTGGTTAGAGAACAAGCTTTTAACAAATCAAAATATTCTTAGAATGGGAGATGCTACTCTTGTAGCAGATTTGATTATAGCTATGATTGAAGGAATACAATCTAAGAAACAAATCAAACCAATGTATGCTAAATATGAAAAAGAGTTCAACTATAATATAGAAGATTTAGAATTTAAATTTAACAAAACAATTGAATTAATTAAAAGTCTATTTGATGATGGATTAAAACATACCCCCTTCAAAAGAATTCATTTGTTTTACACTCTTTTTACAAGTATTTATCACACTGAATTTAACTTAAAAAACATTACTGCCCAACAAAAAGAAATTGATTTAAATAAATATGGCCGTGTCAAAAATACTTTAACCAACTTAAATGAATTATTTGGAACTGTTCCTTTTCAAAACATTTCAGTTGAACAAATTCAATTTTTAGAAGATAGTAGAAGAGCTACTACTGATACTAAAGTTAGAGTTCGTAGGTCAGAATTTATTATTAATATAATCAATTCAATATAAGATGGCTTTAGCTCAGAATTTAGCTGATTTTAGATTGGCTACAAATAAATTAACCGCTCATATCACTTTTGCTCATCAAAAATATGCTAGTGGAAGTTACAAGGTCACTTTGGATTTAAGAGAGTTTATTAGTGAATCTGCATTTTTAAGAATTTACATTGCTTGGGAAACGTTTGTGGAGAATTGTTTTGTCGATTATTTATTAAACGAACCATCAATTTTGAATAATAGACCAGCAAAATGGGCTAATCCTATCGATAAGGAGCACGCTCATCAGATTATTATTGGAAATCAAAGACATATGGATTGGTCTAATCCTGAGGCAATAAGGAAGATTAGTAAAATATTTTTCCATCAAGGTTATATTTTTAATACTTCTTTGAGCGCAATAAATAATGACCTAATGGATTTAAAAACTATTAGAAATTCTGCAGCCCATATTTCCTCTACGACAACAAGTAAATTAGATGGATTAAGTACTAGAATTCTAAATACACCTTGTTCTAATTATACAGCATATAAATTGCTTTTTTCTATTGACCCACGCTCTGCAGTCCCAAACACAAAAGTTCTTGATAGGTACTTACAAATTATTGATGTTGCTGCAGAACAAATTGCCAATGGATAGTACATAAAACGGCTTACAACAATGGCTATAATTAATACGGGTTTGGTGCTTAACCCTAAGTTTAAAGCTTATAATCAAGTCCGCCAAATCTTTTGATTTGGCTTTATAAATGAAAAAGATAAAACAAAATAAAAAGTTTTGGCTAAGTGTTTAATCGAAAGTTCACTGCTTTTAATTCTCGTACTAACCATAGCCGAGACGTTGTGGGTAATGCAAAAAAAACCTCGTAAACCAATGAAATTAGACTTTCAATTGAACATTTCGCCAACTAAATCTGACTTGAAAGAAGTTGAAAAATGGTTAATTGAAGAAGATAAAACTTCTGGAAATGGATTTTATTGCAATTGGGCAATTATAGAAAAAGCATTTAGAAATAAAGAATTTATAACTTTAAATCACAATGATTTACCAATCGGATTTTTAGTTTGGAGCGAAAGAGAGATTTATGCCGAAATTGATATTATGGAAATCAAACCTAAAAATCGAAATAGCGGAATTGGAAAATATTTCTTTAACCAAATCGCTGAATTTTTTAAACAAAAAGGATTTTTAGCTATTAAATTGTTTTGTGCGCCAATTGAATCAGAAAGATTTTGGAAAAAAATGGATTTTATCAAATTTCCTGATAGAGGATATTCTGAATCTGAATTGACTTACTATAAACCATTAATTGAAATTCAACAAACAACAAAAAACAATTCAGATAACAAAATCGAATTATGGAACGTTGAACCTTATCAAATAAAAAATCACGAACCAAAATGGACTTGGGAAATTAATTCAAATTTAGATAAGTTATTATTGCCAATAATTCAACCTTGTAACTGCAATTGGAATTTAAGATTGACAAAAAATGGAAAACAAATAAAAGAAGATAAAGTAAAATACTTTTCAGATAAAAATAGAATTGAATACAGCCCGTTTTTATTAATAACAGAACTGAATGAATAAAAGAATATTAGGATTTATATTAATTATCGTAGGCTTTGGTTTGGATATTTTTGCTTGGTCAACAAAAATCGGACATCCAATTAGTACGATTTGCTTATTATTAGGAATTGGACTAATAATTGGCGGAATAATATTGACTTTAATGAAACCGAAAAGTAAAAGCACGTACCCACAACACCATATAAAATTTATTGCTAGTTCTAGCCTGCTTACGAAAGTCCTCGCGGATTTTATTGGTCGGTAATTATTTACTAAATTAGATGCTTGAAACACGCAACAAACCATATCTAATAACGGTGGTAGAAAAAAAGCAACCTGCAATAGGCTGATTTTTACGTTAATTTTTATTAAAGTTGCAGTTCATACGTATTTTTGGAATATAACAGCAATAGAATTGTGTTTACACAGTTGTTGCCATTCATTGGCGGAACGAACCCAAATCGAAAACAAAAACATATGAATAAAATAAATTTTTTATCAATAATTATAATAATCGCAAGTATTTTAAGTATTCTAAATATAGATTTTTCGAATATATCGGAATCAAAACCATTTTGGTCGCTGATTTTATCTTCTATTGTTATTATAGCAACATTAATTTCAATTTTCAACAATAAAAAGGAAAATAACAAAAAACTGAATTGAGTAAAGCAAAACTGAATTATATCATGAGTTCAAAACTCATTAAAATTTTAATCTCATTCTGAATTTGCTTGCTCAAGCAGAATTGAAAAATATTACGAAATAAAACTCTGAATGAATTTATTCAAGTAAAACAAATCGAAAAAAAAACATAAAATGAAAAAGTATAGTAAAATGATTTTAATAATAATTGTTGGGCTTTTTTTAATGGAAATATGCTACTATTTTTTTAAAGGAACTTTTTCTCCATTTACTTCAAATTAACATCGATATTTATTGAGAATACAAGAATTTAATCAAATACTTGAAATTGTAAAATAAATTTGACGGATAATTTGAATTCTGAAAAAACAACGAAATGGCAACACCCTACAAAATTAATTGCTAGTTCTAGCCTACTTACGAAAGTCCTCGCGGACTTTCTTTGTCGGTAATTATTTACTAAATTACTTGCTTGCAACACGTAACAAACCATATCTAATAACGGTGGTAAAAAAAAAAGCAACCTGGAATAGGCTGATTTTTACGTTAATTTTTATTAAAGTTGCAGTTTATACGTATTTTTGGAATATAACAGCAATAGACTTGTGTTTATACAGTTGTTAGGGCAAATTAAAAACAAGACAATAAATGATAT
>JBNMNV010000251.1:0-4804 GCA_051278125.1 Polaribacter sp. | reverse complement strand
GGAGAAGTTTTTATAAAATTATCCTTAATTTTTAATCGGACAATAAAGCCTGCAAGCATTAATATGCACAGCCCCGAAGAAGCTAGTAGCAATAGTACTGGAAATACATATAACCCCAAAAATAAGCATGTAGCACCTAATAGTTGAAAAAATCCGGTTAGTTTTCTAAAATTTGGTAAATTATAACGGACGAACTCATCAATAATAAACTTTGAATAAAAGCAGCTAATTCCGAAATAGATAAAAGCCAATCCTGAAAACCAAGTTAAAACTTTAAGTAAATCCAACGTTTTGTTTTAAGTTATTAATTTGTGGGAACAAGTTTACAAAAAAACTAAGACTATAAAGAGGTGTGCAGTGTATAATAGCATATTACAATAGAACAAAGAAATAGTAAGTAAATCTGCAGAAGAAGATTTCTTTTCAATTATCAGCATTAACATTCGATATAGTTATTCTATGTTTTAAGTAATAATTTATTTTTTTGAACTGATAAAACTAGAATTACTAGGAAGTTCAAAAATTTCTAAACCAAAATAAGGAACTGCAGCAATCACATGGTCAAAAATATCAGACATAATATATTCATAGTTTTGCCATCGTTTATCACTACTAAAAGCGTAAATTTCAAGAGGAATTCCTTGAGTTCCTGGTGATAACTGACGCACCATAATCATCATTTCTTTGTTAGTGCCAGAGTGATTTTCTATGTAAGTTTCAATATATTTTCTAAAAACACCAATATTCGTTAGGTTCCTTCCATTTAACAAAAGCTCTTTATTAATGTTATTTTTCTTATTGTAGTCATCAATATCAGCTTGACGTGTCTCTAAATACGACTGAATAGATTGAATTTTCTTTAAATTGTCTACTTCAATTTTTGATAAATAATGAATGCTATCCAAATTAATATTTAAGGATCTTTTGATACGTCTTCCTCCAGATTCCGACATGCCTCTCCAGTTTTTAAAAGAATCAGAAATTAAAGCATAGGTAGGAATTGTGGTAATGGTTTTATCAAAATTTTGAACTTTTACAGTAGACAAATTAATTTCGATAACATCGCCATCCGCACCATATTTTTCAAAACTAATCCAGTCTCCAATTCTTACCATATCATTGATAGAAACTTGAATACTAGCAACAAAACCAAGAATAGTATCTTTAAAAATTAATAGAATTACAGCAGAAGCAGCTCCAATGGTAGTAATAAACTTGATAAACTCTATGCCTGTTATGATGGCAAAAGCAGATAAAATACCAAAGACCCAAGCAAAAATCATAAATACTTGAATGTAGCTATCGACGGGTTTGTCCTTTAATCCTGGTATGGTTTTAAAGTAATCTTTCAGGGTGCTTAAAAGGCTTCTAACAATCCATAGGATTAAAACAATTGTAAATACTTCAAGGCTTTTTTGAACTATATTTTCGATATATGGAAAGTCTGAAAAGACTAATGGCGCGCACTCTAAAACAAAAATTAAAGGAATGATATGTGCAATATTACGAGGTGCTTTGTTTTTTACCAATAAATCATCAAAATTGGTTTTACTTTTAGCGGCAAACTGGGTAAATAATGTTACCATAATTTTTCTAATGAGTACATCAATCAGAACGGCTACAAGTATGACAGTAATCAATAAGATAGCCATATTTAAATAGGCTGCGGATGTTTCATTTACTCCAGTTTGTATAAAGTAATCGTATAATAAATGTTTTAAATTCATAGTTTAATGGTTTGAAGGTTCACTTTTAAAAAATAATTGGTTTTATTTAAAAAGTGTGCCGTTTTTCTTCCGTTGATGAAGCTTTCAATAATTCATTCAACACTTTGATCGAATTAAAATCCCTTGTGATTTCATTAGAAATTCCCACCCCAGAAATTCCTGTATCTAAAATATTTTTTACATCTTTAGCCGTAATTCCTCCAGAACCAATTATAGGTGTTTCGGTTTTTAAAACATCCATTATTGCTTTGTAACCCACTAAACCTAATGCTTTTGGTAAATCTTCTTGAGCTTTTGAAGCTCTAAAAGGACTTAAACTAATATAATCTACTTGTTTACCAATTAATGTTTCGCAATCTTGCAAAGTATTTGCAGTACAACCAATAATCTGCCAAGTGTATATGTGAGTTCTGGCAATGTATGGACAAACATCTTCATTTTCTAAATGCACTCCATCTGCTTTTATCGTTTTGGCTATTTTGTAATCACCGTTTATCAATAATCTAGTTTGAAAGTAAGCAGTAATTTCTCTCGCTTCTTGTGCTAATTTTAAATATTTTTTTTCTGATATATTTTTTAAACGTAATTGCACTAATTCTGCTCCCGAAGAACACGCCTTTTGTATATTTTCTAAATGTTCTTTCGGAGAATTTCCTTGAGATAGATAGTGTAATTTAGGAATCATTATTTTTAATTTTTTAATCGTAAATTATAAATAAAATAACATGTATCAGTCAAATTGCTAAATGCTAATCCTTCTAGCATTGGTCATAAAATAAGATTCAAAACGTTTTAAAAACGGATACATTTTCTCTGAATAAATTACAAATTGACACTTTGTAAGGCTTTGGGTAATCGCCATAATATTCGATAAGGGAGTTTTTTGACTTAAAAATTCAGCATCGTCAATGCAAAATAGTTTTAACTGCGTAACATTTACGCCATTTAATAAAAGCAACTTATTCATTATTTGAGGTGTTGCGATTAGAATGTCTGTGCCTTCAAAAATTTCTGATTTTAGCAAATCAATGTGCAACTTTTCATCACATAGATAAACGCGTAACGAGGTACGTCTTGTATACTCATTAAAAGTTGCATACAAGGATTTTGCTTTTTCATTATCACCTACCAAAATAATTGCCCTTGGCGCCGTTCCTACTTCCTCACATTTTAACTTTTGCATCGTGGTAATAAGCAGTGAGGTTGTTTTTCCACTATTCTCTGGAGCTGTACAAAATATATTTGCGCCACTTTTAATCAAAGGAATACTTTTGCTTTGAAATGGAGTCGGAGTAATTATTTCAAGAGATTCTAGCTTCTCTTTTATAGAGGAATGTAATTTTTTAAAGGGCATAGAAATTAACTAAAAATTTGTTCAGCGTAATATGTTTCTAATAATGAAGCAAAGATACAAATATATTGATGCAATTATTTTTTTGGAGTTGGTTTTGTTTAAGGTGGTTTTTTAGGTTCATTCTACAATAGTGAATTAAGAAAATAATTCTTAACCCTAATCAAGTTAATTTTCATGTCATTGAAATTTAAATTTCTTCAAGGTAAAAATCAAAATTATTATGTCTCTTTAATTTTTTCTTCCGAAATGTATCTTTTAAATTGTTCATAAAAAAACAGCATTTTTTAATCCTCTTTAGACCTATTATATTCGTAGATTGATTCTTTCCTTCACTAATCTAATAGCAGTAAAAGTTAGAGAGATCTCTTTTTAGATTTTATTTTCTGATTGACTGCAAGAAAATAGACTTGTAGTAATTTTTTCATGAATTAAGCATTGGTTCTAAAATTACCCAAACATTACTTGCAAGTATTTTTTGACCTTCAACCGTTGGGTGAATGCCATCTGATTGATTTAATTTAGGAATTCCACCAACATTTTCCAATAAAAACGGAATTAATTTCAATCCATTCTTTTTTGCTAATTCAGGAAAAATCGTTTTAAATTCTGTAGTATAATAATTTCCCATATTTGGCGGAAGTTGCATGCCTGCTAAAACAATTTTGGTATCCGAGTTTTTGGCAAGTACAGCATCAATAATAGCTTGTAAGTTTTTTCTAGTTTCTTTTAAAGCAATGCCACGTAAACCATCATTTGCACCTAATTCTAATATGAAAATATCTATATTTTGATTCAATACCCAGTTAATTCTGCTTTTTCCACCAGCGGACGTTTCCCCACTTAAACCAGAATTGATAACCGTATAATCCAAAGAAAGAGCATCTATTTTGCTTTGAATGAGCCCAGGAAAAGCATCATTGATATCTTCTAAACCATAACCAGCAGTTAAACTATCACCAAAAAATAAGATCTTTTTTGAAACATTTTTTTCTGTTTTCTTACTTTCAGTATTTATGGTTGTATTGTCAATTTTTTCTGATTTTTTAGAAGTATCCGATTCACAAGAAAGCAGCAATATTACAGATGAAAAATAACATAACTTTATGAAAACATTAAAGGCACTATCTTTAAACTTTGAATGCAATTGTTTATTTTTCGACTTTAGCATTTTTAGTAAATTTAATTTGAAATGAGTACAATGGCAAAGATATTAAAGATTCATCAACTTGAGAAGACATATAGCAGTGGTTCCAAAAAATTAACAGTATTAAACGATATTTCTTTTGAGATAGAAAAAGGAAGTATCTTTTCTATTGTAGGGCCTTCGGGAAGTGGAAAAACGACTTTATTGGGTTTATGCGCAGGCTTAGATCACCCGAGTTCTGGGAGTATCGAATTGGTCGGAAATAATTTACAAGATTTAGATGAAGATGAGCGTGCGCTGTTACGGAGCAAAGAAGTTGGTTTTATATTTCAAAATTTTCAATTACTGCCTACACTTACAGCATTAGAAAATGTGATTGTTCCGTTAGAACTTCAAGGTGAAAAAAATGCTGCTAAAGTTGGTTTAGCGCTTTTAGAAAAAGTAGGTTTATCAGATCGTGTGCATCATTACCCCTCGCAATTATCTGGTGGGGAGCAGCAACGTGTTGCCTTGGCTAGAGCATTTTCTAACAAACCTTCCATTTTATTTGCAGATGAACCAACGGGAAATTTAGATGAA
>JBNMNV010000250.1:0-4805 GCA_051278125.1 Polaribacter sp. | reverse complement strand
ATAAAGCCGTCAGTTTTTTTAGTGAATTTTTAAAATCAAACATAGAAGATGATGCTGTAAAAAATGATGCCTCTATTCGTTTAGGAGATAGCTATTTTGCTACTAAAGATTATGATGATGCCATAAAAATATACAAAAATGTAATTAACGAATTTGGTTCTGAAGCAGATTATGCGCAATACCAAATAGGGATGAGCTATGGATTTAGAGATAACGATGATGCTAAAATTAGTGCTTTAATTAGGGTAATCAGTGATTATAAAACATCTAGCCTAAAAGATGATGCCTGGTATCAATTAGCAAGCACGTATACGCAAATAAAAAACAATAGAAAAGCACACCAGGCTTATGATGAATTACTAAATAAGCATACTAAAAGTGTATTTATACCAAAAGCCTTAGTTAGACAAGGTTTGCTGTTTTACAGTGAAAATGAGAATAAAAAAGCTTTAGAAAAATTCAAATTAACCGTTAGCAAATTCCCGAATTCTGCTGACGCCTTAGAAGCCGTAAGAAATGCAAAAAACATTTATGTAGATGAAGATAATTTAGATGGTTATGTGGCTTGGACCAAAACCTTAAAATTTGTCAATGTTTCGGATACCGAATTAGAAAATTCGAGTTTTGCAATTGCTGAAAGAAAATACTTTGATGGTAAAAACAGTAAAAGTCTTTTAAGTCTAAAAAAATATTTAAAAAATTTTCCAAATGGTAAGAATAAATTAAAAGTTACCTATTATTTAGCAGACATTTTATTTAAAGATAAATTATATATAGAAGCATCCGAAAACTACAAGATTGTTTTAGATGCGGGTCAGAGCGAATTAAGCGAGGATGTTTTAGCAAAGCTATCTCAAATATATCTGCAACAGGCAAATTTCTCTAGCGCGTTACCTTTACTTGAAAGATTAGAGCAAGAAGCCTACAGCACCGAAAATATTTTATTTGCACAAAGTAACTTAATGAAGGGCTATTCTGAAACAAAAGCATATGATTTAGCCTTAGAATATGCTAAAAAATTATTAGCGAAAGACAAAATTGATACCAATTTAAGGTTAGATGCAATTACCGTCATTGCTAAAACTTCTTTTATAAATGATGATTTTGCTACGGCAGAAGAATACTATAAAGAAGTAGAAAAAGAGGCAACAGGAGTATTAAAAGCAGAATCTCTGTATTATAATGCTTATTTTAAAAATTTTAATAAAGAGTATGAATCTTCTAATAAAGTAGTTCAAGAATTAATTGCAGATTATTCTGCTTACAAATATTGGGGTGTAAAAAGTTATGTAATCATGGCTAAAAATTATTACAGCTTAAAAGACGCCTATCAAGCAACCTTCATTTTAGAAAATGTTATTAAAAATTTCACACAATTTGATGATATTGTAAAAGAAGCGCAGGCTGAACTCAAGAAGATAAAAGAAAACGAAGCCAAAACTAATAATTCTATAACACCACAAAATAAAAACTAATGAAAAAAGGCTTTCTCCTATTTTTAATTTTCTTTAGTTATTTGAGCAGTTCCGCCCAAATAAAGCCCAAAGAAAAAGTGATCCCTGTAAAATTAAAAGATACCGTAAAAACTGAAGTTGTAGAAGTTATTACGACCTACAATCCTAAAATTGCGGATGCTAGTAAAATTACAAAAAATCCAACCATACAGCTGTTAGAAAAAAGCAAGAGGAAAAAGTTATCTTACAACATTTTTTCAGCGCCAGTTGCCTCTACTTTTATTCCAAAAAGTGGCGTTGTAAAAGGAATTGATTTGGGTGTAAAAGAACGAATTTACGACAACTATATTGCTGCGGGTTTTGGTAATTACACATCCCCATACGGCGAAGCTTTTATTCATAGACAAACTCGTTTTCGGAGTGAATTTGGCTTGTCTGCAAAATATAACGCCTCTTTAGAAAATATAGAAAACACTCTTTTAGATAGTGACTTTTCTAATTTATCAGCAAGCCTTTTTTACAAAATGGAAGCACGTTATTTCGATTGGAAAGTTGTTTTAAACACCGAGAGTAATAACTACAATTGGTATGGCTTAAAAGAAGATACTTTCACTGATTTTGCAATTGGTAATATTCAAGAAAATCAAACCTACAATCTTTTGAATATAAATGGTGAAATTGATTTTTTAGACGCATACATAGACAAAAGTAATCTATCGCTTTCTTACTTTACAGATGATTATAATAGTAGTGAGTTTCTCATAAATTTTAATACTAATTTAGATATACCCTTATATTTTGTGCGCAACAATTTACAAGTAAAAACTTCTTTAGAATTTTTAACCGGAAAATTTGAAACTGATTATGCTACTCAAAATGAATTAAATTATTCCATTTTTACAGCAAATATAAACCCAGAGTACAAAACTACTTTTAGAGGGTTCTCTCTAAAAATAGGGACAAAACTATTTGCTTCTATTGATGCTGAAAACAGCGTTAATCATTTTTTAGCATATCCAGACATTAAGGTTCAAAAAGCTATTATTCCAGAACAATTAAATATTTACGGAGGTGTTTTTGGTGATTTTCATACCAATACTTACAAAAACCTTGTAGACGAAAACCCTTTTATTTCTCCCACGCAATTTATAACACAAACTGCAGAAAAATATAACGCTTTTTTAGGCTTCAATGGAGTCATTAACAATAATTTTAGTTTTAATATATCTGCAAGCATAAAAGAGGAGCAAGACAAAGCTTTATTTGTAAGGAACAACTCAAAATCTGATGGTGTTAGTAATTTTTCAGATGGCATTGAATTAAAAGGATTTGAATATGGTAACTCTTTTAGTATCATTTATGATGACGCTAAAACTACTTCTATTTTTGCCGAATTAGAGTATGATCTTACAAAAAGGATTACACTTTCTACAAATATTCAAGTTGATGATTTTAAGATGACAACGCAAGCCGAAGCTTGGAATTTACCAACTTTTCAAACCGCTATTGTTGGTGCTTACAAGAGTAATAAATGGTATACCACCGCAAATGTGTTTTATATCGGTGAAAGAAAAGATGTTTTATATGCTACTGCATTTCCATCAAGCACAAACGGCATTCAAAAGTTAGACGCATATATCGATATAAACCTAAATGGAGGATATCACTTGAATGATAAATTCTCGGCGTTTTTAAAATTAAATAATATTTTAAACAATAATTATCAGCGTTTTGCAAATTTCAACGTACAAGGTTTTCAGGTTTTAGGAGGTATTACTTACAAGTTCGATTTATAAAACGACTACCACTCAGCGATAATAAGGGTAACCTAGTCTAAAAAACAACAGTAAAAATCATTTTGTATTACCTTTGCAATCTATGCTTTACTATGTATTAATCGCTTTTCAGGCTTTTTGCCTTTTCCATGTTTATAAAAGCAGAAATGAGTATTTTTGGTACATCCTTATATTGTTTATTCCTGTAATTGGTGGTTTATTTTACATTCTTACACAAGTAATTACCAAACGTAATTTAACACAACTTCTCAACCAAATAACCGCCTTTTTAGATCCCAGTAAAAAAATTAGAGATTTAGAAAAACAATTGTCTTTTTCAGATACATTTCAGAATAAAATAAATCTAGCAGATGCTAACTTCGAAAATAAAAATTTTAAAAACGCTATTGTATATTACGAAAAAGCTTTAGAGGGAAAATTTAAAGATGACCCTAGAACTTTAAATAAAGCGTTAAAATGTTATTTTAAAGAAGAACAATACGAGAAGGTTTTAGCTTGCGCCAGCAAAATAAATATAGATACATATTTTAGAAATTCTATATGTATCTATGCCATTGCATTAGATAAATGTAATTATTTTGATGAAGCTGAAATTCAATTTAGAAAAACGGACAAACGATATTGTAATTACCCAGAACGTTTAGAGTTCTCACATTTTTTTATTAGAAGAGGAAAAAATGATTGTGCTAAAATAATTTTGAAGGAAATAATTTCTGAAATAGAGAATATGACTGAGATGAACAAAAGAAAACATACACTTATTTATAAAGAATCAAATAAATTAATGAATGAAATGTAAATAAAAAAAAACCAATCTAATTCTTAATTCTATTGGCTTAGAATATTTTATTCAAAATTGATTAAAACAAAAAATTTCTCTTAAAAAACCTTCATCAATTATCCTGAAATAAGATTTTACATTTTCAAAACAGTACGTTTTAAAGGCAATATTCATTTGTAAATATCATAATTTCTCATTTCGTTTTTGTAATTTTATAAAATTAAAAAACAAACTACAACAATGAGAAAACTACTCTTTATATTTTCAATTTCTTTAAGCATTTTTGCTTGTAATCAAAAACAAGAAACCACAACAACTTCCAACGAATTATCTGCAGAGGAAAAAACAGATTCCACAAATATTAAAACATTATTCAATGCTGCCTTAACACAAGGTAAATCTTATGAATGGCTAGAAGATTTAACGCAAAATATTGGTGGTAGATTATCAGGTTCTCCTGAAGCCGAAAAAGCAGTTATTTGGGGAGAACAATTGATGAAAGAAGTAGGTTTAGATTCCGTTTGGCTCCAACCCGTTATGGTACCTCATTGGGTTCGTGGCGAAAAAGAAATTGCAAACTACACAACAAATGGTGCTCAAAAAAACGTGCCAATTTGTGCTTTAGGCTTCTCTGTTTCAACCCCAGTATCTGGAGTTTTAGCAGAAGTTATCGAAGTAAAAAGTTTGGAAGAAGCAAAAGCTTTAGGATCCAAAATGAAAGATAAAATTGTATTTTTTAACCGTCCTTTTGATGACACCTTAATCAACACTTTT
>JBNMNV010000249.1:0-4853 GCA_051278125.1 Polaribacter sp. | reverse complement strand
TCTGCTATGACCTCATCTCCATCCGTTGGAGGAAAGGTTAGTGCAGCTTCTCTACCGTAATTATTTGATTGAAAATTACCAGAAACTTCATCAAATCCGTATTGATACCAGATATCATGCATTACATTATTCAAGTAAAATAAATTAGTTATAGAAACATCTTTGTATGAATCTGCTGGTTTATTATTAATGTCTAATGAATAATTAAAAACTAATTCATTCCCTCCATCTGGTGCATACCCTTGGGTATCGTTATCATTATCATTGTCTAATTGTGCATATACATTATTACCTCTTGTTATCGTATGCTCTGGCCCTGTAACTCCATCTGTATCATGCCAGCCAAAAGGAGACGCCAATGTATTGTGAGATGCTGTGAGAAGGTTTCTAGCCCCATGGTTTGGACTTTCTACTGGAAGGCCAAAAACGTTATATTGTGCTCCTTCATAAAAATTTACGTTTTTTTTTATAGCTATTACTGGACTTTGAATTGGTTGCTTCACTATTTTTGATTCATGATCATGAGTCCCTGTGGTTATATCAAAATTACAGCTTACACCCCAATCATTTTTATCTAAAATAACACCTTTAATAGCATCAATTCTTACATTCCACCAATGAATACCATCTAATTGATAAATGTTTAACAACCAAGATAATTTTACTGACCCATCTTTTAAAGGTTGATAAACCAATTCTACTGGAATTTTTTCTTGGGAAATGCCACTTTTTGAGAAAACATATGTACTATTTCCTTTCTCTTCTATTAACTCTAAACCTGTTGGGATTCCAAGATGCAATGCACTAGCTACTTGAGTAATTGCTGATTTAGGCTGTAAAACTGGCGATACTGTATTAATTTTTGAAGCAAGGTTTTTTACAAAAGAGTTTCTTGCAAAAATAACTTTATTATCTTTTAATGTAAAATTAGAAACTGCATTATAAACCGGAATTCCTTTAAATGTCTGTTGTACGTATACATGTGTGACATTTGTTTGTTTAGAATACACTTCATTCGTTATCTTCCATTCTGTTGCATCAGCTAGAGATAAATTAAACTTTTCCAGGTTATTAGAAAGATATGTTTTTATAATCTTATTATGCTGTCCAAAACCTATGAAGGATAAAAAGAAAACAGAAGAAAATAAAAGACTCTTGATGTTGTTTCTTTTAAGAATATTAAAAGTAAAGTATAGTAATTGTTTTTTCATTTTTTTTAAATAAAAGTTTATAAATATTGTCTTGCAACTATTTTTATTGTTTGATTACATCTAAAGATTCTTTTGTCTTTTTTAAATAAAACCATTCAAACTTCATACCAATAAAAAGTCATAGTTTTAGTGTTTTAAACTTAGCCTATTTTTAAGTTCTTAAGAACAGTATTATTTTCATTCTTGATTACCTCTTTTTGATTTTCAAAAAAACGTCAGAATTAAAAAAGAAACTGAGCATAAAGCTATCAACCTTTTCATGCATGTTTTACTTGTTCTGTTTTGTTATTCGTAATAACAAAATATAATCGTAACTTTTAAGCTATATTTAGTATTTTTTTTGCGCCCTCAATTAAGTTGAATTAATTTTTTAAAAAGAATACGATATCGATCACTTTTAAAGATTTGACATTTTGTCTAATCGTTTTCAGGATGCCTTATATGTTTTGTTGCTACATTCTTGTATACAACGATAGCTATATAATTTTTAAAATGTTTAACATAATTACATTTCTTTGAAACAAAAATAACTAAATTACAACTTATTTAGACTAAATTTCCTGTTAATTTTTTGTGCATTCTTATTGCGTAACTATCAGACATTCTTGCCACATAAGTAGAAACTTGCATGACGCGATTATACAAACTATCGGTTTCTACCTGATATTCTTTGGGCAGTAAATTAAGGATTAGCGCATCAAAATTTGATTCAATACCATCAAATTTATGATTGATTGCTTTTATAAAAACATCTAATAAATCTGATATTATTTTATAACCCGCAACTTCTTTTTCTATGACCTCCTTACTTTTATATATTTTAGCAATACTTATTTTTATAATATCGTTTATTTGCGCTTCATAGGCACATTTCTCTAACAAAGATTTATCAAAAGCACCTTCTAAAATTGATTTTTCATTCGCAAGAAAAATTTTAACGGCTTCGTCAATTAACGAGTTGATTGCAATTGCCCGCAAATAGGCAGTTCTGTCTTTGGTATGTTTTAAGGCGTAATATTTCTCTCTGTTGATACGATGAATTAATTTAGACATATACTCCAAAGCATAATCTTCATCAATTAAACCTAGATTAATGCCATCTTCAAAATCGATTATCGTGTAGCAAATATCATCCGCAGCTTCTACCAAATAAGCCAATGGATGTCTATAAAAAGAATTGTTTTCTAAAGATTTAGGTTTCATTCCTAATTCTTTAACAACATCTATAAAGGCTTCTTTTTCTGATTGAAAAAATCCGTATTTTTTATCTGCAACATGGTTGGTTGGTTTTTGGGGTAAGCTTTCTTTCGGATACTTTAAAAACGCACCCAGCGTAGCATAACTTAAGCGCAAACCGCCAAAAATACCCTCTCTATTTTCGGTTAAAATTTTGAATCCGTTTGCATTTCCTTCAAACTCAATTAAGTCTTGATATTCTATATCTGATAATTGGTCTTTGTATTTTGCACCATTTCCAGATTTAAAATACTCGCCAATAGCTTTTTCTCCAGAATGCCCAAAAGGCGGGTTTCCAATGTCATGTGCTACCGATGCGGTTGCAACAATAGCCCCAAAATCGTTAAAAGTATATCCCAATTCTACTAAATCAGGATGCCGTTCTAACAATATTTTACCAACTCTTCTACCCAAAGTTCTACCGACCACAGACACTTCTAAACTGTGCGTTAAACGTGTATGAACAAAATCAGTTTCTGAAAGTGGAATTACTTGTGTTTTGTCTTGTAGACTTCTAAAGGCTGTTGAAAATATAATGCGATCAAAATCTACATCAAAGCCCAAACGTGTTTCATCTTGTGCTATTCTTGGTCGTTTTTCTGTATCACCAAAACGTTTTAAAGAGAGTAGTTGTTCCCAGTTCATTATGAATCGTTATTTTTTATTTCGTTTTCAAAGATTACATCTTTTTCTGAATATAACAATTCTGCAACTTGAATTAATTTTTTAATTAAATCATTCACATTATAATTATCATTTACCAAAGAAGATGCCACTGCCGGAGAAATCAAATTTTTACGAATTAAATTGTCTATTGTTTTATTATTTCTGTTTTTTGACAATTTTGCTTTGTGTTTTAGTGTTTTTAACTCATTGAAATACACTTCTTTTTGATCGTGTTTTCTAAACAGATAAATAACTCTTAAAACTGTTGCCACTTTTTTTCTAAATTTATTGTATTCCTTGTTAACATCCTTATTTTCAGAATCTAAAAAAACAGTAATATTTTTTGACAAATCTCTTGTATCTCTTATAATCTCAACCATTCTTCTATTCGCCAATTTTAATTCCGTTAAACGAATCTCTTGGGCTTGTGTCAATTTTAAAGTACTCTGCCCTAAAACAATATAATTTATTATTTCTCCGTAAATATGTTTTACTTTGCTATAATACAATTCGTTAATATCTGTTGCTATGAGCGTATTTGACAATTCAATTACTTTACTAATTTTTAAGCTTGATTTAATATCTTTCCGATGAATATTCATACCGTGAGCTACAATTTCAAAAATTGAATTTTTATACAGGTATTTTGTTTCTTCTGTTAATGATTCTATTAACGTATCGGGAAATTTTAAAATAGCTTCATTTAAATACTTTGCTTCATGAATATCTTTTATTTGTTTTTCTTTAAACAAGGTCAATAAAAAAGCTTCTAGTTTTTTTATAAAAGGAATCATCAAAAGCACACCCATAAAATTAAAAATAGTGTGAAATATGGCTAATTTTAAAGTATAATTATTTGATAAAATTCCCATTAAATCAGATAAAACATCTACAAAATTTGCTAAGGGTACAATAAGAAGTAAGGCAATGATTCCTGTTGAAAAGTTAAAAATTAAATGGGCAATAGACAGTCGTTTTCCAGAAGCATTTGAGTTTATAGAGCCCAATATTGCGGTAATTGTTGTTCCTATATTTGCACCAATAGCAAGAGCTAGCGCATTTTCATATTCAATTTGACCTGCTGCCAAAGCTGTTAGAATTAATGCCAAAGTTGCACTACTAGATTGTAAGATAGTCGTGATAACAATCCCTAAAAAGGTAAAAATGATAGCCCCTAAAAAACCCTCAACTGCAAACTGAGTTAAATCTATATGATCTTTAAACACATCGAAACCTTCTTTCATATAATAAATCCCTAGAAAGAAGAACCCAAGACCTGCCAGCACATTTCCGATTCCTTTTAATTGATCATTCTTTTTAAAGGAAAAAATAAAACCAAATATAATCATTGGCATTGCCAAAGCAGAAATATTTATTTTAAGTCCGAATGCAGCAATTAACCAAGCCGTGGCCGTGGTTCCTAAATTGGCACCAAAAACAAGCCCAATTCCCCCTGATAAAGAAATTAAACCTGCACTAATAAAAGAAATCGTTATAATCGTTACTAAAGAGCTAGATTGTATAAATGCCGTCACAAAAGCACCTGCAGCAATACTTTTGTATAGTTTGTTTGTTGCTTTTTTTAAAATTTTTTGTAGCGGCCCTTTGGTAAAAACTCTAAAGCCATCCTCTAACATAATCATACCAAAAAGCAAAATAGCAATCCCAGCAATTACTGTTTTCATATTCGGGTTTATGAATAGAACAATTCCTAAAACGATTAAAAACAATATGAATGCG
>JBNMNV010000248.1:0-4858 GCA_051278125.1 Polaribacter sp. | reverse complement strand
AAAGCTGGTTTTTTCTTTATCAAATTCAATTTTTCTCATAACGGTGGAACTCCAGAAAACCCAATCGATTTTCCAGATTTAGAAGCCTTTGGAAATAATAATTACACCAAAGAATTAGACGATTTAGAGAGCGTCTTAGATTGGATTTCGGTACCTACAGATTTTAAAAACGAAATAAATAGTACTGATATTTCGTTAATAGGGCATAGCAGAGGTGGTGGAATTGTATTGCTAAAAGCGAACGAAGATGCAAGAATTAAAGAAGTAATTACTTTAGCTTCTGTTTGTGATTTTGGGTCAAGAAGTACTATTACTGGCGATTTAGAGAACTGGAAGAATGAAGGTGTTAAATATGTTGTAAACGGAAGAACAAAACAGCAAATGCCTCATTTTTATCAGTTTTATGAAGATTTTAAAGCCAATGAAGAACGACTAAATATTCAAAAAGCAGTAGAAAAAATAAAAGTTCCGCAATTAGTAATTCATGGAGATAAAGACACCTCAATTTCTATTGAGGAAGCGCATAAAATTCATTCTTGGAATGGGAATAGTATTTTAAAGATTATAGAAAATGCAGATCATGTGTTTAATGTTTGTCATCCTTGGGAAAAAGAAAAAATGTCTAAAGAATTAGAAGAAATAACACAACTCTGTATCGATTTTTTAAAATAAATGTGGAGCATATCAGATTCGAACTGACGACCTCTACGCTGCCAGCGTAGCGCTCTAGCCAACTGAGCTAATGCCCCATTTATTTTGAGGTAAAAATACATTTTTTTATTGATATTCATGAAATTAGAATCTCCTTTTAGAAAA
Source organism: Polaribacter sp. (assembly GCA_051278125.1). Lineage (GTDB taxonomy): Bacteria > Bacteroidota > Bacteroidia > Flavobacteriales > Flavobacteriaceae > Polaribacter. The sequence goes on along the minus strand of JBNMNV010000248.1, from coordinate 4,042 downwards.
ATTATTCATGTAGACATGGATGCGTATTATGCATCTGTAGCGGAATTAGACAACCCTGAATTAAGAGGAAAAGCAATTGCAGTTGGCGGAGGAGGAGAAAGAGGCGTGGTTTCTGCGGCTAGTTACGAGGCTCGAAAATTTGGAGTAAAATCAGCTATGAGTGGTGTTTTGGCGAGGCAAAAATGTCCGCATTTAATTTTTGTGAAATCAGATTTTGCGCGTTATAAAGAACTCTCAAATCAAATTAGGAACATTTTTTATGACTATACAGATTTGGTAGAGCCGCTTTCTTTAGACGAAGCTTATTTAGATGTTACCGAAAATAAAAAAGGAAATCCATCAGCAAATGCCATTGCCAGAGAAATTAGACAGCGTATTTATGAGGAAACGGGTTTACGAGCTTCCGCAGGGATTTCGATTAATAAATTTATTGCAAAAGTGGCTTCTGACATTAATAAGCCTAACGGACAAAAAACAATTCATCCAGAGGAAGTGCTTACCTTTTTAGAGGAATTGCCTGTCAATAAATTTTATGGAGTGGGTAAAGTTACCGCCGCCAAAATGTATAACTTGGGTATTTTTATTGGAAACGATCTAAAGAAAAAATCTTTGGAAGAGTTGGTAAAGCTATTCGGAAAATCTGGAACTCATTATTACAATATTGTTCGCGGAATTCATCATAGCGCTGTAAAACCGAATCGAATTAGAAAATCTGTTGGTGCCGAAACAACGTTTAGTGAAAATATTTCTTCAGAAATTTATATGTTAGAACGTCTAGATCATATTGCCGATGAGATAGAAAAACGCATGAAAAAATCAAATACCAAAGGAAAAACAATTACCTTGAAAATAAAATATTCAGATTTTACACAGCAGACAAGAAGTAAAACAAAAGCACATTTTATGCAAACTAAAAAGGAGTTTTTTCCGACGATAAAAGAATTGTTATACCAAGATAAATTAACAAATTCTGTTCGTTTATTAGGGATTTCTTTCGGAAATTTAAACACCGAAAAGAAAGAACCAGTTTGGGTGCAATTACAGTTTGATTTTTAAAAACTAATATAGTGACTTTAGAGAAAAGCAATATTGAAGATTTAGAAGAGATTTTTAAATTATATAAACAAGCATCACAATTTCAAGAAACAAAAAAAATGGTTGTTTGGCCAAGTTTTAGTAAAGAAATGGTCATTAACGAAATTAAAGAGCAAAAACAATTCAAAATTATAATTAATAATCAAATAGCGTGCGTTTGGGCAATTGCTTTTATAGATCCGTTAATTTGGGGAGAGAAAAATAAAGATGCAGCTATATACATTCATAGAATAGCTACAAACCCAAATTTTAGAGGTAATAACTTAGTGAAAGAAATTGTAGAATGGTCTAAAAAGCATGCTAAAATCAATAAAAAAGAATATATTAGGATGGATACCGTTGGCGAGAACTTAGGACTTATAAATTACTACAAAAAACGTGGTTTTGAGTTTTTAGGGCTCTCGAAATTAAATGAAACTAAAGGTTTACCAGCTCATTACAAAAATGCAACCGTAAGTTTATTTGAAATTAAATTAACGTGAAAATAATTAGAACAAATTCTAAAAATAAAGACTTCATCAAATTAGTAAAACAATTAGACGCATATCTAAAAATTACTGATGAGGATGAACATGATTTTTACAATCAATTTAACAATTTAGATGTTATTAAAAACGTTGTCGTAATTTATGACGGTACAATTGCTCTTGGTTGTGGAGCGATTAAAAAGTTTGATGAGAATGCTACTGAAATCAAAAGAATGTTTGTTTCATCAGAAAAAAGAGGATTGGGAATTGCTCAAAAAATAGTCACAGAATTAGAAGCTTGGTCTAAGGAATTAGGCTATAAAAAATGTGTTTTAGAAACAGGAAAAAGACAAATAGAAGCCGTAAAATTATATAAGAAATGTGGTTATAAAATCATTCCGAATTATGGTCAATATAAAAATATGGAAAATAGTATTTGCTTTGAAAAACACGTGTAAATGAATTATAGTTATTGGGAATTAAAAGAATGGTTTACTAACATCGATTTTACAATTGTTGGTAGCGGAATTGTAGGTTTAAATTGTGCTTTAGAAATTAAAAAAAAGCATCCCAAAGCAAAGGTTTTAGTGCTAGAAAAAGGAATGTTGCCACAAGGTGCCAGTACAAAAAATGCAGGTTTTGCTTGTTTTGGTAGCTTATCAGAAATTATTGATGATTTAAAAACTCATACAGAAGAAGAGGTTTTTCATTTGGTTGATGATCGCTGGAAAGGGTTACAATTATTAAGAAATAATTTAGGAGATAAGAGCATCGACTTTCAACAACATAAAGGGTTTGAATTGTGCGATTCTAAAGATTTTTTTGAAGAATGTATTGCTAGAAAAGAGCACATAAATAGGTTGTTAAAACCCATATTTAAAGAGGAGGTTTTTTCAATTTCTGAGAATACTTTTAATTTTCAAAAGATACATCAAAAGTATATTGTCAACAATTTTGAAGGTCAGATTGATACCGGAAAAATGGCAGCAAAGTTGCTTTTTAAGGCTCAAAAAAACGGAATTAAAATATTAAACAATATTCTGGTAGAAAGTTTTGTTGAAAATGAGGGTACAGTACACCTAAAAACCAATAGACTAGATTTTTATACTAAAAAATTATGTATTGCTACTAATGGTTTTGCAAATAAATTATTGAGTGAAAATGTGCAACCAGTAAGAGCCCAAGTTCTCATTACAAAGCCAATTAAGAACTTACAAATTAAAGGAACTTTTCATTTAGACAAAGGGTATTTTTATTTTAGAAATATTGATGATAGAATTTTATTTGGTGGCGGCAGAAATCTCGATTTTAAAACTGAAGAAACTTCTGAATTTGGCGAAACTACAATCATACAAAATAAATTAGAAAAGATTTTAGAAGAAACCATTTTACCAAATACCAATTTTGAAATCGAACACAGGTGGAGTGGAATTATGGGGGTAGGAAATCAGAAAAAAGCCATTGTAAAACAACTTTCTAATCATGTTTTTTGCGGCGTTCGTTTGGGAGGAATGGGTGTTGCCATTGGCAGTTTGGTTGGTAAAGAATTAGCAGAATTGATAGAATAGAAAGATATATTGCTCAATTTGAGTTTATCTTTAACAAAGTTGAAAGATTTTAGGCGACAAAAAAATAAATGGAGGAAAGTATTCATACTACAAATCATACAAAAAGCAATTTAGTTGCCGACGTTATTATAATTGGTGGCGGTTTAGCAGGACTTTGCAACGCGATTCATTTATCAAAATTTGGAAAAAAGGTGTTGTTGATTGAAAAAAACACGTATCCAAAACACAAAGTTTGTGGCGAATATATATCGAATGAAGTTTTACCTTATTTAGAATTTTTAGAAATCAATCCGTTTGATTTTGGGGCTGTAAAAATTGATAATTTTCAATTATCAACTACAAAAAATAAATTGATTTCGGCAAAACTTCCTTTGGGTGGTTTTGGAATTTCTCGGTATCAATTTGACTTTATTTTAGCGGAAAAAGCCAAGGAAAATGGGGTTCAAATTTTACACGATACAGTAACTAATATTCATTTTAAAGAAGAAATTTTTACTATTGAAACCAAAGAAAATAATTCTTTCAAAGCAAATATGTGTATTGGTGCTTTTGGCAAACGGTCTTTGTTAGATGTAAAAATGGAACGTGATTTTATCCAAAAAAAATCGCCATATTTAGGTGTAAAAATACATGTAAAAGGAAATTTTCCTAAAGATTTAGTAGCGCTTCATAATTTTAAAGGCGGTTATTGCGGGGTTTCAAAAGTTGAAAACAATAGCATTAATTTGTGTTATATCACTAGTTTTTCATCTTTTAAAAAATTTAAAAACATAGATGATTTTCAGGAAAATGTAGTGTTTAAAAATAGCTTTTTAAAAGAAATATTTCAAAATTCAAAAGCTGTTTGGGAGAAACCATTATCTATAGGTCAGATTTCTTTTGAAACCAAAAAACCAATAGAAAATCACATGA
>JBNMNV010000247.1:0-4925 GCA_051278125.1 Polaribacter sp. | reverse complement strand
GGATTACAAGCAATCACAGAAGTTTTTGGAGGAACCATCATCAATTTAGAAAATGTTTTTCATGGAGTTGCTACAGAAATGAGGGTCACAGACCCTTCAGCTATAATTTTTAAAGATGTTCCAGAAACATTTTTAGCGGCACGTTATCATTCTTGGGCAGCTACAGATGTAGGATTTCCGGAAGAAATACAGGTGACAGCAAGAGATGAAGATGGATTGATTCAGGCAATACAGCACAAATTTTTTCCAATTTCTGCAGTTCAGTTTCATCCAGAATCTATTTTAACAGATGTTGGTGAGCAGTTGGTAACCAATTTTATCAATGCAAATAAGTAAAATGTCTCCTCGAGTGCAGTCGAGAGGTTAATTTAGTTCTCGACTGCGATCGAACGGACATATTAGATACGGAAATAAATTCAGCATAAATGAAAAACATACTTAACAAACTTTATAATCACGAAAGATTGTCGAAATCTGAAGCAAAACAAATCTTAATAGAAATTGCTGCAGAGAAATTCAATGATGCACATTTAGCTTCATTTATGACTGTTTTTATGATGCGACCAATCACAACTGATGAACTTTCAGGTTTTAGAGATGCGTTAAAAGAATTATCTATAAAAGTAGATTTGTCGGATTTTAATACGATTGATATTGTGGGTACCGGAGGAGACGGAAAGGATACTTTTAATATCTCCACATTAACCTCTTTTATCGTTGCAGGAACTGGCCAGAAAGTGGCAAAACATGGCAATTATTCAGTGTCTTCTAAATCCGGTTCGTCCGATATGTTAGAGAGTTTTGGATATACATTTACGAATAATGAAAGTATTTTAAAAGAACAATTAGAAAAAGCAAATATTTGTTTTTTACATGCTCCAAAATTTCATCCGGCAATGAAGGCCGTTGGACCAACAAGAAAAGCTTTGGCGTTAAAAACGTTTTTTAATATATTGGGACCTTTGGTTAATCCGAGTTCACCAAAAAATCACTTGTTAGGAACTTTCAATTTAGAAATTGCACGTTTGTATAATTATATTTTACAAGAAGAAGATATTAATTATGGTATTATTCATGCGTTAGATGGGTATGATGAAATATCTTTGACAAGCGGATTTAAATTGTTCACTAAAAACGGAGAACAAATTATAAATCCAGAAGATTTGGGTCAGAAAAGAATTCAACAATCAGAAATTTTTGGAGGAAATTCTGTTGCAGATGCGGCCAAGATTTTTAAATCAATTTTAGAAGGTAACGGAACAGAAGCGCAAAATAATGTGGTGTTAACAAATGCCGCTTTTGCATTAACAATTGTAGATGATAAAAAGTCTTTTGAAACAGCTTTTCAGGAAGCTAAAGAATCACTTTTTAGAATGGAGGCAAAACAAACATTAGCAAAGTTGGTAAATTTATAAACGTAATAGACCTTCCAGGTTTTTAGAACCTGTGAGGTCTGAAATTATAGATAGTAATGACAAAAAAAAAGAACAATTTAATTTTAATCATACCGGCATTTCTTTTAATGGGAGCGGCAGTTGGAGTGCAGGCAGGAGCTGTTTTTAAAAATTCTGCCGTTGGTTTAATTGTTGGAATTATCGTATATTTTTTTCTTACTTATAGAAATAAACAAATTAATAAATAATGTCTCCTCGAGCGCAGTCGAGAGGTTGTATTGAAATCTCGACTGCGCTCGACCTGACAAAATAGTGTAAAAAATGACAATTTTAGATAAAATAATCGCATTTAAAAAGACTGAAATCGCTAAAATAAAGGCAGAAATTTCAGTTAAGAAATTAGTAGAAAGTCCAAATTTTGATAGAAAAGTTTTTTCCTTAAAAAAGTCTTTATTAGAAGTAGGTTCTACAGGAATTATTGCAGAATTTAAGCGTCAATCGCCATCAAAAGGAATTATTAATGACACGGCAACGATTGCGGATGTTACTAACGGATATTTGGATGCTAATGTCGCTGCACAATCCATTTTAACAGATACTTCTTTTTTTGGAGGTTCTTTGGCAGATTTAATGGAGGCAAGAGTCATCAATCAACAAAAACCAATTTTAAGGAAGGATTTTGTTGTTGACGGATTTCAGATTGTAGAAGCAAAAGCCATAGGGGCAGATGTGATTTTATTAATCGCTTCGTGCTTAACATCTCAAGAAATTAAAAATTTCGGACAATTAGCAACGGATTTAGGTTTAGAAGTTTTATATGAAGTGCACACGCAGGAAGATTTGGATAAGATAAATGACTTAGACAATAAAATAATTGGAATTAATAATAGGGATTTAAAAACTTTTAAAGTTGATTTGGAGCATTCTATCAAATTAGCAAATCAAATTCCAGATACTTCTTTAAAAGTTTCAGAAAGTGGAATTTCTGATCCAAGGATTATCACTGGCTTAAAAGAATATGGTTTTCAAGGTTTTTTAATTGGAGAAAATTTCATGAAAGAAGAGAATCCTGGAGAGGCATGTAAAGAGTTTATTAGTCAAATTCGCTAAAAAGTGTAAACGTATAATTGTCGAATTGTGCGTTACTAAAGGAATAAATTTAGTATTGAGTAAAAACAATTAAATAGTTAAACAAATAAATGATGAAATCAGAACAAGTATGAAATTAAAGGTTTGCGGAATGAAATACGTAGAAAATATCCAAGAAGTTGCTGCATTGCAACCTGATTATTTGGGCTTTATTTTCTATGAAAAATCGAAAAGAAATTTTGAAGGTATCATTCCAGAATTGCCAAAATCAATAAAAAAAACTGGCGTTTTTGTCAATGAAATTTTAGAAATTGTAATCTCTATAATTGAAGAATATAGATTGGATGCCGTTCAATTGCATGGAGATGAATCTGTAGAATATATTCTTAAATTAAAAGCATACATTCAACAAGCTGAATTGGATGCAGCTTCTCAAAAAAAGAAAAGTAAACATTGGCAACCTTTTAAAAAAGTAGAAATCATAAAAGTTTTTGGAATTAAAGACGAATTTAATTTCAATGTTTTGATACCTTATTTAGAAGTTGTAGACTATTTTTTATTTGATACCAAAGGAAAAGAAAGAGGTGGAAATGGAACACAATTCGATTGGAAGGTTTTAGAAAAATACCCTTTTGAAAAACCATTCTTTTTAAGTGGGGGAATTGGGTTAGAAGATGTAGAACGAATACAAATAGTGTTAAACTCTAATTTACCAATTTATGCATTAGATGTAAATAGTAAATTTGAAACTGAACCAGGAGTTAAGAAAATTGAAGAATTAAAGGAATTTAAAAATAACGTCATTACGAATGCAGTGAAGTAATCTGCTTATTTAAAAATAGATTGCTTCGTTCCTCGTAATTACATCATAACAGAAAATATGAAATCAAAATTTCACCCAGATAAAAATGGATATTTCGGACAATTTGGAGGCGCATTTATTCCAGAATTGTTGTATCCAAATGTAAAGGAATTAGCAGACAACTATATTCAAATTATAGAGTCTGAAGAATTCCAAACAGAATACAAATCTTTATTAAAAGATTTTGTTGGTCGTCCGACGCCTTTGTATTTAGCAAAAAGATTATCAGAAAAATACGGCGCAACTATTTATTTAAAGCGAGAAGATTTAAACCATACAGGTGCTCACAAAGTAAACAATACGGTAGGTCAAATTCTAATAGCCAAGAAATTAGGAAAGACAAAAATTATTGCAGAAACGGGTGCAGGACAACATGGCGTTGCCACGGCAACGGTTTGTGCTTTAATGGGATTGGATTGTACTGTATTTATGGGCGAAAAAGATATTGTTCGTCAGTCACCAAACGTGGCTAGAATGAAAATGTTAGGAGCAAAAGTAGTACCTGCAACCAGCGGAAGCAAGACTTTAAAGGATGCCACGAATGAAGCAATTCGGTATTGGATTCAGAATCCAGATACTTTTTACTTGATAGGTTCTGTTGTAGGCCCGGCACCACATCCAGATATGGTGGCACGTTTACAAGCTATTATTTCTGAAGAAATGAAGTGGCAATTAAAAGAAAAAACAGGAAAAGAAAACCCTGATACGATTATTGCATGTGTTGGAGGAGGCTCTAACGCAGCAGGTGCTTTTTATCATTATTTAGATGATGAAGAGGTAGAATTAATTGCTGTGGAAGCTGCCGGTTTGGGGGTTAATTCTGGCGAAAGTGCCGCAACTTCGCAATTAGGACAAGTAGGTGTAATTCACGGTAGTAAAACTATTTTAATGCAAGATGAATATGGACAAATTATAGAGCCATATTCTATTTCTGCAGGTTTAGATTATCCTGGGGTTGGTCCGTTGCATGCGTTTTTATATGAAAGTGGAAGGGCTAAATTTATGAACGCAACCGATAAAGAAGCATTAGCGGCTGCTTATGAACTCACAAAAATAGAAGGAATAATTCCGGCTCTCGAAACCGCACATGCATTGGCAGTTTTGCCAAAAATAAAGTTTAAAAAAGGGCAAGTAGTGGTCATTAATTTATCGGGTAGAGGCGATAAAGATTTGGAAATATTTATTAAGCATTTAGAAGAATAACAAAACCAAATAGGTATGAATTCAGTTCAAAAATTATTTCAAAAAAAGGAAAAGAACCTTTTATCAATATATTTTACGTGCGGATTTCCAAAATTAGAGGATACCACAAAAGTAATTGCATCCTTAGAGAAAAGTGGTGTTGATTTTATTGAAGTCGGTTTGCCGTATTCAGATCCTTTAGCAGATGGACCAACGATACAAGAAAGTAGTCAAAAAGCCTTGGAAAATGGAATCAATTTAGATATTATTTTTGATCAATTAATGACTATTAAAGAAACGAATAATACGCCTTTAGTTTTAATGGGTTATTTAAACCAAATGCTTAAATATGGCGAAGATAAATTTTGCCAAAAAGTAGTAGGTTGCGGTATAGACAC
>JBNMNV010000246.1:0-4945 GCA_051278125.1 Polaribacter sp. | reverse complement strand
ATCAAAAGAATTTAATGTAATATTATCGATGGTTACATTAGAAGGAGTTGTTGGTGCCTCAATATCGGTACTTTTATAAATTCCCCAAACATCAGCAGCAGATTCTCCTCCCCAAATTCTTGTTGCTAAATAAGGGTTGTCTATAAACGGATTTCTGTTTCCTTGGGATGCATATTCCGAAGAATTTCCATGATACTCGTTTCTAGCAATTTCTATGGCAGAAACAGGGTCCTCTGCATTCCATTGTAAAAATAGATCAATCATATCATCTTTGGTAAATTCATTGCTACCCACTCCAACGGCAGTAGGCAAACAAACGGATCCATATCGTAAATACATGTACATGATTATTCTTGCGGCATCACCTTTCCATTCATCACCAGGGTACCAAGCTGCGGTATTCGGACCGTCTAAACCTTCAAAAAAATCGATTGTAGAAAAACTTGAAGTACCAGACCCTCTACCATATTTCCTGTTATTCCTTGTAGAATTTCTTGTTCTGTCTGCTGCTCTTAAATGATGTGCATCGGTTGCAGGCCCCGGAACGTCTGTATCTAAAACAGGGTTGGCTAAAGATTTAGGAAAAACATGCTCACGATTCCAAACAAAGGTATCTCCATTTCCAATATCTTGCAATCTATTATCTCTTGAAAGATCGTTGGTAATATCTTGGTCGGAGCCATCTTCCCAACCATAAAATAAAATAACGTCTCCAGAAAAATTGATATTATCATCGGTAGCTTTGGTAGCGTCCCAGACATCTGGACCGCTGCTGGTATATTCTAAAAATCGAGTATGTGCAGCAATTGTTTTAATGGCCAAGGCTTCTTTTAATTCAAGACCAGAAAGTGTTACATCTACATCGTTATAATAAGCTTGTGCCTGTGAAAAACTTGTGTTTACAGCAAAACAAAGTAGAAAAAAAGTAAGTATTTTTTTTGTCATTATGCATTATATTTAAAGATATTTTTTATTTTTTCTCTAAAAGAGCCATGTAAAATCCGTCGAAACCAGAAATGTGTGCAAAGACTTTTTTATCAGAAACTAAAGTAAAGTCTTTTCCTGATTCTGATGTTAAGAAAGTGTGAACTTGATCTTGATTTTCGGAAGGTAAAATAGAGCAGGTTGCATACACCATTTTTCCACCAGGTTTTACGATTTTAGAATAGCTTTGTAAAATTTCTTGTTGTACTTTTTTGATATTCTCTATAAATTCGGGTTGTAGTTTCCATTTAGAATCCGGGTTTCTTCGGATGACACCCAAGCCAGAACAAGGAGCATCAATTAAAACCCTATCTGCCTTGCCATATAGTTTTTTAATAGGTTTTGTAGAATCGATCACACGCATTTCTATGTTGTGTGCTTTATTTCTTTTAGCTCTTACTTTTAATTTTCGGAGTTTACTTTCGTAAATATCCATGGCAATGATTTGTCCTTTATTTTCCATTAAGGAAGCTAAATGCAAGGTTTTTCCGCCCGCACCGGCACACGTATCTACCACTTTCATTCCTGGTTTTACATCTAAATAAGCGGCTACCAATTGAGAGGAAGCATCTTGTACTTCAAAAAAACCGTTGTGAAAAGCCTCTGTTCTAAAAACATTTGCTCTTTCGGGCAATACTAAAGCATCTGGGTGATGCGGCACAAATTCGGTCATTACGCCTTCTGCTTTTAATTTTTTTTGGAGTATCTCTTTAGAAATATTTAATGTATTTGTTCTTAAAATTACACTCGCTTGTTCGTTTAAAGCGGCTATTTCTTTGGTCCATAGTTCTTCGCCTAATTCAGAAAGACACATTTCATCCATCCAATCTGGTATAGATTCTCGGTATTTTCTGGTTGTAGAAAGTTCCGCAAAACGACCTTTAATTCTTCGCTCAGGAACGTCCCCAACCTGATTCCAATCCGGTAAAGCAATTCCGCGTAAAATACACCAAACAGAGAACAATCTCCAAATATTATCTCGGTCATAAGGGGCTTTTACTTCTGCAATTTCTGCGTATAATCGATTCCAACGAACAATATCATAAATGGTTTCTGCCACAAATTTTCGATCTCTTGCTCCCCAACGTTTATCCCTTTTAAGTGCTTTTTCTACCGCTTTGTCTGCGTAAACGCCCTCGTTAAATATATCTCTGATGCTGTCTATTACAGCAAATGTTAAATTTCTATGTAATCTCATTTTTTATATTGATAATCGGCTGCAAATGTACAAAATATAGATAGCAGTAATGTTGGAAAGATGTAAAGTTTATAATCCTGAATTAAAATTTAATTTTATCCGAAAACTAATCGATAGGATTTTAAAATTTAGAAACCTTAGCGTAAAACGTAAAAAAATTATAGATTATGTTTTTTTTAGATTTATTTTTCAATAAAACTTAAATTTAGTTTTGATTTCTTGTGAATATAGTAGTTTGTATACAGGATTAAGAAAAATTAGCGACCATAGTTTTTTAAATTATGATAATCAGTATTTTAGAGGATTTAATTTCATAAAATTAAATTTGTTTTTATTCAAAAAAAATAATAAATTTGTAGGATTTTTAACGAGTAATTAATATTTGCTAGCAAATGATTTTTTAATCATATTACTTTCCCCAAAAAAAAACGTTAAAAAGACGATTTAATGCTGTTCGACTTTAAATGAATGACATTGAACTAAATATCCCTCCCGTATGATCAAAATTAAATAAATTTGATCTTGAAATTTAAGTGATTAATTTAATTAAAAAATTTTTTCATGAAAAAATTACATGTTAAAGTTATATTATGCAATAGTTATTAGATCTAATGATTTTACCTAATTATTTTAAGTTTCCTCAAAACATTAACAGAAACAGACAATAATTTTTAAAATAAGAATTAACCAAAAAGATAAATTATTTAGCACTTATACCTTAAAAACTATGATTTCCTTAAAAAAAACATTTTATCTAATAAAGAACTCTTTGTTCGGTATCAACTTTGATAGTCTTTTTTCTATCAATATGAAGACAGGTAAAACGAAACCAAGCAGAATATATATAGGTGCAATGATGCTTGGACTTATGCTTATGCCAAGTTTAGCCTCTTCACAAACACTTTACAATGTTGTTTTAGGTACAGATAATACTAAAATTACCGAAATCCAACTTACTTTTAATGGGAATATTATTACAGAAACAAGTGGAATTGGCTCTGGCAGCGCACCTGCAGGGAATGAAACTACGTTGCCTGTTATCATGAACACTGTAAAAATAAATGATGGAGGTATAAAAACCCTTAATTTTTTTAACTCACTAGGTTCATTTGTTAGAAATAATAATTTTACAACAATAACTTAAAAGCTTTGCTTAAAGTATAACTTGGGCATTAAAAGTTTCATATTAATTAAGCTCGAGTTTGCAAAAAAAAAAGTTACTTAACAAAGAAAAAAAACCAAACCCTAATTTTTTTTTATTATGAAAAAAACAATTACACAACACCTGAACTTAGCAATTTTATTTCTACTAAGTATTGCTTTTACCTTAAACGCAAATCCTAAAAATTCTGCATTTAATTTAAATGTTAATGAAAGTACTGAAAGCCTAAACACTTTTTATAGTTTATATGAAAAGAATTGGAAAAACACGCTAAATTTTAATTCAGATGTTTTTTGGGCTCAAAAAAATAACAAATCAAAAAAACAAACAGCAGAAAGTATAAATAGATTTGAAACTGCTTTTTTTACTTCTGAAACTATCCCATCAGGTTCACTTGTTATTGCAATGGATAATACGCTACAATCAAGTGGAGGAGTATTCAATTTGAATTCTTATGGTTTGGCTGTTAGATTATTACATGCAGGAATCCCACTAAAATGGGCTATTAAATCTGGAAAAGCGAAAGATGCTATCGATTTTACAGCTAATGCAAGTAGAGTTGCACCAAGTACGCAAGCTAGTGCAAGTAGAAATTTTATTTCTGGTCCATTAATTATTGATGTAAGCAATAAGACTGCTGCACTTGCAATCATTAATAGTTTTGGAAATAATGTAAACGTTTATGAGTTAACATCAAATGCAACAGTAGATATTAAATACACATTAAATCACAAACCAAAAGCAGCTGTATTAAATGAAGGTGGAAATGCTGATATTCATGAAGATATATATGCAAATGCTGGCTTAACATTAAACACACATTATCAAAGAGTTGCTACTGCAAATTCAATTAATGGATCATCATGTTTTACTTTTGTAAGTGAACCACATACAAAACCAAGTGACATTAATACAGCACATGTAAATAGTATTAAATCTTTTTTAGATAGTGGTGGAAACTTTTTAGGGCAATGTGAAGGAGTTGAAGCGTATTCAAATTCATCAAATGGTTCTTTATTAGCAACTTTTTCAAGTAAACCAGATATAGGAGGAAATATTATCTATGATAATGAAGATGACCCTTATATTCAAATTCATGGAGCTTTAAATGATGAAGGAGGTTCAGTAGAATCTTTTATATTCACTACAAATCCTGGATTAAGAGTGGCTTACGATAGCAACAACGGATCAAACTACAAAGCATATGTTGGTAAATTAGCTTCATCAGGCGCAAGTGTTGGTGGTTATGTTCATTATTTAGCGGGACATAGTTACAGTTATAATAGTACGGAAGTTAATGGACAAAGAATGTTGTTAAATGCATTGTTAAGACCTTCTGATAGACCAACTGGATGTAATTTAACCATAAATAGTTTACCAGAGGCTACTGATGATTCATCATCAGTAAATGCCAATAGCACTAATAATCGCATAGAGGTATTAAGTAATGATACTTTTGGTAATGATGGTCCAAATGTTGGAAGTATTTCAATTTCATCTGGGTTTTCTGCAAATGGTGGCGCAATTGATGTAAGAAAAAGTGGCACACCAACAGATCCAACAGATGACTGGATTAGATATACTCCTGCAACAAACTTTGT
>JBNMNV010000245.1:0-4959 GCA_051278125.1 Polaribacter sp. | reverse complement strand
TTTTTTTAGTATTTCAAGAGGCAGTTCTACTGACTTTCTGTTTTGTTGAGCCATTTTATCATCGGAAGAAGTTTTATTAGCCTTAGGTATAGTTACAAATAACTGGGCAACTTGTTTCGTAACATTATTTACATTTTTACAATTGCAATTGGTTAAAGCCACGATATAAATATTTTCTTTTGGTAAAAAGAAAGCAATAGATGTAAAACCTTTTGTACTTCCAGAGTGAGCTATTACAGGTGACTTCCCTAATTTTGCTAGTCTAAAACCATATCCATAAGGTATTTTTTTACCACTATTTAAAACAGATGGTTTTATAGCTTGTTCAAAGCTAGATTGTTTTAAAAGGCTATTTGAATATAGGGCATTTTGCCATTTCAATAAATCTTCAACTGTAGATAAAATAGAACCTGCTGAATAAGGTAACGTTAAGCTCATATAGTCTGCATTCGTAAATTTATTTTGTTCCACTTGATAGCCTGAAGCTCTATTTTTAATAATTTCTTTAGTACTTCCATAGTATGAAGAAGACATTCCAATTTTATCAAAAATATTTTTTTCTATAAATTCTCCATAAGGTTGTCCAGAAACGATTTCAATAATTCGTCCCAGCAGAATATAGCCGGCATTGCTATATTTAAAACTTTCTCCAGGTTTAAATTCTAAAGGTTCATTTTTAAAATAGGCAATAAGTTCTATGGGTGACATATCTGTTCTAGAGATGAACCCATCGCCACCAACAGGAGTTCTGTTTTTTATTCCTGAAGTATGGTTTAAAAGATGATGAATGGTAATATCTTTTTCAATCTCAGCATATTCAGGAATGTATTTTTCAATTTTATCCTTAATATTCAATTTGCCTTGTTCTGCTAGCATTAAAATAGAAACTGCAGTAAATTGTTTTGTAATAGACCCAATCTGAAATATAGTATTCAACTGCATTGGCGTATTTAACTCTATATTGGATTTTCCAAAAGCCTTACTATATATTGCTTTTCCTTTTTTTGCAACCAAAATGGTGATACCTGGATCATTATCACCATAATCTAAAGAAACTATGGAGTCTATTTTTGATGCATAGCTTTGACTAAAACCAAGACATGTAACAAGAAGGAAAGCGATGAGTAAAACGATGCGTGTAATAAAATTAATCATAAGTTTGAATTTAATGTTCAGGGAGCAAAATTAAAGACAATCCTTACTGACACTTGCGCCAAGCTTATGACATCTTTATGACATCTGTGTTAATTCCGTTGAATAATGGTAAATATCGACTGAATTTTATTAGGTATTAAGAATTATAAGTAGAGAAACTTAACACTTTTTAGCTTGCTTACAACGTTTTTATAAATGGTTTTTTGCGCGGTTTAAGCTGCTAATTTAACAAATATTAAAAAACCCTCCTTTACCTAGTCACGCTCCTTTTAAAACCCAAACCCAAACGGTCGTTTCCCCCCTTATCCTTAGCAACGGATCAGTAAACAAGGCATATAGCGTTTAGCATGTCGGCACGCCATATGCTTAGTTATTAGTGGCTGGTTATTTCCTTGCTTAAAAGGAAGGTTTAATTGCTGCTTTAAAATTTATGGAACCATCTGTTAAGATTAATCCTGTATTAGATACTTTTATTTTTAAATCCTGCATCCCCTCATTTTGATGCCCATTGATGAAAAATTCATTTTCACTTATAGGTGTTAATTTTACAGTTTTGATATGATTTGTTTTAACTGCATCATCCATAAACATTCCTTGTATTTTATGGTTGGCGTTAATACTGAGTACCATTCCAATATCCACTGTTTCAAAATGAAACCTGATATGAACATTTTTAACATCATCCCCATCAATTTTATAAATATTATACGATATAAATCTACCTGCATGTTGTAAAAAATTTGCCCACATTCCTTTTAATTGCCCTAAACCTTCTTCTGTGCCTAAAAATCCTTTCATTTGATCATTGCCATAATTTATAAGTCCTTCAAAATTTTGAGTACTCATTGCATTCGCAAAAAACAAAGCTGTTTCACTAAAGGCATCATTTTCTGTCGTATTTCTTGAAAACGTATACGTAAAAACCGACCAAGGTTCTTTACCAATTGTCTCTAACGAGTAACTGTTTCCTTCTTTTTTTATCAGAAGTGAGTGTTCATTATCCAATTGATATTCCTTCGTAACATTAATAATACTATGGTTTATAATCTTTGTTGGTATTGGTGAAATTTCTATGTTTTTACCTTGAAACAGTGAAATAATTTTATCGGTAATTTCAGGGACAAAAGTAACTTCTCCTTGAAACTCATCTGTTACTGGATTTACAGAAGTAGCATTTGAAAGAATGATTATTTTAATATTTTTTTCTGACAAAGTACCCATCACTGAAGCATAACCAGGAAGCAACCCATTATTGTATATCCATTTTTCATCTCCTTTTTTATCAATAACCCAACCTAAGCCAGAAGTCATTTCATTAACGCCCATTGCTTGTATAGCGGTGTATAGTTTATTCCTGGATTCTGATTTTAATAAGGTTCCATTATCTAAAGCTTGCATAAATTTAAATAAGTCAACCGTAGTTGAATTTATATCAGCCGCACCTTGAAGCCACGAAGGATGGAAAGGCTCCTTAAATTTTTTAAATTTATTCATACCTAAACCTAAATATGGTTGCGCTTTTTGGTTTAAAGATTTGAATGAAGCAATGGCTGTATTTTTCATTCCTGCAGGTTTAAAAATTGTTTGTTTCATAAAGTCAGCATAAGGTTGTCCGCTTACTTTTTCAATGACATTAGCTAACAACAAGTACCCGAAATTATTATAGTCATAACCTGTTCCTGGCTCAAATTTTAATTTTGACTCTTTTAATTTTTCTAAAACTTCATTAAAAGTTATAGCCGTTTTTTCTGGCATCAATCCATTTCCATTATCGTCTGTTCTGCCAATATTGGCCTCCATACCAGAACTGTTATTTAACAAATGTTGTATTGTTATGTCTTTTGAATAATCAGGTATAAAATCTGGAAAATAGGTTGAAATAGGTGTTTCTAATGTCAATTTCCCATCTTCAACTAATTTCATAATTCCAACCGCTGCCAATGATTTTGTAAGAGAAGCAATACTAAATATTGATTTTTTAGTATTTTTTTTATTTCGAGCTATATCAGCATAACCAAAACTTTTTTGATAAATGATGTGGTTGTCTTTGCTAATTAAAACATTTCCAATAAACCGATTATAATAAGAATAACTTTCAAATAAGTCATCAATATTATTTTCTAATTCTTTGTTGGAGCTTGATTGTCCAAAGGAATTAATTCCTAAGATGAATGCGATGAATACTACAACTGCTTTTTTCATTTTTTTATGATTTAATAATTAATTTGAAACAATATTAGAATGTTTGAATGACACCATAAAATGAATGTGATTGTTGCCTTCTTTGTTGTGATAGAAACCCATAATTGTGTGAAAAAGGGCGAACTTCACAGCAATATGGAATTTGGTCACTATAATGGTATCTTTCACACCTTGAATATTTTCAAGTTGATTTAAACCCTATTTTTGACAAAGAAACGATTCAGTATGAAAAAGTATATAGAGCCAATAATTCATGTTTTAGTATGGGGAATAGGTTACTTTTTAATTTTAAACTATACAGCTACAATAGGTGACTTTAGAAAAGAGAGTGGTCCGTATTGGCTTGCAATAGGGTTTGGGATGCTTATGAATCAAACTGTTTTTTATACAACCGCATTTTTTTTAGTTCCAAAATTTTTGCGATTGAAAAAAATTAAGGCGTTAATTATTTCTTTGTTAGGTGGCTTCATACTTATCAATTTATTTGAAAGTAGTATAGATTACGGCTATTTGGTGAATTTTTTCTCCTCTGCGAGTGAATCTTTTGTGGTGTATTTAATTTATAATTCAGTGATTAGTTTTTTTATTTTATTAGTTGCTTTGTCTTATGCGCTCATTAAATATTGGATACAAAATGAAAAACTTAAAAGAGTATTGCTAGAAGAAAAGCTTTCCACAGAAATGGCTTTTTTAAAATCTAAAATTAACCCTCATTTTTTGTTTAACGTTTTAAATAGTTTTTATGCCAAATCCTTAAAGCATAACGTACCAGAATTGGCTGACGGAATTGCGAAACTGGCAGAATTGATGCGTTATATGGTTTATGAAACGAATGAAGACAAAGTAGCACTCGAAAAAGAAATTCATCACCTTAAAAATTTCATTCAAGTATATCAATTACGTATTGCTGAAGAAGATGATGTGTTTATAAATTTTGTTATTAAAGGAGCTGTAAATGCCGTTAAAATAAGCCCCATGCTGCTTATTCCTTTTGTTGAAAACGCCATTAAACACGGAATTGATCCTAAAACAAAATCAATAATCGATATTTTCTTAGAGGTGACTCAAAATAAGTTGTACTTTAAAGTAAGCAATACCATACGTCAAGGTGCTTATGGTTTAGCAGATGAGTCTTCAGGATTCGGGCTTGATAATTTAAAAAAGAGACTTTCCATTTTGTACCCAAATGCTTATACTTTAGAAACAAAAGAAGAAAAGGGATATTTTATATCTTTACTTATTCTGCAACTTGATAAATGATTCGTATGAACTGTGTAATAATTGATGATGAACCCGCTGCTATTGATGTACTTAAATTTCATTTAAGCTGTATCCCATTTGTGGAATTGAAAAAAACGTATAGAGATCCTTTGGATGCACTTGAATATCTTCAACAGCATGCGGTTGATTTTATTTTCTTAGATATAAATATGCCTAAATTATCAGGGATTAGCTTTCCTAAATTTTTACAAAATCCGCCACTTATTATATTTACGACAGCCTATTCTGAATATGCTTTGGAAAGTTATAACCTTAAAGCAGTTGACTACCTTTTAAAACCCATTGAATTTAACAGGTTACTTCAAGGAGTAATGAAAGTAC
>JBNMNV010000244.1:0-4973 GCA_051278125.1 Polaribacter sp. | reverse complement strand
AAATCAATGAGATTTTGAAAGGCTTCTACTCTATAATTTTCTCCTGTTTCACAATACACAACTTCTGCGGTTCCTGGTTCAAATTTAACGCCATTTAAAGCTACACCTGGCTCTCTAACCCACGTTGGCTCTGATTTTAATATAGGATTTGTTGGAAATGTATAAATTCTATTTTGAGTTGAAATAGTATTTGGATTTCCTTTTTGTGGATAATTACCTGTTTTATGATTTGGTAATGAATTAGTTACCATAGTTCTAACTCCTTTATTTACACTTACGATAGTTTTTGTTCCGAAATTAGCATCTACAAGACTGTAAGAATCAAAATAATTAGTTTCTAAATGTGTATGGTTTTCTGTTATTCCATCATGAGAATGAGAGTGGTTTGTATTTTGAGTTTTACAACCCACCAAACAAATATGTATAACAATAATTGGTATTAGATATTTTTTGATCATTTTTAATTTTTTAGGGTTAATCACTTTTATTGCATTAAAGACTCTCAATAATTCGTTTGTATTAACTGATTGCAGCCTTAATTATATCTATTTACTTTTTAGATGCAATTATTTCAAAAAACTTGTAATGTAATTTTTTAAAAAAAACCTCGCAATTTCTCACAAGGTCTTTTCAATCAATCAATCAATCCAACTAATTTTACTTTATTATTAATTTAAATATGCCTTTACTGCATTTTTTCTAGAGGTAACATGGCTTTTTAAAGCCGCTACTGCTGATTGAAATTCTGAACTATTTTTTAAAAAACTATAACCAGAAACTTCAGCAGTTGCATATTCTTCTATTAAAGATGCATAACTTGTATACAATGCTTGAATTGTATTTTCATTAAAAGCAGACACTATCGTTTCTTCTAAATAGGTCTCATATTTTTCTTTATATAGCTCATCTTCATATAAATAACCTATCAAAGGCCATTGTGTAGAATTTAAACCCGAGAAATTTAAAGCTAGAGAACCACCCATTTTTCCATCTTGTAAAGCCTCATTATGATCCCAAGGAATCCAAGTTAATTTGCTCGTATCAGGATTTTGATACAAAAAATAATTATGCGTCATTTTTCCATAAGTATCCCAATTTTGTATTACTGTATTTATTGCTAAATACTTTAAAAAAACGTCTGTATCTAAAACAGCGTCTAAATTAGATCTCCAAGTTATTGGATCTGTTGTTCTAGTACCATTATGTAAAATTGATAATAAATTTTGAACATCCGTAAAATCGGCTTCATCTTCATTCGTTTTTTTTACATACTCATCTTCATCAAAAGTCCCCATTGCAAAAGAAGCTGCATCACCATCCGGTTTGTATAAATTTCCTTTATCACTAGAGAATTGTGTATCAATAACAGTATCATCAACTTCCTCTACTAAAGTATACAAACCAAAATACTGCGGTCCAGTACCGTGGTCTACATAAAGAGTGTAAAAAGCGGTATGCGAAGCTACTAAACCTGCATTTCTAAATACGTCTGAAGCAACTTTTTCTCTTAACATTGAACTATCATCGAAGTTATTTTTTAGACTTAATTTTTTAAATCCATAAAATCGTTGGTTTTTAATTTGAGGATAATCATCTTCAAATTCATCAAAATCTAATTTGAATGATAATTTTAAAATTCCTGATTGCCAACTAGATTGTAAACTAGAGTTTCCTTTAAAACGTAGACCAACTCTATACCATTCTTTGCCTTCACAAAATACTTCTCCAGGAACAAAAACAGGATTTTCATCTGTATTTATTAAACCTGGAGCTCCACCTCTAACCCCAAATGTTCCGTATTTAGCAGTCATATTGTCCAGCATACTTTGCCAGCGAGTGCTTGTAATTACAAAATCTAATCTTTTTATTGCATTATCTTCAAATACTTGATCAAAATTTGGTTTTGCATCATTACTATGAGTGTCTGTGCTCCAATCTGTTACTTCAAAATTGGTATCATCAATAATAATTTGTCCGTCTTCTAGTACTTCAATTACATCCTTATTTGTGCAAGAGAAGAAAAACAGCACTAAAATTGTCGAAATTAATATGGCTTTTAATTCTTTCATGTATTTTTATTTTTTCTAATATTTAATGATAGTTTTCACTTTAATACTTCGTTTAAATTCTAGTATGTTTTGTTATTATTTTAATTTCTTGGTTTTTCTCTTGGTTCTGGTTTTGGAGCTTTCTTTAATTCCTCTTTGGTAATAAAACCATCTTTGTTAAGATCTATCTTTTTGAAATCTTTTTTTAGAGGTCCTTTCACTTCTTTTAAAGAAATTTTTCCATCTTCATTTTTATCTAAATCTTTAAATATTTGTTTTATAGATGGTGGTCCTATTGGTTTTTTTTTATCAGTATTTTTTTCTTGGCTTAAAACTGCAGTTGTTGCTAAAATTGCAAAACTGAATGTTAAAATTGATTTTCTCATTGTATGTATTTTTATGGTTCTATTTCTTTTGATGCAGTTAGAATTAAAAACTTGTGCATGTTAACTATACTTTAACAAAAAAAAGCCCTGCTAATAAATTAGCAAGACTTTTTACAATTCCCCTAAATTGTATGTTGTTAGCTTTCTTTCTTCAAAATTTCTATATGTCTTTTTAATCGCTCTACATCTAAAGACAAAGTGCCATTATACACGCCTCTAATTCTTCCTTTTTGGTCTACCAAAAGAAAATTTTCTGTATGTATAAACTCGCTCTCATCTTTTGTCTTTTTAAAATCTTCATCCGCAAAATAAGAGGTTCTAGCAATCTTATAAATTTGGTCTTTATTGCCAGTTACCAAATGCCATTTATTGTCTATCGCATTTTTTTCTGTAGCATATTCTCTTATTTTTTCAACAGAATCTACCCAAGGCATAACTGTATGAGATAAGAGCAAAACAGTTTCATCATTTTTGTAATTTTCTTGAATAGTCTCCATGTTTTTTGCTAGAATTGGACAAATACTTGGACAGGTGGTAAAGAAAAAATCTGCCACATATATCTTACCTTCAAAATCTTTATTGGTCACTTTTTTTCCATTTTGATTTGTAAATTCAAACGGAGCTATAGTATGTATATTTTTGTAATTAGTGTCTGTTTTTGCAATCCACTCTGGCGTAAATTCTTCTGAATTGTAAAAAGGAAGTGTTTTTGTTTTATCGATGGCAACTTCATTTTTGCAGGAAAAACATAGGATACAAAATAAAATTATGGATGTTATTTTCATATTAAATACTATCTTTAGTTAAAACGCTAACACAGTTTTTTAAACCAATTAAACCGTGTCTTTCATTATTTACGGTATAAAAATTAGCTCTTATTTTTCCTTTTAAATCCCACATTTTTTGACTTCCTGTTTCTTTTCCATCAACAAAATTAAAATGCTTGCCCAAGATGCCCGAAAAATGCCAATCTTTTACGCTACCATGATAAACACCTTTGTTATTAAAATAATATTCAAACATTTGCAATCCGTTTGTGTGCCATCCTTTATGAATGCCCGATTTTAATCCGTTGGTATAATAGCGTTCAAACCATTTTTTAGAATCTGCGTAAAATCCGAAATATGTCCCTTCTCTTTTGCCCTGATTATATTGAGAAATGGATTTCAAATTACCATCCGAATAGAACTCTTTTACACTTCCTGAATACGGTTTATCTTCGTATAATAAAACACCATTTATCAATGTAAAATTAGTGTCTATTTTATTTTTTTCTACAGACGGAATTATAATTTCATCCTTAGAAAAAAGGTTGATTTCTTGTTTTTTTTGATCACAAGAAAGAAAAATCGAACAAAATAAAATACTAATTTTTAGAAGTTTCACTACTTAGTTTGTTATAGTTCCTGCAGTACCAAAAAATCCGTTTCCATTTAAATAAGGAGCTTCAGTAGTAATGTGATAATGATAAATTCCGTCAGGAAATTCAGCTGTTTCGGTGGTATGACCGTGATAATCGTCTAAATCAGCATTGGTCATTGTGCTTCCATTTTCTTCTGGCCCGTATACTGGAAATCCGTCAGAAAGCAAACCTAAAAAAGCATCTTCACCAAACTCATTTGTTAAAAAAGAGGGCTCTATGTGATAATGATATTGTGTCCCTGCGGGATGCCCTAGCCATTGATCGAACGAATTTATTTCACCGGTTAATGCTTGATTATTTGGACCTGCATACTGATTAAAAAACACAATTCCGTTTCTTGAAATTCCTATAGGCCCTAAAGGTGTTGCACTTTTTATGGACGCTTCAGACGGTTTTAAAGATATGGTAAATGTAATATTCTGCTCTCCAATAGAATTTGGGTTCTGATTCCAAGCAGTATTTGATCCATTATACGCTTGATATAGAGGATGCGAAATTGGCCAATAAGGACTTGTGTGGTTTGGTAAATCTGTAGTTGTAAACGTTACTGAATTGCCGTGAACAGCATACGAAACCGCATCAATATTGTCGAACATTGATAAAATTGGTGAAATATCATAGGATGTTACAGGATCTGTTATGGTTCCTAATTCTTCGTCATCACTTGTTTCGGATGAGCTGCATGCGCCAATCAAAAAAGTTAGAAATACTAAAACAGCTACTTGGGTAATTTGATTTTTTTTAAACATACATCATAAATTTATGTGTTAGACCTTACTATTTCTGAATAGTTTGTTATTTAAATTTAGATGCAAGTACAACAAAAAACTTGCGCTATGTTTAAAAATTATTTTTTTTGAGGTGGCATTCCATGTTCTCTAGGCGGCATTCTTTCCTCTTTTGGAGGCCTTCTATCACCAGCTCTCAAGGCTTTTTGAATAATTTCATCAAACGTTTGAGCTTGTTCTTTGCTACAAATAACTCTCACTTTACTAAAGAATCGATACAATTCTGCATGCTTTTTTTCTTCTATAAAACCAATTTTCGCTGTTAAAGAGTCGGCATTAAAATTTTCTTTATAAAAAGAATTGAATAAAATATCTTTTTGTTCTTTTA
>JBNMNV010000243.1:0-4975 GCA_051278125.1 Polaribacter sp. | reverse complement strand
TTTTACTTTATAATGTGACGCCGTAGCATCAGGCGATTAAAATTAAAGATGAAAAGCGCAAAAAGAAACATTTTTAATTTTGCTGTATTTCCGACCAGATACTAGATAGTATCGCCCATATTCCTGACGTATAAGAAAGAAACGATGTGTTCGATTTGGTTAAATTATACCAATTTTGAATATACCGAACACATACAATACAACTCTGCAAAGCATCATTACTGGAAAGTTTATAAACGTCTAACTTCTTTCATATTGGCCTCGAAGGTTATCATGATATCCGATAATGATTTTTAAGCAGTTTTACTTCGAAATATTGCGATGATAGATTTTATAGTATTTCATCGCTTATCTCAACTATTTAGATAACTAATTTTATATTATAGTTTTTAATATAGCTTAGAGAATATTTTACACTCATGTTTCAGCCAGCTGTTTCAAAGTTTGATACTTCTTATTCCACTGAAAAGAGATTAGATAGCAGTTACGCTATAAAATATGAACCTAAAAACATAAAAAGGTTACCACTGTTACTATTATTATATTAAAAAAATGTAATTTACCTTTTATTATGCGCGCATAGTAAAAGCAAATAAAACGTAAAGAAAGATGACCAAGTATAAACATATCTTCCAACCATTAGATTTAGGGTTTACAACGCTAAAAAACCGAGTTTTAATGGGTTCAATGCATACAGGATTAGAAGAAGAAAAAAATGGCTTCGAAAAGATAGCTACCTATTATGCAGAGCGTGCAAAAGGCGGTGTTGGTTTAATTATTTCTGGTGGAATTGCTCCTAATGTGCAAGGTTGGACAGGTCCTTTTTCGGCACGAATGAGTACAAAAAAACACGCAAGACGCCATAAAGTAATTACAGATGCTGTACATAAAGAAGGTGGTAAAATATGTATGCAAGTTTTACACGCAGGACGTTACGGATATCATCCATTTGCAGTTGCACCTTCTGCCATAAAATCACCAATTAGTCCTTTTAAACCGTTCAAGCTAAATCAATCTGGCATCAAACGTACAATTCGGGATTTTGTAAATTCCGCTAAACTAGCAAAATTAGCTGGATATGATGGCGTAGAAATTATGGGCTCGGAAGGGTATTTAATCAATCAATTTATTTCAGAAAAAACAAATAAGCGTGCCGATAATTACGGAGGAAGCTATGAAAATAGAATGCGTTTACCCATAGCATTAGTAAAGCAAACTCGAGAAGCCGTTGGAAAGGAGTTTATCATAATCTATCGTTTATCAATGCTAGATTTAGTAGAAAATGGAAGTACTTGGAAAGAAGTAGTGGCCTTAGGTAAAGAAATTGAAAAAGTTGGCGCCACTATTATAAATACGGGTATTGGTTGGCACGAAGCAAGAATACCTACCATTGCAACATCTGTCCCGAGAGCGGCTTTTACTTGGGTTACTAAAAGAATGAAAGAGGAAATTTCGATTCCGTTAGTTACTTCAAATAGAATAAATATGCCAGAAACAGCTGAAAAAATATTGGCAGAAGGTCATGCAGATATGATTTCGATGGCGCGACCATTTTTGGCAGATTCAGAATGGGTAAATAAAGCAGAAGCAAATAAATCGGACGAAATAAACACATGTATTGGTTGTAATCAAGCGTGTTTAGATCACGTTTTTCAGCGAAAAGTGGCAAGTTGTTTGGTAAATCCAAGAGCCTGTCATGAAACGGAACTAAATTACCTTCCGACAGAAAAAAAGAAAACAATTGCTGTTGTAGGTGCTGGTCCTGCTGGTTTAGCTGCATCAACCATTGCAGCACAACGAGGACACGATGTCACACTTTTTGATTCCGAAAAAGAAACAGGAGGACAATTCAATATGGCGAAGCAAATTCCAGGTAAAGAAGAATTCTATGAAACCATCCGTTATTTTAATAAGCAAATAGAATTACATCATGTAACTGTAAAATTAAATACGCGTGTAACTCCTGAAGATATAAAAAACGGTAGTTTTGATGAAGTCATATTAGCAACAGGAATCAAACCCAGAGCTCTAAAAATTGAAGGAATAGATCATCCTAAAGTATTAAACTATATCGATGTTTTAAAGTACAAAAAACACGTCGGTAAACGTGTTGCAGTTATTGGAGCTGGAGGAATTGGTTTTGATGTTTCAGAATATTTATCGCATGAAGGTGAAAGTACTTCATTAAACATTGACGCTTGGTTAAAAGAATGGGGAATTGATAAAACAATGAAGGCACGAAGTGGAACTGAAGGTGTAATTGCCGAGGTTGATCCATCGCCAAGAGAAATTTTTATGTTCAAGCGTAGCAAAGGTAAGTTTGGCGGTAACTTAGGTAAAACTACAGGATGGATTCATCGTTCTACATTAAAAAAGAAGAAGGTTCAGTTTATCAATAATATACAATACACAAAAATTGATGATGCAGGCTTACATTATATCCAAAATGAAGAGCAAAAAGTATTGGCAGTAGATACTATTATAATTTGTGCAGGTCAATTACCACTTAATGAGCTATTTGAACCATTAGAAGCGTCAGGTATAAAAGTACATATCGTCGGGGGTGCAGATGTTGCTGCTGAATTAGATGCAAAACTAGCTATAAATCAAGCATGTAGATTAGCAGCTGAAATATAATATTCTAGAAAAAAGTAATTACGAATCTTTTTATGATACTTAGGGTCATCACTCATATCTTACCCGAAACTACTTTTAGATATGATTCTCAAATTGAGGATAAAAAAGAATACTTTATTCTTCAAAATTCTATCACGTGACATCAACATAAATAAACTACTATGGACTTTAAGTCCATAGTAGTTCATTTATACTAATCCCGATAACTGGTCATTCCGCCACCTCTGGGAGGAAATTCGGAACACTTTTTTGGTAGGTAGTTTAATTTTAATGATCATTTCACCTCTGAACCTTGAGCAATTATTGTTTTGGCACGTTAACTTTTTAAAACAAATAGCTACTCCAGCATCAATTACAACAAGTAGCAACTCCATACACATAACCACACCAATACCTAGAGAGCAATTCGAAATAAACATGGGGACATTTTTTTTTGCAAAAGTAGAGAGTAATTATATCGAAATTGTTTGCCGCAGTGTTACCGGATTTGGAAAATTGTTAAAGTGAATGACTTTAAAGGAATTTGAAGAACAGTTAAGTTCCTTTCCTTATCTGTTTAAAGTGCATCGCTCTTATTTGGTTAATCTGTAGACTATCGAATCCATTTCAGGCAATGTTAAAGGATATGTGCTTCGCTTAAAAAACTTTTCTGAAACTACTATTCCAGTATCCCCATCCAAGGTTCAAGAATTTAATCGCGTTTTTACTAATCGCAATAAAAAGTAGGTTTGTATTTCGTCACTTTGGATTGTCATTCACCCCTTAAGCACAGCTATCATTGACATTGTTTTTATATTTGCCATCAAAAAAAAATATCAATGGATACTACATCAAGAAGATATGATTTAGACTGGTTACGTGTTATTGCCATTTTATCAGTTTATTTCCATCACCTAGGTATGCCTTTTAATGGCGACGATTTTCACATTATGAATTCTGAATCTAGTAAATTATTGGATGACATTATGGTCTACTTTGAACAGTTTAGATTGCCCTTACTCTTTTTAATATCAGGTACTGGAACTGTACTTGCTTTTTCTAAAAGGACTTGGAAACAATTTTTTAAAGAGCGCACAAGCAGACTTTTAATTCCACTTTTTTTTGGTATACTCTTTATTGTACCACCACAAACTTATTTTCAATACATAAATGAATATCGTTCTTACTGGCAGCTATACACCAGCGGACAATTTGAAACAAACCATCTTTGGTTTATAGAAAATCTTTATATTATTTCTGTACTTATTATTCCACTAATTATTTTTCTTAAATCGCAAAATTCTCAAAGTCTTAGAACTTGGTTTGAAAGAATATCTTCTAATAAAATGGGGCTATTATTAGGGGGATTACCCTTAATAATTTTAACAGTACTACTTAAAAGGTATTACCCGACTGGCTCATCTTCTTTAACCAATTTTTCGCAAACGTTCTTCTATACCTACTTCTTTATTACAGGGATTTTATTTGCAAGCTCACAACTATTTTGGGAAAACCTAAAAAAATACAGACGCTTTCACCTTATTACTTTTATAATTAGTACACTATTGTTTTATAGTTATTATTTCGTACCCAATAATTATATTGAACCCTATTTAAGCCTTTCCGTTCGTTGGTATATTTGGTATAGCTTATGTTGTTTGTTGGGATGGTGCTTTGTTTTGACCTTGTTAGGATATGCACAAGTTTATCTGAATAAACCTAGTCTCTGGCTCAAAAGGATGAACGAAGCTATATATCCATTTTACATACTGCATCAAACGGTAATAATAATTTTTGGTTACTACATTATTCAGCTAAATTTAAATATCCCTGTTAAAATGATAGTACTTTTTATTAGCTCATTTTTTGTCATTGTACTTTTATATCGTTTTTTAGTGTATCCTTTTAAAATCACTAGAGTACTCTTTGGAATGAAAAAAAATAATGATAAACGTAAAAACATAACAAGTATTGAAACCAGCAATTTAGTCTAATTATAAAACTTAATATCCATAGGTCACCCTACTATAAATAGCATTTAAAAGAGCTTAGGCTTAATTTTAAACCATTTTACATTTCAAATATATGCTGCGTTGTTTTTATAACTATCAGGGTTCACCACGACATAATAAATTGGAAACCATTTATTTATAATTTAACTTCATCTTTAATCAATTTTATGGGTGATGTATTCATCCCTAAATTTGACCAGACAATTTTTCCGAGAATTGCCAAAATCCCTTCAAGTATCGGAGAAATTAGATCTTGTCATTGGTTATTTCTCGTAGGAATCAAAACAGCAAATAATAATATATATGAAAAACAGCTATTACGGGCTTTAATAAAGTTTTTATGTATT
>JBNMNV010000242.1:0-5016 GCA_051278125.1 Polaribacter sp. | reverse complement strand
ACAAGACATTTTAAACATTAATAAAATAAACAGATTTACAAGATTAATTTTAGTAAATTTGTGTATATTGAACTGCTTCAAATTAAGATAGATATTTTATGGGTTTTTTTGATTTTATGACAGAAGATATTGCGATCGATTTAGGAACCGCAAATACTTTGATAATTCACAACGGAAAAGTGGTTATCGATGCACCCTCTATTGTTGCCAGAAATAGATTAACTGGTAAAATTATTGCTATTGGGCAAGAAGCTAATTTAATGCAGGGAAAAACGCACGAAAACATAAAAACAATTCGTCCTTTAAAAGACGGAGTAATTGCAGATTTTCAAGCATCAGAAGAAATGATAAAGGAGTTTGTAAAGCAAATTCCATCGATTAAAAAGAAACTATTCCCACCAGCTTTAAGAATGGTTATTTGTATTCCGTCAGGAATTACAGAGGTTGAAAAACGTGCTGTAAGAGATTCCGCCAAACACATGAATGCAAAAGAAATATACTTAATTTATGAACCTATGGCTGCGGCCATTGGCGTTGGTATTGATATTATGGAACCCAAAGGAAACATGATTATCGATATAGGTGGTGGCACAACTGAAATTGCTGTAATTGCGCTAGCGGGTATTGTTTGCGATCAATCTGTAAAAGTTGCTGGAGATTTATTTACTAACGATATTATGTATTACATGCGTACACAACACAATTTACATGTTGGAGAAACTACTGCAGAGAAAATAAAAATTACCATTGGGGCTGCTACAGAAGATTTGGATTCGCCCCCAGATGATATGTTGGTTCAAGGTAGAGATTTATTGAGCGGTAAACCAAAACAAGTGCAAGTTTCTTTTAGAGAAATTGCAAAAGCTTTAGACAAATCTATTTTAAGAATTGAAGATGCTGTGATGGAAACACTCTCTAAAACTCCTCCAGAATTAGCTGCTGATATTTACAACACAGGCATTTATTTAGCAGGAGGTGGCTCTATGCTAAGAGGTTTAGATAAACGTTTATCTCGTAAAACAGACTTACCTGTCTATGTTACTGAAGATCCTTTAAGAGCAGTAGTTCGTGGAACCGGAATTGCCTTAAAAGAATTAAAAAAATACAAAAATGTTTTAATGAACTAACATTTTTAATGCGCTTATAATGCAGCAACTCATGTTTTTTTTTCAAAAGTTTAGGTACTTTCTGTTTTTTTTATGCTTACAAGGCATAGCACTCGCCTTAACATTTAATAATCTTGCTTTTCAGAAGAGTAAATTTGTAAACTCTGCAAACTTAATTACAGGAGGACTTTATGCTGCAACTTCTAATTTTTCAGAATATCTAAATTTAAAATCTGAAAACATTTTATTATCCAAAGAAAACACTCGGCTAAAAAGTTTTTTAGAAAAAAATATTACCATCCTTTCTAACGCGGACTCTGTGGTTATTGATTCTTTAAAATATCATCAAAAGTATACTTTTACAGATGCGAAAATCATCAACAACACGTATACAAAACAATTTAACTTTCTTACAATTAATAAAGGTAAAAATCAAGGAGTTTATAAAGAAATGGCAGTAATCAACAGTAAAGGAATTATTGGTATTACTGATAATTCTTCGAAAAATTACACGCGAGTTCAATCCATTTTAAACAGAAATAGTAAAATTAATGCTCGCTTAAAAAACAGTAATTATTTTGGTTCTTTAGGTTGGGATGGACTCAATTATAGCACCGCACAGCTTTCCGATTTACCAAGACAAGCCCCTTTAAAAGTTGGAGATACGATTGAAACTGGAGGGAAATCGACTATTTTTCCTGAAGGCGTCTTAATAGGAACTATTTCTAAAATTAACAAAGGAAATACCGCAGACAACGAAGTGGATGTAACGTTATTTAATGATATGAGTAATTTAGGATTTGTATATGTTATTAAGAATTTAGACAAAGAAGAAATAAAATTACTAGAAACTATTGACAATGAATAAACCTACTAACTTATTGTTCTTATTTTTCTTCTTACTTTTTTTACAAGTATTTGTCTTAAATAATATTCTATTTTTGGGTTATATAAATCCATACTTATATATCACCTTTGTATTTATCTACCCATTAACAGAAAAAAAAATTCCTTTTCTTTTTTTTAGTTTCTTATTAGGTCTTTTTGTTGATTTTTTTGCTGATTCTGGTGGTATCCACGCTTTTTCAATTTTATCAATAGCTTACATTAGACTCTTTTTTATAAAGTTGTATTTTAGAAAAGTAACTGCAGATTTTCCTTTTTTTAATTTAAAATCAGAATCTTTTGGTAAAGTTTTCAACTATACGTTAACTTTAACAATAATTCATCACCTTATCTACTTTTCTTTTGCTAATTTTAGCCTACAAAATTTTCCTAACGTACTTTTAAATGTACTTTATTCAAGTATTTTTACGTTAACTTTATATTTTTCAGGAACCTATATTTTTACTAAAAGCAAATAATGCAAAGAAGTTTTTTACTCTATTTTTTAATCACCCTCGTTGGACTTATTTTTATTGGACGATTATATCAACTTCAAATTATTAGAAGTGATAACTATGATCCTATTCATAATTCTGCCGTAAAAATTGAATATGATTACCCAGAACGCGGCTATATTTACGATAGAAATGGCAAACTATTAGTTGCCAATAAACTTTCGTACGATGTAATGGTACAACCCAATAAAGTAACCCCATTAGATACTTTAGAGTTTTGTAAACTTTTAAAAATTGAGACAACAGATTTTAAAAAGAGATTTAAAAAAGCTGAAGTATATGCAACCTATTTGCCCTCTGTTTTTCTAAAACAATTAGCAAAAGAGGATTATGCTTTTCTTCAAGAAAAATTACATAAATATGCAGGGTTCTACATCCAAAAGAGAACTATACGCAATTACCCAATAAAAGCGGCTGCAAATGTTTTAGGCTATATCGGTGAAGTAAATGAAGAAAGAGCAAAAAAAAGCGACTATTACGAACAAGGAGAATTAGAAGGAAAAGACGGTGTAGAAAAACAGTATGAAAACGTTTTAAGAGGTAAAAAAGGTAAAAAATATTTAAAAAGAAATAATCTTAATAAAGTTACGGGTACTTTTAAAAATGGCACTTATGACACACTTCCAGAAAATGGAAAGGACTTAACATTAACATTAGACATCGATTTACAAGTATATGCCCAAAAATTAATGAAAGGAAAACGCGGTGGAATCGTTGCTATTGAACCCGCTACTGGAGAAATATTAGCATTAGTAACTGCCCCAACTTACGACCCAAACATGTTGGTAGGTAGAAAACGTTCTAAAAATTCGGTGTTACTATTTAATGATACTATTAGTAAACCTTCTTATGATAGAGGATTATTAGCTGCTTATTCACCTGGTTCTCCTTTTAAGATGATGAATGCTTTAATTGGTTTGCAAGAAAATGTAATTAATCAGCAAACCTCTTTTAAATGTTATAACGGCTTTAGGTATGGCGGTAGATCAGGAGCTTTTATGGGGTGTCATTGTGGTATTTACGGTAAACCTATTCAATTAAAAACAGCAATTTCTAAATCTTGCAACAGCTACTTTTCGAACACATATAAAAGAATCATAGAAAAAAATAATAACCCTACAGAAGGCTTAAATACATGGCATGATCACGCAGCTAGCTTTGGTTTAGGTGATTTTTTAGGATATGATTTACCAGCAGGTCAAAAAGGTTTAATTCCTGATGGAAACTACTATGATCAAAGATTAAATTATAGATGGAATGGTTCTTCCACCATCTCTAATGCCATTGGTCAGGGTGAAATATTAACAACGCCCATTCAATTAGCAAATTTCACAACCGCAATTTCGAATAGGGGTTATTTCTATACACCACATATTGTTAAGAAAATTGGTCAAAAAAACATTGACAATCCTGAATACACAAATCCCAAAAAAACGACGATAAACCAAGAACATTTTGAACCTGTTATTGAAGCTATGCATGAAGTTTTTAAAACAGGTACAGGAAAATGGAGTCAAGTAAAAGGAATCGAAATTTGTGGAAAAACAGGAACTGCAGAAAATTTTATTATAGTCGATGGTTTTAAAGAACAGCTTGACGATCATTCTATTTTAGTAGCTTTTGCACCCAAAGATAATCCTAAAATTGCACTAGCAGTTTTCGTTGAAAATGGAGGATATGGTTCTACAATTGCAGCTCCGATTACAAGTTTATTGATTGAAAAATACATCAATGGTAAAATCTCTAAACAAAGTAAATACAGAGAGTTAAGTATGTTAAACAAGAGCTTACAAGAAATTTACGACAAACAAATTCAAAAACCATTAGAAAAAATTGCGTCAGGAACAAAATAATATTTTTGCTGGTATCGATTGGATTCTAGTATTTATCTATTTAATTTTAATTAGTTTCGGTTGGTTAAACATTTTTGCTGCTTCTAAAACCGAAGACAATTTTGAAATTTTAGACTTTTCCACAAAATATGGCAAACAATTAATCTGGATTGGGTTAAGCATTCCTCTAATAATTATCATTCTTTTTTTTAATTCTAAATTTTACGAACAATTTGCTACCATTTTATATCTGATTTCCATTGTTGCCTTAATATTATTATTTCCTTTTGGAAAAGAAATTAATGGAGCTAAATCTTGGTTTAGCTTCGGACCAATGAGTTTGCAGCCTTCAGAATTTGTGAAAGCTTTTACAGCCTTAGCGGTTGCCAAATTATTAAGTGATAGACAGTATAATTTTAAACTTATAAAAAATCAAATAAAAGCATTTGTTATTGTTTTTTTTCCTGCTTTTTTAATTTTTTTACAACCTGATGCAGGTTCTGCCGTCATTTATTTATCATTCTTTTTTGTACTATATAGAGAGGGTTTAACCTTAAACTATATTCTATTGGGGGCTACATTTATTGCGCTGTTTATTCTCACCATATTTTTTGGTTCTAAATGGATGTTTATTTCAACGTTTCTTTTTATTTCGCTGCTAGTTTCTTATCTTATTTA
>JBNMNV010000241.1:0-5022 GCA_051278125.1 Polaribacter sp. | reverse complement strand
ATTTTGATAATAAAAAATAATGACCAAGAGAAAGATTGAAATAATGGATACCACATTGCGTGATGGCGAACAAACATCAGGCGTGTCATTTTCGGTTTCAGAAAAGCTAACCATAGCAAAATTATTATTAGAAGAATTAAAAGTAGATCGTTTAGAAATTGCTTCGGCAAGAGTTTCTAAAGGAGAATTAGAAGCTGTTAAAAAAATTACAGCTTGGGCTTCGGTTCATAATTTTCTAAATAATATTGAAGTTTTAACTTTTGTTGATGGCGGAAAATCTATTGACTGGATGATCGAGGCGGGCGCAAAAGTTCAGAATTTATTAACGAAAGGCTCTCTAAATCACTTAACGCATCAACTTAAAAAAACACCCGAAGAACATTTTTCAGACATCAAAGCTACAATAGCGTTGGCGGCTATAAATGATATCAAAACCAATGTTTATTTAGAAGATTGGTCTAACGGTATGCGAAACTCCAAAGACTACGTTTTTGAATATTTAGATTTTTTAAGCACCCAAAAAATAGAACGTATTTTATTACCAGATACTTTAGGAATTTTAACCCCTGAAGAAACCTTTTTATACATTCAGGAGGTTCGTGAAAGATACCCAAAAATGCATCTAGATTTTCATGGTCATAATGACTACGATTTAGGAGTTGCCAATGTGATGGAGGCTGTGAAAGCAGGTGTAAACGGTTTGCATTTAACCATTAACGGAATGGGAGAGCGGGCAGGAAATGCACCTATGGCAAGTGTTTTAGCGGTGATTAAAGATTTTTTAACCGATGTAAAAATAGCCACAAACGAAAAAGCTTTGCACAAAGTAAGTAAGTTGGTAGAAACGTTTTCAGGCTTCCGAATTCCAGTAAATAAACCTGTAGTTGGGGCGAATGTGTTTACGCAAACCGCTGGAATTCATGCAGATGGGGATACTAAAAATAACTTGTATTACAACGATTTAATGCCAGAGCGTTTTGGTAGAAAACGAAAATATGCCTTGGGAAAAACTTCTGGAAAAGCCAATATTCAAAAGAATTTACAAGATTTGGGTATTAGCTTGAATGAAGAGGAATTAAAGAAAGTTACGCAGCGAATTATTGAGCTGGGAGATAAAAAAGAAGTAGTTTCTCAAGATGATTTGCCTTACATTATTTCTGATGTTTTAGATAGTGATACCATCGAAAAGCACGTAGTTGTAGAGAATTATGTTTTGGGCCATGCAAAAGGTATGAAACCATCCACCACATTACAATTAATTGTAGAAGGAGTTCGATATGAGGCGCATGCGCAAGGAGATGGCCAGTTTGATGCCTTTATGAATGCTTTAAAAAAATT
Source organism: Polaribacter sp. (assembly GCA_051278125.1). Taxonomy (GTDB): domain Bacteria; phylum Bacteroidota; class Bacteroidia; order Flavobacteriales; family Flavobacteriaceae; genus Polaribacter. The sequence continues at coordinate 3,684 of JBNMNV010000241.1, read as the reverse complement.
ATATAAAATCCATAGTAAAAAAGAGTTGCCAAAATTGATCGATTATGCCGTGAGAATTCCTCCAGGAAGTCATTCTGATGCATTGTGTGAAACTATAATTACTTGGAAAAGAGAAAATAATGAATTTATTACCCGTGGTTTAGATTCCGATCAAACAGTTTCGGCGATTAAAGCTACGGAGAAAATGCTCAATATTATTTAAAAGTTGGTAGTATGCATTCGCAGTTTTCAGTTAGCTTGTTTGCTGTAAATTAGTCCGAGTAAGAAGAGTTTGTCAGTTCGAGTTATTTTCGACTTTTTTGAGAAAATTGTATCGAGAACATTTTGAGGAAAACGAAAAGACTATATTATATGATAAAACATCTCGATACAAATTTCTTAAAAAAAGAATTTCACTCGATGTGGCATAATAGATACAACATTAAAATAATTAAAAAATAAATTAAATTATCGGCTTTTTATTGTGCGAAATGCCAATAGCGGAAGGCCAAAAGCTTAAAATATTATGAAATTAAATATCGCATTGTTAGCAGGAGACGGAATTGGTCCTGAAGTTATAGCGCAAGCCGTAAAAGTATCGGATGCTATTGCAAAAAAATTTAATCACGAAATTAATTGGAGACCTGCGCTAACAGGAGCTGCAGCAATTGACGCTGTTGGTGAACCCTATCCAGATGAAACTCACGAAATTTGTATTTCTTCAGACGCTGTTTTGTTTGGTGCTATCGGACATCCAAGGTTCGATAATGATCCCTCAGCAAAAGTGCGTCCAGAACAAGGGTTGTTAAAAATGCGTAAAAAACTAGGTTTGTTTGCGAATGTGAGACCAACATTTACATTTCCTTCTTTATTAGATAAATCTCCTTTAAAAAGAGAGCGTATTGAAGGAACCGATTTGGTTTTTTTACGTGAATTAACAGGCGGAATTTATTTCGGCGAAAAGGGGAGAAGAGATGGCGGAGAAACTGCCTTTGATAATTGCGTGTATACAAGAGCAGAGGTAATCCGTTTAGCTAAAAAAGGTTTTGAGTTGGCAATGACACGTTCTAAAAAATTGTGTTGTGTAGATAAAGCAAATGTGTTAGAAACTTCAAGATTATGGAGAGAAACTGTACAAGCTATGGAAAAAGAGTATCCTGAAGTAGAAGTTTCTTATGAATTTGTAGATGCGGTTGCCATGCGTTTGGTACAATGGCCAAATAGCTATGATGTATTAATTACAGAAAACTTATTCGGAGATATTTTAACAGATGAAGCGTCTGTAATTTCTGGTTCTATGGGTTTAATGCCAAGTGCTTCTTTGGGCGCTAGTATTGGTTTGTTTGAGCCAATTCATGGTTCGTATCCGCAAGCAACCGGTTTAAATATTGCAAACCCGATGGCAACTGTTTTATCGGCTGCTATGATGTTCGAAAACTTTGGATTACTAGAAGAAGGAAAAGCGATTAGAGAGGCTGTAAACAATGCTTTAAACAAAGGTGTGGTTACCGAAGATTTATCTGACGGAGGAAAAGCATACGGAACAAAAGAAGTAGGAGATTGGTTGGCTGAAAATATTTAGTATTTTATACTGTAGTTCTTATACTAATATTAAATCATAAAAGCGTTCATTATTTGGGCGCTTTTATGCAAATGAATGGGTTTGTAATCGGTATTGATTGTTATGATTCCTTTTGTTTTGTGCACTTCTAAAGGCTTTTTTCACTTAAAATATAAAATCTGCAAACCCTAAATACGGAGCACTTCTAGAACTATTTTTTAATTTAGATTAAATCTTATTTTTAGAAGAGAAAATTCTTTTATTTTTTAAGTTCATCATTTAAAATAAAAGCTATAAATTCTTTGGGTTTTTCTAAGGCAATAAAGTAACCGCATTGATCTATCAAATGCATTTGTTTGGTGGTTTTTAAGAAAAGTTGAATACGTTCAGGTGTTTCATAGTCTTTTAAAATATCGTTTAAACCCCAAATTATATGGATTTTAGAGCTTGTCTCAGACAATACTTTTAGCCACCTTGTGGTGCAATGATTAATTTCAATAATCCAATATTTAACAAAATCTAAAGTTTTTAATCCGTTGTTGTAATTTAATAATTCCCATCCTGTTTTTAATTCTTCTTCAGTAATAGCATCAGGATTAAAGAGTGAATCTTTTGTGTATTTTTTATACATTTCAAAAGTGCTAGAAGTTTTTAACAATGTAGTTGTTATAAAATTTTCAATGGCTCTTTGTTTTTCGATATCGATGCTTAATTCGATGGATAGACTACGGTTTAAAAACCATACTTTATGGATTTTAATTTCTAAAGATTTCACTTGTATCAATGAAAGTATTTCGCATAAAACACTAGCACCAAATCCTTGACAAATTACTGAGAATTCATGAATTTTTAAGGTATCTATAAGTTTTATTAAAATTTGTGCTTGTTCAACAATAGAAAAATAATAGTTTTTTGGTTTTGATGAAAATCCAAAGCCAATTAAATCGGGCATCAAAACTCTATAAGATTCTTTAAGTTCTCCTAAAACTTTATGAAAATCATAAGAGCTCGAACCATAGCCATGAATCACTAAGACTACCGGTTTTTGGGATAAGGTATCGATATATGAAAATTCTTCATTTAACAATTTTAGGGTTACATGGTTTTCTTTCCAGTCTGAAATTTGCATTTTTAAGTATTATACGGTCGTGTTAAATTTTATTTTCAAAAGATCATAAATTGATTTATCAATTTCTTTTAATACCATTAGCGCCCAACTTATGGGCTCTTTATCTAAAACAAAACATTTTGTATTTTCAATTACTTTAATATTGTCATATCTATTGGATGCAATATGAAGTAAGGTATCTTTGATATTCGCAATATCATCTTTACGCCAAAAAATGATAATCGGAATAGTCGTCTCTTCAATGGCATTCATCCATCGATGCCAATACAAATAGTCTTCATCATTATAGCTGCTTAAAACTAAAACTTCCTTTTGATTCTCTAGTTCTGCAAGTTTTAGAATATTATTTTTACTTTTTTTATTGTGTATAGCTAGATTTTCTCCCTCGATATTTTTTAGTAAAATTTCATTTTTATACTCTAGCAGAACTTCTTTATATTTAACGGATTCCTTGTTATTTATAAAAGCAGCAATGGTCTTTAAATCGGCATAAAACTGATTGGATGTACTATTAGAGATGATTAACTTTTTAATATTAAATACGATAAGATTGGCGTTTTTGCGATACAATATTTCTTCGGCAACTTTAGCACCAAAACCATCTGCTATAATTATAAAATGTTTTAATTTTAGCTTCGCCCAAAGTTCTAAACAAACATTTGCTTGATCTATGAGTGATAAGCAATAGGGAATCGGTGCTTTTGATAAGCCAAACCCTAAATGGTCATGAATAATAACTCTGTAATACTCTGCTAATATGGGCAATGTTTGATGATAATCATAACCATTAGAAGGGTAACCAGTAATGATAACAATTGTTTCTTTAGTACTAGTTTCGTCTTCTGTATCCAAAACAAATACATTTTGATTTTGAATTTTGACATATTGTCCATAACTTTTCCACTCTTCTCCGGTAAGCATATCTAGGGTTTTAGGCTTTTAAAGAAGATAACCTATTTTTCTTTATAAACACTGAAATAGTAGTGAAACTTTTGGTCTATTTTGATTAAATGAT
>JBNMNV010000240.1:0-5040 GCA_051278125.1 Polaribacter sp. | reverse complement strand
AACCACCTAAACAGTTTACCGCAAGGAAAAGCCGAAGAACATAAACGTTTGGCAGAAATGACGTATCAAATGGAAAAAGAAGGTTTTGGAAATTGTACATTTACAGGCGCTTGCGAAGTAGAATGCCCCGAAAGTATTTCAATTGTTAATATTGCAGAAATGAACGCACGAAGAATTAAGACGAATATCATAGGCTAATTAAGAAAAATGGAATTAGATTACATAGAGAATTATAATGGTCTCGAAGAACATATTGTTCGTCTTTATAACTTTAAAAAAACAGAAGCCATTCAATTTAGATCTCTTTTAATAGAGACTGTTATCGAGAAAAAACAAAGACTAGATTTGGCACAAATAGATTTTATAACGCCCCGTAATTGTAATTTAATTTTCGGGTTGTTTAAATCTGATGAAGGAATTCTTACCAAAGACAACCAAACTTTTTTTTGTATTTTAACCTTAGAAGGTTTTACGAATATGGCAAAACTAATAGAACCATTCTGTAAAAAAGAATCTAAAGCCCATCAGTATTTATATGATATTGACAACCCAACAGATCTTTTGTTTTGCCCATCGGCAAGTTCTATAGACTGAGAATAAAAAAGGAGATTATTTAGACAAACATAAAACACATCGCCAAACATGACAAACAAAGAATTCAATTTTAATATTTACAATACCGAATTTTACGGTCAATATTGGCAAGGAAAAAACACAAAAGCGGTTGTTGTTTTAGTTCATGGAATGGGAGAACATTCTGGACGCTATCAACATGTTGCGAAAAAATTGACTGATCATGATTTTTCTGTAGTTGCTTTTGATCATTTTGGTCACGGAAAAACAACTGGAAAAAGAGGTCATAATCCGAGTTTTGAAGCGGTTTTAAAAAGTATTTCAACAACGATAGAAAAAGCCACAGAACTCTTTCCAAACAAACCGATTTTTTTATACGGGCATTCTATGGGTGGTAATGCAGTGATCAATTATGCCATCAGAAAAAAGCATGATTTAAAAGGCATTGTAGCTACAAGTCCGTTTTTAAAATTGGCTTTTGAGCCTCCTAAAATTAAATTAGCAGTGGGAAAAATCTTACAAAAAATTGCTCCGTCAATAACGATGGGTAATGAACTGGATGCCAATGCTGTTTCTAGAGATCCAATAGAAGTAGCAAAATATATAAATGACCCTTTGGTGCATGATCAAATAAGTCCTAATTTTTCATTAACCTTTATTGAATCTGGTCAATGGGCCATTGAAAATGCCAACAAACTAAAAACTCCCATGTTTTTAGTACACGGAACCGATGATAAAATCATTGATTATAAAGGAACACAAGAATTCGCGAATAATTCTAACCATGCAACCCTAAAATTATATGAAGGCGGTTATCACGAACTTCAAAATGATTTTTATAAAAAAGAAATGCTGCAAGATGTTGTGAACTGGTTAAGCTCTCAACTTTAATCTTATAATAGACCTCACAGGTTTTTAAAACCTGTGAGGTCTTATAACGTTATCTTATTCATTTTTAATTTACGTATTTTTACCCCTTAAAATGCATCAAAAATTTACAAAACATATCCAAACGAATTTCCCTTTTTTAAAGGATAAAAAAATATTGATTGCTATTTCTGGAGGATTGGATTCGGTGGTTTTAACACATCTTTTTTCTGAATTAAAGTATGCAATTTCTTTAGCACATTGCAACTTTCAATTAAGAGGAGCTGCTAGTGATTTAGATGAAGAATTTGTCTATAATTTATCTCAAAAAACGTCTAATCAGATTTTTATAAAAAAATTTAAAACAGAAGAATATACAAAAAAGCATCAACTTTCTACCCAAATTGCTGCAAGAGAATTGCGTTATTATTGGTTTCAAGAAATCATACAACAACATCAGTTTGATTTTGTTTTAACCGCACACCATGCAGATGATAATTTAGAAACTTTTTTAATTAATTTAACAAGAGGTTCAGGATTAGACGGTTTTACAGGAATTCCTGCAATTAACGGAAATATTATCAGACCACTTTTACCTTTTTCTAGAGCAGAAATTTTAACCTATGCTCAAGAAAATGATATACATTGGAGAGAAGATGCTAGTAATGCATCAACAAAATATATTCGGAATAAAATTAGACATCAAGTTGTTCCTGTTTTAAAAGAAATCAATCCAAGTTTGCTTTCATCTTTTGGAAAAACTCTGAAAAATTTGCAAGAAAGTCAGCAAATTCTTGAAGATCGAATTGATGATGTTTCTAAAGAAGTTTTAAAACCTTTCGACTGCGCTCAAGGAGACTGTTCAATAAATTTGAGTATCAATAAAATAAACGAACTTTCGACCCCAAAAGCATATTTGTATCAATTGTTAAAAGCGTACAATTTTACAGAATGGAACGACGTTTACAACTTACTTTCTGCGCAATCTGGAAAACAAGTTTTTTCTAAAACACACCGTTTATTAAAAGATAGAGACTTTTTAATTGTATCTAAATTAGATTTCTCGACTGCGCTCGAAATGACATTTGAAATTCAAGAAGATGAATTAGAAATTACCAAACCAATTTCTTTAACTTTTGAAAAAGTTAAAGAAAAATCAACAGAAAATAAACAGACAATCTACGTTGATAAAGGTTTGTTAAAATACCCATTAATTGTTAGAAAATGGCAAAATGGCGACTATCTTTATCCAACAGGCATGGAAGGAAAAAAGAAGTTGAGTAAATTTTTCAAAGACGAAAAGTTTTCTCTTATTGAAAAAGAAAATACTTGGCTACTTTGCAGTGCTGAAGATAAACTTATTTGGGTGATAAACCATCGGCAAGACAGGCGTTTTATAAATGAAAATAATTTAAAAATTAGCCTAAAACACTCTTAAAAGCTCAATATGAAAAAATTATCCTTATTTTTTATTGCACTAGTAATTTTCTCTTGTAAGCAAGAATTCAAAGTAGATTATGCAATTATATCTGGTAAAATTGATAATGCGTCTTCATCTAAAATTACGCTTTATAATAGTTATGGTTCTAGTGATAAAAAAGAAATAACTTTAGAAAATGGTCAATTTACAGATACAATAAAGTTAAATAATGGTAATGAATTTATTTTAATGCAAACAGGTAATACTTTTAATATGTTGAGCCTTTTTTTAAAAGAAGGCGATAAATTAAACCTTAGCTATGATACAGATAAACTTGCTTCTACTTTAGTTTTTACTGGAAAAAATAGCGCTATTAGTAGCTATTTATTCGAGAAAAAAATAAATAATGAAAAAATAAAACTTAAAAACAAAGACCTATATTCACTTAGCGAAGAAGGCTTTATAAATAGTCTTTTAAAAGTTAAAAAAGCACAAGAAGATTTTTTATACAATGCGAATGACTTGCCTAAAGATTTCATAAAAAATGAAACTTCAAATATTAATTATGAATATTTAACTTCAATTTCTAATTACGAAAATTATTATTACTACACAGGAATAAAAGATTTTAAAGCTTCGGATAAAATTAAAAGCCAATTAAAAAACATTTCTTTTGAAAATGAAAATGATTATCTGTTCTCTTCTCATTATCGAACGTTAATCTTGAATAACTATAAAAATAATGCCAAAGTTTTAAAGAAAACTGACTCTATTGAAGGTAATATTGCATACTTAAAAACCTTATCTACTATTAAAAATAATAAAATTAGAAACACATTATTATTTGATGATGCAAAAAATAGAATTACCCATACATACAATTTAGAAGAGTATTATGCATTATACGCTAAAGCATCTACAAACCAAGACTATAATAAAAAAATAGCAGAAATTTACACTAATTTAAAAAAGTTAACGACAGGGAATGCTTCACCAAAATTTACAGATTATGAAAATAATGCTGGTGGCACAACTTCATTAGAAGATTTAAAAGGGAAATATGTGTATATGGATATTTGGGCAACTTGGTGTGGACCTTGTATTGGCGAAATTCCTTCTTTAAAAAAGACAGAGAAATTATATCATGGTAAAAATATTGAATTTGTAAGTATTTCTATTGATAAAAAAGCAGACCATGAAAAATGGCAAAAAATGATTGTTGATAAAGAATTAGATGGTATACAGTTATTTGCAGACAATAATATGGAATCTCAATTTATTAAAGATTATATAATTAAAGGAATTCCTCGTTTTATTTTATTAGATCCGCAAGGAAACATTGTTTCTGCAAATGCACCAAGACCTTCTAGTGAAAAATTAATAGAATTATTTAACGAATTAAAAATTTAACTACAAAAATTAGTCCACTTTTATGAAACAATTCTTTTTAATCTTTGTTTTATTTTTATCTTTTTCTACTTTTAGTCAAACTGCAGATGAACCCATAAAAATTGAAACCTCTGTAAAAAAAATATCAGACACAGAATATGATATTATTTTTAGCGCAACCTTATACAAAGGTTGGTATTTATATTCTCAATACAACCCTGAAGATGCTTCTCTTCCGCTAGAAATCACCATTCCAGATGCTACCACAGATTATAAATTGGTTGGTAAAGCGGATGAAAAAGATACCTTTAAAAAATATTCAGAAACCTGGGAAAAAGAAGAAATTGTTTTTAAAGATAAAGCAATTATTACCCAAAGAATTCAGTTGACAAACAAAGAAATTACGAGTATAAAACTAAATTTCTTTGGTCAGGTTTGCGAAACAGCTTGTATTAATATTGATGAAAATTTCACCATTTCTTTGCTTGGAAACGAAATTAAAGAAGAAATTACAATTGATGACAAAAGTAAAATTCTAGCTAAAAAATTAAAATTAGATTTAAAAAACACATCACTTTTAAGAAACACTACAGATAAAGATTCAGAAAGTTCTAATGGCTTATTCAGTATCTTTTTTTTAGGTTTTATAGGTGGCTTGTTAGCGCTTCTAACTCCTTGTGTTTTCCCGATGATTCCTTTAACAGTATCGTTTTTTACGAAACAATCGCAACATAAAAGCAAAGGAATCTTCAATGCAATTTTATACGGATTTTTTATTGTAATTATCTATA
>JBNMNV010000239.1:0-5082 GCA_051278125.1 Polaribacter sp. | reverse complement strand
ATAACGTTTTAGAAAGCATGACTAAGATTCTTGATACACATCGAGAAGCCTTGTTAGAAGCCAACCAAAAGGATTTGGATGCTTTTCAAAAAGAAGATCAAGCGATGTATGATCGTTTGATTTTAAATAACAAAAAAATTGATGGTATGATTACAGCCATCAACCAAGTAAAAGCACAAGAAGACCCTGTAAATCAAATTATTAGTGACAAGCATTTAGAAAACGGATTGCAAATCACCAACAGAACTGCTCCTTTTGGTACGATTATGATTATTTACGAATCGAGACCCGATGTAACGATTGAAGCCGCTGTTTTGGCCTTTAAAGCAAATAATAAAATACTTTTAAAAGGTGGAAAAGAAGCTATTTTTAGCAATCAATTATTGGTTGAATTTTGGCACAAGGCTTTAGCCGAAAATAATCTTAGCAACGATTATATTAAGCTTATGCAAATGAACCGAACTGAAACACAAGCCTTTTTAAAAAACCCAACCGAACCGTTAGATCTAATTGTACCGAGAGGTGGCGAGCGTTTGATTCGTTTTGTAAAAGAGCATGCTACCTGTGCCGTGTTAATTAGCGGAAGAGGTAATAATTTTTTATATGTGGATGCACATGTTGATTGGCATCAAGCGCTTAGCGTAATTATCAATGCAAAAACTGATAAAATATCTGCTTGTAATGCGTTGGATAAAATTTTAATCAACAAAAACATTGAAAATTACGAAGCAAAGTTACTAGAATTGCAAAGTGTTTTAAAAGAGAAAAATGTGTCAATTTTGGTAGACGCAGACAGTAAAAAAGTACTAAAAGATGAACCCCTCATCATCGATAAAAATATTTGGAAAGAAGAGTTTTTAGCACTCAAATGTTGCATTGGTTCTGTGGATAATCTAAACGAAGCGATTGAAATGATTAATGAGAATTCTGGTGGACATTCAGCTGCAATCATGACCAAAAATGATGACAATGCTTATAATTTTATGCAACAAGTAGATTGTGCTGCGGTGTATAAAAATGCCTCTACTCGTTTTACAGATGGCGGACAGTTAGGTGTTGGTGCAGAATTGGCTATTAGTACCGACAAGTTGCACCACAGAGGCCCTTTAGGTTTAAAAAAATTAGTAACTAATAAATACTATATTTTTGGTGAAGGCCAAATTCGCGGATAGTTTTCATCCATATTTTTTTTAGCGTATTTTATCAATTCGAGTGGTGCAACTTTTAGTGAGCGCCACTCGAATTTATTTTTTAAAAAACTGGATAGGTTTACGGTTTTAGTTGGTTTACATAGACCTATTAACATGATAATACCAATGCTGTTTTGAAATTACTGTAAAAAATAAGTGAAATAGAAACAATTTAGAACAGCATTATAGGGTTAAATTGGTATAAACCATTTATAATTTAGATTTACGGGTACAAAGCTAAAAATCGAATCGATTACAAATAGCACCTTCTTGATGAACTATGGAGAAGGAAAAGTTTTGCAAATTAGCTATCAATTGGGCTGAAGAGTTCCCTTTTGGCCAAATTAGGTATAATTGATTTTAAAAATTTACAAAATGCATCATAAATAGCTCGTATGTAATAGAAATATTGAAAATGCTCCTTTACTCGGTAACACTCCTTTTAAAACCCAAACCCAAACTAGAGTTTTACCCCTTATTCTTAGTAATGGATCAGTCAATAAGGCATATAGCGTTGGCCTATCGGTGGGTCATAGGCTTAGTTATTGGCCACTGGCTTTTTTCTAATTACTTACTCAATGCTTTCAATATTCTTTCCTCGTTTATTACTATATCTCTAAACAAAACGTGAGGAAATTCATTATATTTTGATGTTTTAAAAGCATCTGAAATATTTGATAGAGTAGAAGCTGTAATTAAAGATAAATTCATTTCTGTGTCCATTTCGCAATCAGTAACAAAATCATCACTAAATTCAGGTGCTACAAGTAAAATTTTAACAATGCGTAAATCGTTTTTCAGAGCTAAATTCTGATAAGATTTTAATTGTCTTGAAACTGAACTAAATTTATTGTAGCCTCTTTCCTTACTTGTTTTACATTCAACAATAATAATTTCATTATTTCCCAAGTTTAAAAGAATATCCATCATATCCTTTTTTGTATTCAGATTATTTTTGAAAGTATCGTCTACATTAAATCCTAAACCTTTAAATATTACTTTTGTTAAATCTTCGAATTTAATTCCGAGTTCACTTTCCTTAACTGTAATTCCGTTTTCTTTCAATAAATTCAGATTTCTGTAAGCAACGTTTTCAAAATTTTCTAAATATAAATTCTCAACATCTTTATAATGTTCAAGTATATTTAAAATATCGTCTCCACGCTGTTTTACTCCATTATCTTTTATGAAATTAGTTAAATCTGTTTTAAGAATTAAGTCTAAAATATCTCTAGGTTTTATATTGTAATCAAGTAAAAAATCTGCTTTTAAAACAAATTCGTCTTGTAATTCAAATTGGTCTTTTATCTGTTTATTTAGTTTTGGAAGAGATTGATTAAGTTCAGATAATAATTTGTCAAAACCATCTAAAGAAATACCGACTTTTTCATCACGCTCAACATTTTCAAAGTGTTGAATAAGACTAATAATTTTATCTTCTAAAGTGCTTCCTCTTAAATTTGAAATATTTAAACCTTTTTCGCAAAGTTCATTTAAAGTCTTTTTCTTTTCAGTTAAAGTGCTTCTTGATTTATAAATATCTTCTAAAAGTAAATTATTAAAAGATACACCTTCTTTTATTATTTCCTCAATTTTTTGAGCGTAAGATAATTTTCTGTCGATATTATGCTCTCTCCCAATTTGGTTTATAATTGGTTCTCTCAATAATTTCAGAGTTCTTCTATAAAATTTAGTAGCTATCTCTTTTTTTCTGACTTTACGCAACAATCTTACCATTTCGTCTGCAACATAGATTGTATTTTCTTTATTAGAGAAAAAGATAACTCCAATATTTTTTAAACCTTTTATTACTTCTTGAATATCAATTTTTTTAATTGGTAAAATTGAATAGTTAATTAACTTAACTTCTTCTTGCGACAATCCTAATTCTTTTGATAAAGTTAGAATTATTGATAATTCGTCTGAAGTTATTTTAGCATCTCTATTATTTGTAATATCATTTTGATAAGCTGTTTGTAAACAAGATTTATAAATCTTATAATCTCGTTTTCTAATAGCACTTAATTCCGATTTATCATCTTCAAAATCAGAGTTTAAGCCTTTAATTTTTGCTTTCAGATTTTTAATTTCTGTTTCGTATAATCTCGAAAACCAATCTTGTTTCATTATACAATTTCCATCACGTATAATTATATCGATTAAAATATCTAATTGTGATGTAATTTCTTGAAATTCACATTTGATATGTTCTTGAAATTCATTTGATGTTAACGCAAATACTTTTGAAATATTTTGATTGTCAACTGATTTCAAGCCTTTATCAGATGAACTTAAAATCTTTTCAATTTCTTTTCCATTTTTCGGGTTTTTCGTGATAATATTATCGATTATTTTAATAAACGAATTCTTTTCTATCGAACCGAGTTTATCTAAAATTTTTTCTAATTTCATAATTTTTATTATTTAGCAATATTTCTCTTAGCTCTTGGCTAACGGTTACATATATCAAATGTGGCGGCAGCTGGAGCCAGAATTGTCTGCCTTTACATAAATTTCTGCGATTCAGAAACTTTGTATATGCCACTTAACCCTCAATTTTTTAAATATGATGTTGTGGAGAGTTCTGGTCTATTTTTTTTCAACATAATAATCATTCACTAATTTATTCGGATTTTTCTTTTTCCATTCAAGAAAATTATACTTTTCATAAATCTCTTTTTCGTCAATTTCTTTACTCTCTTTGTTTTTTTCTACTCCTTCAAAAATGGCAAAAAAACCGCCCCAGTAGGACAACACTCCTAGTGTTATTATAGTTATATAAAAGATAAAAATCGTTTTAAATATTCCGAAATGAGAAAAATATTTAGCCCATTCAAAATCAACTACCTTCCATCCCTTTGAGTTATAAAAATTTAATATATACTGGACTTCCTTTTTTCCATCAAAAAACCACCCCCAAAAATAATTCCATTGCCTATATTCAAAATACAGATTAGTGTCAGGCACCCCATCGTTAACCTCTTGCTCCTTAAATATATAATATAACCCTAATATAATTACTGGTAAATACATGATTATAAAAGGTAAATATTTCATATTTACATTAATATTAAATAAAACCAAAATACTACTTGATAATCCATCAAATAATGAATAAAATGGATTGATTGACTCTAAACCATTTTCTAATAAAATTATATTCAAAATAAGAAAACCAATACCTATACCAATCATAATAAGACCTAACCAACTATTATCTCTATTCATTTTTAATTAAATTATAATACCCTGCCTTAGTTTTAGAATTGGTCAGGTCAATTGTTTATCCCTCTGTGAACAATAATGTACAGAATTTATTCTCAACTTATTTTTCTATTTTCCAATTAAATTGATTGCATTTCTGACGTTTTATTATTCTTTAATTAATTCTCCACAACGGTCTCAGCTATGAGCACTTAGGATTTTTATGACCTAACTTTTCGGTTTAGAACTAACCTTTATTTTATTTCTATGCCTTCGTTTTGTCACTTTAGCCCCAATTGCTTATTGCCATTGTTAAGGGTACGTGCTTTATTCATTTATTGCTTTATTCAAAGTCGGACTTACAAGTTCTTCAATGTTTTTTTTATGCATTGTGTCAAAGAATTCAATAATATCAAGTGTTTCGGTTGTGATACTCTTTAAAGTTTCATCTGATATAAAATTGCACTCATCAAGTTGTTGCATATTTCCGTGAGAAAAATTGTCGCAAACCTTATTAATACTGTTTAATTTACTTTTTAAATTGATCTTTGTAATGCTTCCAACTGTTTTGTCCTCAATTTTATCGTAGTCGATTATGTCAGAAATGAAGTTAGGTAAGCCAGGTGTTTGACCTTTTTTATTTGATAATTGAGCATATTTGAAACCGAAAAATGTTTCTAAAATTCGT
>JBNMNV010000238.1:0-5087 GCA_051278125.1 Polaribacter sp. | reverse complement strand
TTTTTTCGCTTTATTAACAGCAGTGACCTCAATTTTAATTGCGGCTATTTATAACATTATCGGGAAAAGGAATTCTAAACTTTGGGAATTGAAATCGGTGAATTTTTTATACGCTTCTTTTGTTATTTTTAATTGATTTCAATCTGAATAGATGCTCCCAACACTTTGTGAGTTTTGACTACTAATAGAATGACCATGCAAATCAAGTAAATATAATTAGGGTCTGTTTTTTAAGATATTTTAATATAAAGTTAAAAACACGCACAAACAGTTGAGCTCCTCGAGTAAACTAGACTTTATGACATAATTGATTTAATTATATAACTTTTTTTGAATCAGTAGATCAATTAAACCTAATATCTTAGGATAGGTAATCGTTCTTTATTATTTGAAATTTAAGTAACTATTAAACACAATAAAGCCGCTTTTTTAGTCATTGAAAAAGCGGCTCGTAAAAACAATTGACAGCTCTAAATAATTAAAAACTAAATAACTTCCCTTTACCAATGTGCAACCTCAAGGAAACACCTATTTCAGTAAACTCAAAGCCTGCTGCTGTGGCGCTAGCGATGTTGCTGTATTTCCCATAAGCGCCTAATTGTAATCTTGATGAGAAGCTGTAGGTCATTCTTCCTTCGGCTCTTAATAATGTGGTGGGGTCGTCTTTTTCTACCAGTTGGTATCCGCTGGCTAGGTTGGCATTATAATTCCATTTCCCAGAAGTACCATTAAGATCAAGAAAAGCCTCGATAGCCTGATAGCGACTTGGGCTAAAGTACTGAGTAGGGATTTGCTCTGCATAACTCAGGTACTGGTAATTGATACCGCCTTTTAGAGCTGGAGAGTTGGTAAATGTGTAGTATAAAGAAGTGAAAAGCAGATTTCTAGAGTTTCCATCGGTCTGTTGTGTGTGTATCAATCCCGTGTACCATCCTAAGTTAAATGTAGTTCCCATATTGTAATTGAGTATGTAATTATTCAGGAAGATCTTCTCGTCTATCAATGCAGCATTAAAGTTTTGCAACTCTCGGCTGTAACCTATTTCTAGATTTTGTAAGGCAAAGGGTCGTGTTTTTAAGAAAATAGAACCGTTTATATCGGTATAGCTATTGGTATCTGTATTTGCTTTTGTAAAACCGATGTTATTTTCAATCCAAGTGTTGTTTTTGATGCGGTATTTAGCACCTACATATATATTAGTGTTATTGGCCATATTTCCTAGAGTCATATTTTCCGTCGTTCTATAACTGTAATTAAGACTGGCAGTAAATCGGTCAGAAAACGGAATCGTTGCATTGATACTACTACCGTAAGCCTCATTGTCTCCATTATCTCTGGTATAAGCAGCCGTAGTGTTTACAGAGGGACTAAGTGAATTATCTATGGCTGCCATCAATGATTTGGCATCTTTTTGTTCAGGATAATAGTGGAGTGTTTTTTGAGCAAACTCATAAGCTTTTGCCAGATTTCCTTGTCCGCGATACGCATTTGCAATTCCTAAATTTCCATTAAAGGAAGTGCTGTCTGTTAAAAGAATAGTTTGATAATATTCAATGCCCTTATTAATCTGTCCAGTGTACATGGATAGGGAAGCGCTCAGGGCTACAATTCTATTGTTGGATCCTAATCGATCCGTTAAAGAATCAATACTAGTTCTCGCTTGTTGGTATTTTCCATTCCAGATCAACGCTTGTATATAACGTTCCTGGCTATCCATGGTTTGAATGGAATCGTTCTGTACCAAATCAGTTGCGGTTGCAGCGAGTTCTAGTGCTTTTTTGTCCTTGCGCATTAAATGAGCTACAAGTGATTGCCCTACTAGGCCAGTTACTTTATTTTTTAAATTACTATAAATAAGATTGGCTTTTTCAAAGTCTTTACGGGTTACATAAACATTAGCTAGTGACTTATTAGTGTCGGCATCGTTGGGGAAATCTTGTAAATTTTGTTCTAATAAAGCGATGGCTGTTGTGTAGTCTTGAAATGCCAATACTTGTGACGCTTTGCCTAATCTCATGTACTTTTTAGAAACCATTGCATTTGCATTCCCTGGTAAAATGTCGAGAGCTTTACCTACATATAATAAGGCATTGTCATATTCTTTTAAGTTAGACAACGTATTAGCATATCCCAAAGTCGCAGGAAAACTTGTCGAATCTTTTTTTACCAGATCAACATATAGGGTTCTAGCATCTTCATAATCGTTATTCCATAATAGCGATTCAGCAACATTTAAAGAAACTTCAAAATCAGTTGGGTAATCTGCTTTCAAGGCGGTGAATAATTCTTTTGCAGCAACCGTGAGGCCGTTAAGTCCCAACGCACGCCCATAACAAAGTCTTGCCGTTTTATTAGTAGGGTATTTTTCTAGTATATTTTTAAAGAATACTTGTGCCTCGCTGTATTTTCCAGTTTCCAAGAGGGTAAATCCCGTGCCCATTTCTTGTCCGTATGATGTGGCGCTGATTAATAAAATGATAAGGAAAACTAACTTTTTCATCGTAGGTTTATTTATAGGTGTAATTTATAACCACATTCAGCAGTGTTAATCGGTGACTATCTGCCATTGAACTATACATTTCGTCGATTCAAAGAGCTTTTGGTCAGCTGAACGTCAGTTGTGTTAAAAACCTTCTATAAAACCCTTTTTTTAGAAGAACCTATTACCTCTATATAACGCCTGTTTTGTTTCCGCTTTCGCGAAAGCGGAATAACGACCAACCCATAAACAAGTTAAATGCCGATTAGTTGCCACTCGTCTATACCATATTTCATCTCGTCGAAATATTCGAGTTTTTACTTTGAGAAGCCTGCATATTTGTACCAGAATTTAAAACAACAATAATCATGCGACTTACACTTATAAAGAACGACAACGTATTAAGAGTAGTTTACAACGCTAGAACTGCGCTAGTTTATTCAGGCTTATCTGTAGTTCATAGAAGAGCCCACAGACGCGTGGTACAATTAGTTTTCTCTTTTAACTAGTAGTATGATCGCCGTCACACAGAAAATTAGAAAGACCTTTTCTCAGGAACAACTGTTCATGTTGAGCGCCTTTTTAGTCAATGGGGGGAACTATTTATATAATCTATTATTAGGTAGGTTTTTGGGCCCTACATTATTTGCAGATGCTGCAATATTGATCACCTTATTGTTAGTGCTTTCTTTTGTAGCTATGACTTTTCAATTAACAGTAACTAAATTTACGTTCGAGCTAGAAAATGCTCAAAGAGAAAGTTTAATCGCTAAAGCGTATAAATATGCTGCCAGTACAGGAATCATTTTGGGAATGGCAACCGTAATTTTTGCAGCGCAATTGCAATCGGTTTTTCAAACACATTCTTCAGGAATGTTTATTGCCTTTGGATTAGCTGTACCGCTTTATTTTGTCATGAGTGTCAATCGCGGATTCTTACAAGGGAACAACAGATTTGGTAGTCTTGCAATGACCTATCAATTAGAAATGCTTTGTAGATTGTTTCTAACTTTTACTTTTTTAATTCTATTTGATCTACCGTCAGAATATGCTGTTTCCATTGCAATAGCAGTTTCGTTCTTAGCAGGTTTGTTCCCTTTTAAGAAACCACTATTTATAAAAAACCAAACTCTAATTTTATCAAAAGAACATCAGGAAAAAATAATTATATTTTTTGTTTTGACGGCTTGTTATGAGCTTACTCAAATAGTATGTAACAACAGCGATATTCTATTAGTAAAACATTATTTCTCGTCTTATGAAGCGGGATTGTACGCATCTCTAGCGTTGATAGGTAGAGTTGTTTACTTTGTTACATGGATGTTTGTGATGTTGCTCTTACCACAGGTACTTAAAAGTCGTAAAGAAGGAAATAATGCAGTACCTATCTTAAAAAAATACTTGGGTTACATTTCAATACTTTCATTTGTGATTGTTAGTTTTTCATTTCTATTTCCAGAGCTTGCTGTAGATGTACTATTTGGGGAGCAATACAGAAGTATTTCTTCATTATTAGGATGGTATGCGCTGGCTACCTCTTTTTTTGCACTATCTAACATCTTTGTTTATTACTTTCTTTCTATTGATACGTATCAGCCTATTCTTATAACTGCAGTTTTTGGAATCCTACAAGTAGTAGCGATTGTCATTTTTCATAAAAGCCTTCTAAAAGTAGTTATGATACAAGTTTATGTTATGGCAGCTTTGCTTTTAGGTCAGATTTTTTATTTTATTTATCATACTTATCGCTCTAAAAAAGTCCAACCGCAATTAAATGATGATTCATTTATACATAATATCGATCTATCTTAATTTCTAAGAATCAAGCGAAGTAAGCTAGACCTTTGTACTGTCAAATAATATTAACAACATTTAAAATTACATATCATGGCATTAGAAATCAAAAATATAGAAGGGGTAATTTATTTAAGTGGCACAGCATCTAGCTCTCACATTCCAGAAGTGTTAAACTTCTTTAAGTCCTTATTAGAAACAGACAAAAATGTGATGGTAAATCTTTGCGATGTTAAAAGTGGTCAGGATTCTTTACTTCAAGAATTAAAGCGATTAAAAAACAACTTAAGCGACGACTACAGGTTTGTTTTTTACAGAGGGACGAGTAATGATGTTATTCCGTTATATAAAGAGATCAATAACCCCCTTAATTTTTATAGCATGGTAGCCTAATTATTCTTTTTAGCAATAATAAATTTTAAAATCTATATTATGATATTAGCTATAGTAACTGCATATCCGCCTAGTAAAGTAACTCTTAATGAATACGCCTTCCATTTAGTAAAACACTTTAGACAACACCAAGAGGTTACAGAGCTCATCTTATTTACAGATGATACTGCTGCAAATGCTATAATTGATTTTAAAGAAGAAGGTTGTCAAGTAACCCTAAAGCCATGCTGGAAATTTAATAGTTATTTCAACTTAATTTCTATCGCAAAAGCGGTGAGAAGCACTCAGCCAGATATGGTTTTGTACAACTTACAATTCATGAAATTTGGAGATAAGAAAATACCTGCTGCATTAGGCTTGTTTTCTCCATGGTTAACAAAATTGATGAAAGTAAAAACGACCGTATTACTTCATAATATCA
>JBNMNV010000237.1:0-5156 GCA_051278125.1 Polaribacter sp. | reverse complement strand
TATAATAATTTTTTCTAAATAAACAATAGATGTGTATTGTCTTGATCTGCTCTCGCATAAAAATCACCAATGGTAATAATATCTTCTACTTCATCAATTAAGTCTTCTCTTTTTAAGTGAAACATATCTACGGCTAATTTACAAGCCCATAATCTACATCCAGAATCAGATAAAATTTCTAAAAATTCACCTACAGGTGGCATGTCTAACTTTTCCATTTCTTTTTTCATCATACTAGTAGCGAGCGCTTCCATTCCTGGTAAACCACCTAACATAGTTGGTATGTGCATTGCTGGATTACCCACTGTTGCTACACGCAAGTGCTCTAGTTTTTTCTTTTGTATGGCTTCTAAACCAAAGAACGTAAAGAAAATTTCAGATTCTATCCCTTCCATTCTTGCTCCGTTTGCCATAATAAATGCAGCATATACATTTTCTATGGTTGCTTTTGATAAGATAAAAAGCATTTTTCTAACTTTTGATTTTCCCATGATTTCTAGTTTTTTTTAAATACAACTTTTAGGTTTTGGTACTCCTGCTATTTTAGTAGATACTTTTAAAGGACCTCCAGGAAATAGCGCATAAAATTGCTTTATATCAATAACGCCACTTTTTTTAATTCCTCGTATAGAAAGAGGTTCATTTGACGCCACTTTTTCTTGAATCCAAGAAATAACTTCCCAATGTTTGTCTGTCATTTCAATTTCGTGTTCTTTGGCAAGTTCTGCACCAATTTCTTTTGTCCACTGAGAAAAGTCTGTTAAATACCCTTCATTATTTACTTTTAGTTCCACTTGTTTTATTGTTTTTATCATTTTATTTAGTTTTACTTGTTAATGTTTTTTCCTGAAGTACTCATGTTTCTGGATACAAAGGGAATAGAAATTCCTTTTAATAGCATGTTCCAGTAAATCCACCTAAAGGCTAATTTTCCCCAGTGATTTAAAATACTTTCTTTTAAGAGTCGTAATGGACCAATACCTGCAAAAGGGAAAGTACCAGTAACCGGTTCTTGTTTATAGTTGAAATCTATGAGCAAAGCTTTATTCTTTCCAGTTTCAATAAAACAATTTGCATGACCGTCAAATTCTTCTTTTAAGGGTTTTCCATTGATATAAAGTAGAATATTATCGGTTAAGG
This sequence comes from Polaribacter sp., assembly GCA_051278125.1. Classification (GTDB taxonomy): domain Bacteria; phylum Bacteroidota; class Bacteroidia; order Flavobacteriales; family Flavobacteriaceae; genus Polaribacter. The sequence goes on along the minus strand of JBNMNV010000237.1, from coordinate 4,016 downwards.
TTTCTGCTTGAAAATGTGCTACAGAGCCTGCTTTTGATGCAGGAACATTGGTCGCATCTCCAATCACAAAAATGTTTTCGTTTTTTAAAGACTGTAAAGTATGATGATGTGTGGGAACAAAATTTAAATCATCACCTAAGCCAGAACGCTCTATAACTTCATCTCCCATGTTGGTGGGAACTGTAACTAATAAATCATAAGGCACTTCTTTGTCTATATAATCTACTATTTTTTTATTTTTAAAATCTACTTTTTCAATGGCAAAATCTGTTTCTAGTTTTATATATTTCTCTTCTAATAAATAGCCTAAAGCTTTAGAGCTAATTTCTTTAGTAAAAGCATCAGATAAAGGCGTTACATAGGTGATTTCAACTTTATCTCGCATACCTTTTTTTTCAAAATAAGAGTCTGCTAAAAAGGCAAATTCTAAAGGAGCAACAGGACATTTAATGGGCATTTCTGTAATGTGTACAACTAGTTTTCCACCTTTCCAATCTCTTAATTTATCTCTAAGTGCCAAGGCGCCTTCATAGGTATAAAAGTCAAAAATTGATTTTTTCCATTCTGTACTCATCATTCCTTCTACTTCATCTGGAGCAATTTTAGACCCAGTTGCAATAATTAAAAGGTCATACGCTAGCGTTCCGTTATCTAGTTTAATTAAATTATTTTCTGCATCGATTTTTTCAATTTTTTGCTGAATATAATGTACTCCTTTTGGAACGAATTTTTTACCTACTTTTTTTACTTGTTCTTCCTTGTAAATATCAAAGGGCAAGAATAAAAACCCTGGTTGATAATAATGTGTTTTATACTGGTCTACAATGCTAATTTTCCATTCTTTTTTGGGGAGTTTAGAGACCAAATGATTTGCCATCATGGTTCCAGCAGTGCCCGCTCCTAAAATAACTAAATTTTTCATCCTTTATAATTTATAGGTCAAATTTAGGTGGTATTTCCAATTTTTTTTATGACATAAATCATGTATTTCCTATATGTAACTTATGTTACACAGTACTTTTACTATGAATAAAATGAAAACTAATTTTAGGTAAATGTTTAATTATTGTTATATTTTTGATGTTATTCTATGAAAGGTAACATACAAGATATTGTCTTGTTTTTGGTGCCTCTAAAATGAAATCTTTAAATTTAATTCAAGAAAAAAAATAATGACTATTCAGCAGAAAATACAAGGACTTCGCAATGAATTAAACAATCATAATTATAACTATTATGTATTGGATAATGCAACCATTTCTGATTTTGATTTTGATGTAAAACTTAAGGAATTAGAAAAGTTAGAGAAAGAAAATCCTGTTTTTTTCGATGCAAATTCGCCAACACAAAGGGTAGGAGGTAGCATTACCAAAAACTTTAATACGGTTGCGCATAAAAATAGAATGTATTCCTTAGATAACTCCTATTCAAAGGATGATTTATTGGATTGGGAAAAACGGATTCAGAAAATGCTAGGAACAGCAGAAGTTGAATATACTTGTGAACTTAAATTTGATGGAGCTTCGATTAACTTAACCTATCAGGATGGTCAATTTATAAAAGCAGTAACAAGAGGAGACGGGGTCCAGGGGGATGAGGTAACGAATAATGTAAAAACAATTCGTTCGATTCCTTTAAGTATTAATCCTGATTTTATTCAAGATTTCGAAATGCGAGGAGAAATCATTTTGCCTTTAGTGGGTTTTAATAAAATGAATGAAGAACGTGTTGAAAATGGAGAAGAAGAATACAGAAACCCAAGAAATACAGCAAGTGGAAGTTTAAAATTACAAGACAGTGCAGAAGTTGCTAAACGTCCTTTAGATTGTTTATTATATCAAGTATTAACCTCAGAAAGAAAATATAAAACGCATTTTGAAAGTTTAGAAAATGCAAGAAAAGTAGGGTTTAAAGTTCCTAAAACAATCGCTATCGCAAAAACAATTGATGAAGTTTTTGAGTTCATAAATCACTGGGATTCTGAGCGACATAATTTACCCTATGAAACAGATGGAGTGGTGATAAAAGTAAATAATTTGCAACAGCAAGAAGAACTAGGCTATACGTCTAAAGCACCACGGTGGGCAATTGCGTATAAGTTTAAGGCAGAACAAGTGGCTACAATTTTAAATGAAATTACCTATCAAGTTGGCAGAACAGGCGCAATTACGCCAGTCGCAAATTTAGAACCTGTTCAATTGTCAGGAACCACGGTAAAACGTGCTTCTTTGCACAATGCAGATCAAATTGAAAAGTTAGATATTAGAGAAAAAGATACTGTTTTTGTTGAAAAAGGAGGAGAAATTATTCCAAAAATTATTGCCGTCGATTTTACAAAACGGCCAGAAAACTCGCAATCTACAAGATATGCAACCCATTGCCCTGAATGTAACACTGAATTAGTTAGAACAGCAGGTGATGCAAAACATTATTGCCCTAATGAATTTGGATGCGCACCACAAATTACAGGAAGAATTCAGCATTTTATAAGTAGAAAAGCCATGAATATTGATGGTTTAGGTGGGGAAACAGTAGATTTGTTGAGAAAAGAAGGGTTGATTGAGAATTATGCAGATTTATATAGTTTATCAGTAGCACAGGTAATTCCGTTAGAAAGAATGGCGTTAAAGTCTGCTCAAAATATGATTTCGGGAATTGAAAAATCAAAAGAAATTCCGTTTGAAAAAGTATTATTTGCGCTCGGAATTCGTTTTGTTGGTGAAACCGTCGCTAAGAAATTAGCGAAACATTTTAAATCCATAGATAAATTAATGACAGCTACGTTTGAAGAATTGATTCATGTTGACGAAATTGGCGATAGAATAGCACAAAGTATTATCGACTTTTCCTCTAATTTAGGAAACATTCAATTAATCAATCGATTAAAAATAGTGGGGATTAAATTAGCAGTTTCTGCCGAAAGTTTAGAAAATCAAACTGACAAATTACAAGGTCAAGTTTTTGTGGTTTCAGGCATTTTTTATCAAATGAACAGAAACGAACTCAAAAAAGCAATCGAAGATAACGGAGGTAAAGTGAGTTCATCCATTTCTAAAAAAACAAATTTTATTGTTGCCGGAGATAATATGGGACCAAGTAAATTAACAAAAGCGCAAGATCTCGGAGTCAAAATTATTTCCGAACAAGATTTTATCAATAAGATTAATGGATAAATTAACTTTGGACTCCTTTTTGCTAATGCATAGGTTACACAAAAGAAGTTGAGTTTGAGCAATTGGCAAGCACTTAAAATTTAGCAAAAAACATACATAATTGAAAAAACTAGTATACATATACATTATAAGTATCTCTTTCATAACTTTTTCTCAAAAAAGAGAAATAGATTCTTTACCCACAAATATAGACGAGTACATTTTTGTGAAACCAGGAGATAGCTTAATTATAAGGTTAAAGGGTTTTTCTTTACTGCCAAAACCAAAGTTTAAATCGCGAGAAGACATGATTTATTACTTTTGGTTTCGCAAAAAAGTTTTTAAAGCATATCCTTTTGCAATGCTAGCATCACAGAGATTAGATACTTTGAATGTTAGGTTAGATAGGATTCAATCTAAAAGGAAACGAAAAAAGTACACCATATTAATTCAGAAATATATTGAAGGGGAGTTTACCGATCAGATAAAAAAGATGACCACTACAGAAGGTCGTATACTTATTAAATTAATTCACCGTCAAACAGGTCAAACTGTTTTTAACAATATCAAAGGTTTAAGAAGTGGCTGGAAAGCTTTTTGGTACAATACAACAGCGAATATGTTTAAACTCTCATTAAAAACGGAATACCATCCAGAAAGCATAAATGAAGATTTTTTAATTGAGGATATTTTGCAACGAGCATTTCGAGACGATAAATTAAAAGAACAGGCAACCAAGTTAAATATCGACTTCAGTAAAATTATTATTGCTAGAAAAGCAGAGATAGACGTGGAAGAATACAAAATAATGTTTGCTAAAATGAGAAAGAAGAAAGACAGAAAATCAGGGGATAAAAATTAGTT
>JBNMNV010000236.1:0-5166 GCA_051278125.1 Polaribacter sp. | reverse complement strand
TGCTGTTAAACCCACTTGAACAAAAATACCTTGTACTGTTTGCTTTTGAATTGCAAATGAAATAACCATAGCTAACAAACCAGAAAACGAGACCAAAGATGCTCTAAAACCATAAACAGAAATTATGGAAACTAAAAATGAAATTAGTGCAAGGGCAACTAATAAAAAAGGTAAAAATGGTTTTAAAAATAATATAGTTGCAGTGATTGCACTTGTTAAAAGGATACTAATAAGGATGGCGTTTATTTTACGTTTTTTACTTCCAGGAATATCACCAGAGGAATTTAAAAGCACACCAATAGCAATTGCAGGCGCAAATTTAGAGTATCCTAAAAAATATAAGATTGCAAAAGGAATTGCGATTGCAATTCCTAATTTAATTCCTTTATCAAAATCAGTTTTTTTTATAAATAATCTTAATTCTTTGAGTTTGTTTTTCAAGCCATTTTCAATTAGACCGCAAAGTTAAGACAATAGAAGTCACTTTATGAATGTTTGAAAAATATAACGTTGTGATAATTAAAATAAAACTAAATGGATTTTATTTTTTTTTATTAAAAAATAGGATATGATATATACAAAAAATGAAAAATCCGTTTCATTTAAGAAACGGATTTTTTTATTTTTTGAAACTAATATTTATTTCGCAGGTAAAATTTTACCCACACATTCACCAAAACCAATACGCACTTTATCGTTTTTACAATGTGCACGCATGATTACAGTATCATTATCATTGATAAATTTACGGGTAGTACCATCTTTTAATGTAATTGGGTTTTGACCTTTCCAAGTTAATTCTAACATAGAACCATAACTATCTTTTGTTGGTCCAGAAATAGTTCCTGAACCCATCATATCTCCAGCTTCAACCGGGCAGCCATTTACAGTGTGATGCGCTAACTGTTGCGCCATAGTCCAATACATATATTTAAAATTTGAATTTGCAACTACAGTTTCTTCGCCGTTTTCTGGTTGAATTCCTACTTGTAAATGTATGTCATAACTTCCTTTTCCTTCTTGTTTTAAATAGGGTAGTGGTTCTTGTAGTTGTTTTGGGTTTTCGGTTCTGAAAGGTTCTAAAGCATCTAAAGTTACAATCCAAGGAGAAATTGTAGAGGCAAAGCTTTTTCCTAAAAAAGGTCCTAAAGGCACATATTCCCAAGCTTGAATATCTCTAGCAGACCAATCATTAAACTGTACCAAACCAAAAATATATTCTTCTGTTTCTTCAATCGGAATTCTATCTCCTAAAACATTAGCATCCGTAGTAATAAAAGCCATTTCTAGCTCAAAATCTATTAATTTACTGGGCCCAAAATTCGGAACATTACTACCTTCAGAAGGTTTTGTTTGTCCGTAAGGTCTTCTAATTTTAGTTCCTGAAGGCACAATAGAAGAACTTCTACCGTGATAACCAACCGGAATATGCAACCAATTTGGCAACAATGCATTTTCTGGATCTCTAAAGAGAGAACCCACATTTGTAGCATGTTCTATACTAGAGTAGAAATCTGTATAATCGCCAACAGCAACTGGCAACAACATTTCTACTTCATCCATTCTGAAGATAATTTTATCCTTATGAGCGGCATTATCTCTTAACCTACCATTGGTAACATCAAAAATTTCTGCAATTCTATTTCTAACCAAACGCCATGTTTTACGCCCATCAGCAATAAAATCATTCAAATTATCTTGCAGAAATATATCGTCTGTTAAAGGAATTCCATCAAAATAACCTAATTGATGAAACGCACCTAAATCGATGGAAAAATCACCAATTCTACTACCAATAGTAATAATGTCGTCTCTGGTGATAAAAACGCCAAAAGGAATATTTTGTATTGGAAAATCTGAATTATCTTTTACTTTAAGCCAAGATTTTCTTTTAGGATTATTTGCTGTTATAATCATTTATTAATTTTTATTTTCTTCAAATCTAATTAATTTTTTGTCATTTTAATACAAAAGTACACGAAAAAAACATTTTTAACATCTCTTTATCATACTTAAAAGAAAACATTCAAAAAGTTATGAAATATTATTAAAACTAGTTTTTTACATCTTTGTTTTTCGTTACTTTTGATACTTCTTTTAAAACAACAATAATGCAAATAGATAATCAAATTTTTGACCTTATTCAGGAAGAAAAGGAAAGACAATTAAATGGTTTAGAATTAATTGCTTCAGAAAATTTTGTAAGTGATCAAGTGATGTTAGCGCAAGGTTCTATTTTAACCAATAAATACGCTGAAGGATATCCTGGAAAAAGATATTATGGAGGTTGTGAAATTGTTGATATTGTAGAGCAAATTGCTATTGATAGAGCTAAGGAATTATTTGGTGCAGAATATGTAAACGTGCAACCTCATTCTGGTTCTCAAGCAAATACTGCCGTATTTTTTGCTTGTTTAAAACCTGGTGATACTATTTTAGGATTCGATTTATCTCATGGTGGCCATTTAACACATGGTTCTTCTGTAAATTTTTCGGGTAAATTATACAATCCAACTTTTTATGGCGTAGAAAAAGAAACAGGAGTTTTAAATTATGATAAAATTCAGGAAACAGCTACAAAAGAGCAACCTAAATTAATTATTGCAGGTGCTTCTGCATACTCTAGGGATATTGATTTTAAGCGCTTTAGAGAAATTGCTGATTCTGTTGGAGCTATTTTAATGGCAGATATTTCACATCCTGCAGGTTTAATTGCCAAAGGAATTTTAAACGATCCATTACCACATTGTCATATTGTAACTTCTACAACACACAAAACATTGCGTGGACCAAGAGGGGGAATTATCATGATTGGTAAAGATTTTGAAAATCCGTTTGGTGAAACCTTTAAAAATGGAAAACCAAAAATGATGTCTACTTTATTAAATTCTGCTGTATTTCCAGGAAATCAAGGGGGGCCTTTAGAGCATGTTATTGCTGCAAAGGCAATTGCTTTTGGTGAGGCTTTAACAGATGAGTTTTTAGAATATCAAATTCAAGTAAAAGAAAATGCCGCTGCAATGGCAAAAGAATTTGTTGCCAAAGGATATGATTTAATCTCTGGAGGAACAGACAATCACTGTATGCTAATTGACTTACGTAATAAAAATATTTCTGGAAAAGATGCGGAAATTGCTTTAGGAAAGGCTGACATCACCGTAAATAAAAATATGGTTCCTTTTGATGATAAATCTCCATTTGTAACTTCAGGAATTCGTATTGGAACCCCTGCAATTACTACAAGAGGTTTAAAAACTGAAGATATGAAGGCAGTTGTTGATTTTATTGATGAAGCGATACAAAATGCAGATAATGATGAGGCATTGCACCAAATAAGTGAAAGAGTTTCTGATATGATGAGCTCCCGCAGGTTATTTGTAATGTAAGAAAATTTTTTGTTGAAGTGCAGTCGAGAACTTAATTTAGATCTTGACAGTGTTAAACCAAACACACTTTTGCCATCAAAATTGTTTTGAGTATTTTCAAAACTCTAAAACTTATAATTTAGATGTTATTAGAGCGTTAAAATGATATAAAGATTAAAAGCATCAAGTAAAATCTTGGTGCTTTTTTATAGATTTAAATTTTAAAGTATAGATTTATGGATGCTTATTTTATTGCTACAGTCTTAATATTTTTATCTGCAATTTTCGGATATATCAATGTTCGATTTTTAAAGATGCCGAATACCATTGGATTAATGATTATTACCATCATTTTTACCTTAATTATTCTGTTGATTAGTGTTTTTGACACTACGTTATTAGAGCTCGAAAAATCTATTATTTCTAGTATCGATTTTAAAACTGTATTGTTAGACGAAATGTTAAGTTTCTTATTATTTGCAGGAGCTTTACACACCAATTTTAAGCAGTTAAAAATTCAACGATGGCCAATTCTTCTATTCTCTACCTTAGGGGTTTTAACATCGACTTTTTTAGTAGGAACTGTGATGTTTTTTATTCTTCAGGTTTTAAATTTTGAGGTTAACTTTATCTATTGTTTGTTATTTGGAGCATTGATATCGCCCACAGATCCAATTGCCGTTTTAGGAATCTTAAAAAAAGCGAATGTTCCTAAAAAATTAGAAACTAAAATTGTTGGAGAATCTTTATTTAATGATGGAGTAGGAGTTGTTGTTTTTTTAACCATTTTTCAAATTGCAAAATCTGGTGTAGAAAATACAAGTGTAATAGATATTATGCAATTGTTTGGACAAGAAGTTTTGGGCGGAATTGCTTTAGGTGCTTTATTGGGTTGGGTTTCTTACAAATTATTAAAGACAATTGATGATTATGATATTGAAGTAATTATAACGTTAGCAGCTGTTATGGGTGGAACTGTAATTGCTCATAAATTACATTTATCTGCACCTTTGGCAATGGTTACTGCTGGTTTAATTGTAGGTAATGATACTGTTAGGTCTGCTACCATGTCTGATAATACAGAAAAATATGTTGATAAATTTTGGGAATTGATCGATATTCTATTAAACGCTGTATTATTTGTTTTAATTGGTATGGAAATGTTACTTTTAGTATTCGAAGGGAAATACATAATTGCAGGTATTATTGCAATTCCTGTAGTGTTATTTTGCAGATACATTTCTTTATTTTTACCAATAAATTTATTTAAAAAGAAACTAGATTTTGTGCCTAAAACCAATTTAATTATGACTTGGGGAGGTTTAAGAGGAGGAATTTCTATAGCTTTAGCCTTAGGGCTCTCTAACGATATGCACCGCGATTTATTTTTGGTGATTACCTATATTGTGGTAGTATTTTCTATAATAGTTCAAGGTTTAACAGTGGGTAAACTGGTTGATAAATATAAAAAAGAAGTATAAAAAAAGTACCAAAGAATTTCTTTGGTACTTGGATCTAATTTTTGAAAAGAAACATTACCAACTTTTGATTTCTTCAGTAATTTCATCTTTCGTTTTACTATATTTTTCTTGAATTTCTGAAGATTCATGTTTGTGATTTCTCCATGTTTTTCTGTAAATTTATCTTTTATCTGTTGCCATTTTCTGTTTTAAGTATCTGTATTCATAATTTCTGTTTTGAATTTAGAAATATATTTTGAGAATGAACCTTTATGTCTTTATCTATTTTACATTAATTTATCCAATAATTTTCTTTCTAAAGAATTAAAGCTTTCCTTCAC
>JBNMNV010000235.1:0-5172 GCA_051278125.1 Polaribacter sp. | reverse complement strand
AAGAAAAACTAATGACAACAAAACCTATAAACAATACGGGCTTCTGGATTAGTCGCAGGGTTTGCGTATTTTTATGAAGACCGAAAAATCTTTAGGATTTTGCTTTAAACAAGGAAAAGAAAAAACAAAACAAAAAGATTTTGCTATGTGCGTGGCGGAAAGCAAACGCTAGTTTGCTCCCGTACTGTTCATAGCTAAACCGTTACCTTTAATTGCTAAAAAAATCTATTGAAACGAGAAATATACTTCAAAAAACAGAAAATATTTTATTCTCAATACTTATAAAATAAGAGATTTCTTTTGAATTAGTTTTCATAAAAAGAATATATGTCTGATGTAAGAAAAACATTTTTAACTATATGTTTTTTTGTGAAAATTACTTTTAAAAAGCATCTATTGGTTCGATATTGACTATTATATCTACTTTATTGATAACTCCATTCTTTCTCTTTGTATATAAATTTGTTTTGAATTAAGAACAATACTAAATATACAATCAATGAGAAATTCTATATCACCCCTTTTTGAGCCAGTTAAAATTGGACGTTATACCGCTAAAAATCGCATTTTTATGGCTCCGATGAGTCGTTATCGTGCTATTGAAAATGGAATAAATCCTGAAACCACAGCAGAATATTATCGTCAACGTGCTAGCTCAGGATTAATTATAGCAGAATCAACAAGAATCAATGACTGGTCTGGAGGTATGAACTGTCCTGGTATTTATACAAAAGAACAAGCTGTTTCTTGGAAAAAAACGACAGATGCCGTCCATGAAGAAGGAGGTCTTATCTTTTTACAGCTTTGGCACTCTGGGCGCGCAGCTCATCAATCTCTATTACCAGAAGGACGAGATGTAGTTGCTCCATCTCCCTTACCTAGCGATGAAAAAGTGGTAACAGAAAATGGGATGGTAAACCCAACCACTCCAAGAGAAATTACCATAAAAGAAATTAACGAAGTACGTAATGACTTTGCCAATGCAAGTCGTTATGCTTTAGAAGCTGGTTTTGATGGTATCGAAATACATGCTGCTGGAGGTTTTTTAATTGATGCTTTTTTGCAAGAAACAACCAATTTCCGAACGGATCAATATGGCGGGTCTTTAGAAAATCGTTACCGCTTTCTTGGTGATATAGTAGATGATGCCGTAGAAATTTGGGGAGCAGATCGTGTGGGGATAAAAATGTCACCTACGAGTACCTACAATAATGTAGGAGATGGAAATGTTTTAGATATATTCAAATATGCAATTTCTAAATTAAATACTTATGGATTGGCATTTTTGGAGATCAATGAATCTATGCCTTTTAGTGAAATTTCAGACTCAAATAAAGCAATTCTTGACGAGTTACGTGAACTATGGATAGGGCCTTATATTGCTAATGGAAATTATACAGCAGAAACAGGAACCGCACGAATTGATGAAGGAAAAGCAACTGCGATAACCTATGGTCGCTTTTATATCAGTAATCCTGATTTACCTAAACGCTTCAAACAAAATGCTCCTTTAAATGAAATAGATGCCGATAAATTTTACGGAGGAGACCATACAGGTTACATAGATTATCCTTTTTTAGAAGAAGTTAATTAATCCATTTAATTTTAGAGAAATGAAACAAGAACATCAAACTGAAATAGTTTTAAAACAGACCATTGAAAATCTAATACAAGTAGCTACGAACTTTGATATAGAGCATCTAAAATTAATTTATCATGATAACATGCAAGTGATTATGATAAATAAAGATGGACAAAAGATGATTTCGGATAAAGAAGCATTTGTAAATTTATTTCAAACGAAAAAAAATGACGGAGAAACATCTTTAAATACTTGGGCTGAATTTAATCATATTGAGGTTCATGAAAACAAAGGTCACGTTATTGTAACACGAAAAATTAATTTAACAGGAGAAGAGCAAAAAATAACCCTAAGTATAGATTTAATTTGGGAAGATAAACGTTGGCAAGTAACAAGAGAAGTAATTTTTACGCATCCTTAATACCTGATTTATACAACAACATTTATAAGTATAGCAGAAAAGAGCAAAACAAGGTTTAGTTCCTTTCTGCTATATTTGTATTCAATAGAAAAATATGACTCAAAAAATAGAAAATATTGTATTCTCTAGATTTGTAAAGCAAGAAATTCCTTTTGAATTAATTTCTATAGAAGAGTTATATGCTAGATGCAAGAAAAGTGCCTATAATTTATCTATTACTCATAGAATTGAATTTCACGCATTGGTAATCGTGACTGAAGGAAATAGCACGCACACAATAGACTTTAACGAACAAGTCTTATTTCCAGGGGTTATTCTTCCCTTAACCAAAGGTCAAGTGCATTCTTTCAGTAAAGATCTTACCATAAAAGGGTTTGTAATTTCTTTTGATGAAAATTTCATCACGCAAAACATTAGTGAAAAGAATCTTTTCCATTTTCTACATCTTTATAATACGCCTATTATTCATATTGGCGAAGAAAACTTACAATCCTTAACCCCTTACGTACAACTGCTTGAAAAAGAAAACAATAATCCAAATGTAAATTTAAAAGCAGATTTTATTCATTCGTCAATCATAACCTTATTACTTCAAATAAAACGACTTACAACGTATCAACACAATACATTTGAAAGTCAACGATTTAAAAATTTCATACAATTTAAGCAACTCATCATTGAGTATTACAGCGAAAGTCACAATGCTAAAGATTACGCAGATAAACTTTCTGTATCCTATAAATATCTAAATGATATCTGCAAAGAAATTTCTAACAAAACAGCAAAGTCTTTTATAGACAACTGGTTATTATTGGAAATAAAAAGAAATATTTCAGAAAATAAATACACTTCACAAGAAATAGCCTACAAAATGGGTTTTAAGGAGCATTCAAATTTCATTCGTTTTTTTAAAAATCACACTGGTGTTACACCTAATAAATTTCAAAGTGATATTTAACTTTTCTGTTTTGGTTTGACATTGACTATTTTCATCCTAAGATAGATAATTCCAAAGTAGAAGTTCAGCTATACTTTTGTATACATAAAAATTATAGCAAACATGACTCTTTACGAACAAACCGAGCAATTACGCAAAGATGTATTAGCGAGAATGCCGCAACCTATAGTACAAAATTTTAAAAATGATATACATCAATTAAGGGTTGATAAAATGAAAGAAAATGCGCTTCAAGTAGGAGACATCATTTCTAATTCTAATTTAGAAAACATTAATCAAAATTCAGTAAAATTGGAAGAATTTCTTACTTCCGATTTTTTAATTCTCAATTTTTATAGAGGCGGTTGGTGTCCCTATTGTAATATGGAATTAAGAGAGTATGAAAAACTCAAAAACGATTTTCAAAAAATAAACACAAACATTATTGCCATTAGTGGAGAAATACCAGAATTGGCATCAAAAACAACAGATAAAAACGCGATTTCATTTCCAATACTTACAGATGTTGATGCAAATTTCATGAAATCGATTGGGATTGTTTTCGCATTAAGTGAACAAGCTCAAAAAGATTTTGTGGGATTTGGGATGGATTTTAAACAAATTAATGGAAATGAAAATTTTGAACTTCCTGTACCCGCAATATATGTAATTGATAAAAACTTCAAAATAGTTTTTGTTCATTTTGAGGAAGATTACATGACCCGATTAGAACCAAAAGAACTTTTAAACATTTTAACTAAAAAAATAAATTAAAAATTATAATTATGAAAACAAACAAAATCATTTATTGGATTGCAACAGGATTATTATGCGCGCTCTTTATTATGGGTGCTATGATGTATCTTACAAATTATCCTAGAGCAGAAGGTTTCTTTATGAGTTTAGGATTTCCTACTTGGATCATTTATCCATTAGCAGCGTTAAAAATCATTGGTCCAATTACTGTATTAATTAGAAAATCTCTATTCTTAAAAGAATTGGCGTATGCAGGGTTTATTTTTGATGCGATTCTAGCTTTTTTCGCACACTATATGGTAAGAGATGGCGAATATATGTTTGCAATTTTAGCAATTATTTTTACTACAATATCTTGGGTGTATGACAGAAAAGTATTTGGAAAAATGAAACAGGAAGTCATTAGCGATACGCAATAGTAAAAGGTTTATCTTAAAACTGTAGACAATCAATTGAGTTAACATTTGATTATTAACCTCTCACAACTAAAGGTAACAATGTATAAAAGCAATAGCGGTTTGGGTGTATACTTTAACCGTTTTTACATTTTATTAAGTATATTGCTATACGAAAAAATAAGAGTATTTATTCCGCTACTGCTCTTATACCAACCGTTACCAACTATTTGAAAATTTTCTACCATTAACAAAACCCACTAATAATTTGTAAGATTTTTGGCACAAAACTTGATTAAGTTTTTGAATCTAAAAACTACTAATCATGAAAAATATTCTCCTTTTACTTTCCGCAATTATTTTATGTTCCTGTGACAAGGAAGAAGTTACACTATTGGATGAAACTTTACTTCTAGGCAGATGGGAACCTATCTCTAAAAGTGTTGTCTACAAAAACGGCAGTGTCGTGTTTACAGATGAAGAGATATGCCAATGGTATGACACCTATACTTTTTTTGAAAATGGAAGATTACGATATGCTGATGGAATTAAAGTGGATGAAGGGCAATGTGGAGATAATCCTGAACTGGAAATAGAAGGAGAATGGAATCAGGACTCTAATGGAAATTTTTCCTTCACGATTACGAAAATCGACGGTTCCCAGTTAATACTAAATCCAAAAGATTTCTATTTTTATCAAGAAGAACCTTTTTTAAGAATTGAATACTTTGAAGAAGACCCAAATAGTGAAGTTGAATATTACTACACTAATTTCAGTAAATTGAAATAATCAAAAAGACGGACTTTCAACTCAAACGTAACAATTGTGTTGATTGACTTTTACTCGAATGAAGAAAAACAGTTGGTAACAATACCTAAACGTAATGCGGACTTTAGGGCAAAACCGAAGGGTCTGTGTATATTTATAAGGTCGCTAAATCTTATGGATTTAGCTTTGGACAAGAAAAATAAAACTAAACAATAAGCTTTAGCTTCGTGCGCAGACGGAAACGAAAAGTTTCCTTACTACCGCACTACGCTTAGCCGAAACGTTAGCGGTAATAAGCTCTTTAAAAATTAG
>JBNMNV010000234.1:0-5172 GCA_051278125.1 Polaribacter sp. | reverse complement strand
ATTAAAATCTTTTCCTGTTTTAAAACAATCGATTACCCATTGCGCAACTCTTAAAGCTTCTGCGCCATTGGATAAGGTAACAACAGGTTCTGTATTGTTATTTATGGCATCAGCAAAAGTTTCTAATTCATCTAAAATAGCGTTATTATTCGTTACTTCTGGATTTTCAAAATAGATTTGTTTTTTGACACCTTCATCATTTTGTAAAATCATAGCGAATTCATCCGGGTTTTCAGGAACATCCTTCATGCGCACAACCTCAGATTCTTTGCTCAAAAAATTCACTGAAATATAGGCATCCTTTTGAAAAAAACGTGTTTTACGCATATTTTTCATGGAAATTCTGCTTGCCGTTAAATTTGCCACACAGCCGTTTTCAAATTCTATGCGAGCATTGGCGATATCTGGAGTTTTTGAGATTACAGATATACCACTAGCATGTACATTTTTTACTTTAGATTTTACAACTGAAAGTATGATATCTATATCATGAATCATTAAATCTAAAACTACGGGAACATCTGTTCCTCTTGGATTAAATTCAGCCAATCTATGAGTTTCAATAAACATAGGATTGTTAATTTTATCTTTAACAGCAATAAATGCAGGGTTAAAGCGCTCTACGTGACCAACTTGACCTTTTACGTGATATTGACTTGCCAGTGTTTCAATAGCTTCTGCTTCTAAAACGGTATTGGTAATTGGCTTTTCAATAAAAATATGACATCCTTTTTCGATGGCATTTTTAGCACAATCAAAATGAGACAAAGTAGGTGTTACAATATCTACAACATCAACCGCATCGATTAGTTCATCAATAGTATTAAAAGACTTGTATCCAAAATTTTTAACAACTTCTTTAGCATTTTCCGAAGAAGGATCGTAAAACCCTACCAATTCATATTTTTCTGATTGCGCTAGCAAACGAAGATGAATTTTACCTAAATGACCTGCTCCTAAAACCCCAACTCTTAGCATAAATGTATCTATTTTTATCTATTTTTAATAAAATGATGATGCTCTTTAGATCAAAGATTTGCGCCATACTTACTGAAATAAGTTCAGTATTTATTTACATAGAAATGTTATTTTTGTATTTAAAATTGAACGAAAACAAAGATACAATTTAATAAGAATTTAAATCAATTTATTACTATTTTTAGCCTTCTGAAATTAGACAACCATTGAAAGACACCTCAAAACATCAAGGACTTCGTAATCAGTTAGCTATTGTTTTAAAAGCAAAAGGGATAACAGATGCAAATGTATTAAATGCTATTCGTAAAATTCCACGTCATTTTTTCATAGATTCTAGTTTTGAATCTCATGCATATCAAGATAAAGCTTTTCCTATTGCCGCTGAACAGACAATTTCTCAACCTTATACGGTTGCCTTTCAGTCTCAAATATTAGAAATTAAAAAGGGCGATAAAGTTTTAGAAATCGGCACAGGCTCTGGATATCAAACAGCAATGCTACTAGAATTAAAAGCTGAAGTATATTCTATAGAAAGACAGCATGAATTATTTAAAAAGACGTCATTTTTCTTACCAAAATTAGGGTATAAACCTAAGAAGTTTATTTTTGGTGATGGTTATAAAGGACTGCCAGAACAAGCACCTTTTGATAAAATTATAGTGACTGCTGGAGCACCTTTTGTTCCAAAACCATTATTAGCTCAATTAAAAATAGGAGGGATGTTGTTAATTCCTATTGGCGATTCAACTCAAATTATGACCTTGTTTATCAGGAAATCTGCCAAAGAATTTCATAAACAAGAATTGGGGGATTTTGCTTTTGTACCCATGTTAGAACAGAAGAATTAACTTCACTCCTTCTTTATTGTGGATATTTCTCTACTTTTTTCTATCGTATTTTTTATGCGAAAGTTATGGACAGAAATGCACCAAATTTACGAATGAGATTTTTTATTTTAAGAATGACATTCATAATTTTAGTGGGTGACAAGAAAAGAACTTTTTAAAATAGTTTTAGCGGGTTTATACACTTAATAGTTATCATGTTCATTCAAATAGAGGAGACAGCACTAGAAAAACTAATAAATTTAAATAACTATCTCAAAAAAAATCACTCAGCTCTTTGCCAGTATGCCGTTTTTCCGAATAAAGCTACACCAATATAACCTCTCAATTTTAATTTGTTAGGTTTTACCAATTCTATGTAACATTTATATATTTTTCCGTTTCTAGGATCTAAAATTTCACCTCCAGACCATTCGTCATCATCTTTTTCTAAACCCGTTAAAATGTTTAGCCCTAAAATTGGTGCGTTTTTATTTTCTCCTTCACAAAGATCACAAACTGCAGTTTTTCTATCAGAATTCTTTATTTCTATAATTTTAGCAAATGCTTTACCTTCTTTTTCGTACACTTCAATTACAGAATCAACTTCTCCAGTAGTATCATTTTTAGAATGCCATTTTCCAAAAATAGTTTGCGCGTTTATAGAAACTGACGCAGCTACAAGAACTAACAGGAAAAATATTTTTTTCATCATGATATAAATTTTGTTTTAGATTAAGGTTTATTTACTTTGTTTTAAAAATTACTGAATAAATTGTTGTTAAAATTATAAAGGTTTAAAAGTATGCACAAAACAACCATTAAACGCATTTTAAGCATTAAACTTCGGCCTCAAAATAATTTTCCCACTTGCCTTGAACTCTTAATACTTGCTCAATAACATCTCTAACACAACCTTCTCCACCTTTTTTGTTAGAAATATATTTTGAAATTTCTTGAATTTCTGGGACTGCATCATTTGGGCAACAAGGCAAACTAACTTTTTTCATTACAGGGTAATCAGGAATATCATCACCCATATAGATAACATTTTCTGGTTTTAAATCGTATTTATCGACCAATTCGTTGTAATGTTTAATCTTATCATGCGCACCCAAGTAAATATCATGAATGCCTAAAGCAGCTAATCTACTCTTTACTGCTTTGTTAGTTCCGCCAGAAATAATACAAATTCTAAATCCTCTATTTAAGGCCGTTTTCATGGCATATCCATCTTTTACATTCATGTGTCTAACCAATTCACCATCGGGCATAATTGTTAACATTCCGTTGGTTAAAACACCATCAACATCAAAAATAAATGTATTAATTTTAGGTAAAAGTTGCTTGTAGCTAATTTCCATTTTGGATAGATTTTGTTAAGATTTTATAAATTTTCTGTTGATTTTTATCCAACAAATTTAAATGATTTTTCATTGTTTTTTCGTCCTTTCTAATTGCCGGACCAGTTTGTGCTTTTTCTGGTGATAGTTGCTCTATTTTTAAAGCAGTTTCCTGAATTAAAGGTTTTAAAATATCAAAAGAAATATTGTTTTTTTTACAGATATCATTTCCTATTTTATAGAGATGATTTGTAAAATTATTCACAAAAACAGCAGCAACATGCAGTGTTTTTCTTTGCTCGGAACTGATTGAGTAGATTTTTTTTCCAATAGCAGTAGCGAGTTTTTCAAGGAGCTGATAATCTTGTTTATTTTCAGCTTCTAAACAAAAAGGAACCTTAGAAAAATCTACTATTTTGTCTTTAGAAAATGTTTGTAACATATAAAAAACACCTTTTCTTTGCTTATTCTTTAAAGTATTCATGCCAACACTTCCTGAAGTATGCACCACAAAGTCATTTTCTATTTTAGATGAAACTTCCGCAATAACATCATCAGAAACTGCAATGATGGTAATATCTGCTTTCGGAACATTCTCTAAAGTTCTAGGGTTTATCTGAGTAACTATAAACACATCAACCTTAAAAAAGGCATGGTATAAATGAGTGGCAACATTTCCTGAACCTACAATTACTATTGATATCATAAAACGAAGATATTGATTTTTTATAGAAACATAGAATAGGTTTTCTTAATTTAGCCATTAAATACTTTTTAAATGAAAGATTCAAAAAAACTAGGAATAAATACAACGTGTGTTCATATTGGTGAAGTAAAAGATGAGCAATTTAAAGGTGCAGTTTCGCCAATTTATATGGCAACTTCTTATGCTTTTGATGGTGTAGATATAAAACGGTATCCGCGTTATTATAACACGCCAAATCAAGAAATGTTGTGTAAAAAAATTGCAGCATTAGAGCATACAGAAGATGCATTAATTTTTACGTCTGGTATGGCAGCAATTTCGTCAGCCATGTTTGCTTTCTTGCAAAAAGGAGATCACGTAATTGTTCAACAAGTAATTTATGGGGGAACGTATAATTTAATCGTTACGGAATTTGATAAATACGGAATAGAATATTCTTTTACAGAAAGTGATTCAGCAGATGATTTTACACCTTTGATTAAAGAAAATACAAAGGTTATCTATATTGAAACACCTTCAAATCCGTTATTAGGAATTACAGATATGAAAGCAATTGCTAAAATTGCAAAGGAAAATAATATTGTAACCATGATTGATAATACGTTTGCATCACCTATTAATCAGATGCCTGTTGATTTTGGTATTGACATTATTATACATTCTGCAACCAAATATATGGGCGGTCATTCTGATATTTCTGCAGGTGCAATTGCCGCCTCTAAAGAGCATATTGAATTGATTTGGAAAACGGCTATTAATTTAGGTGGTAATTTAAGCGATCAGACAGTTTGGTTATTAGAGCGGAGTTTAAAAACATTAAATCTTCGTGTAAAAGAGCAAACAAAAAATGCTCAAATTATGGCGGAATATCTAGAACAAAATCCTAATATTGATAACGTTTATTATCCAGGATTAAAAAGTCATCCGCAGTATGAATTGGCTAAAAAACAAATGAAAGGTTTTGGTGCCATGCTATCTTTTGAGCTTCAAGAAGGAATTGATGCAATGAAGTTTCAAAATTGTTTACAATTAATAAAACCTTCAATGAGTTTAGCGGGTTTAGAGAGCACAACAGTAAGCCCTGCACAAACAACACATGCTTTATTAAGTGAGGAAGAACGTTTAGAAAGAGGTATAAGAGACGGACTAATTCGTTTTTCTGTTGGTATTGAGGAGGCAGAAGATCTAATTGCTGATATTGAACAAGCCATAAAAAAAGTAAAGAATTAACACTTTACTTTTTTTATAGCTTGTTTTTAAATAGCCTTCTAAAACCATTTTAACCCTATAATGCTGTAATAAATCGTTTCTTTTTCGCTTA
>JBNMNV010000233.1:0-5215 GCA_051278125.1 Polaribacter sp. | reverse complement strand
TACCGAACTTGCCTTTCAGAATAAAGAGAAAGATAACAGGGCAGATGAGTTAATTCTAGCCAACAAAGAGAAACGAAAACGAGCAGATGAATTAGTTCTGGCTAATAAAGAAAAACAAAAACGTGCAAATGAATTAATCCTCGCTAACAAAGAACTTGCCTTTCAAACTGAACTTGATGTTTACCGTTCTGAAATGGAACGTGTAGCACATGATTTAACATTATTAATTGATACTGCTAATGCTCCTATTTTTGGTATTGATAATAAAGGACTTGTTAATGAGTGGAACCAGACTTCTGAAAGTATTACTGGATTTACAAAAAATGAAGTATTAGGAAAAGATCTGGTACAAACCTACATCACCGAGGGTTACAGAGAGTCGGTAAAAAAAGTGTTGGACGATGCGTTGCTTGGTAAAGAAACTGCCAATTATGAATTTCCGCTTTTTGCCAAAGAGGGACAGCGTGTAATGGTATTACTAAACTCAAGTACACGTCGTGATATTAATGGAGAAATTATTGGGGTATTAGGAGTAGGTCAAGATATCACTGAGTTGGCTGGTTATCGTAACGAGTTAGAATTGAAGGTAAATGAAAGAACCTTAAAATTAAACCAAGCCTTAGAAAAGCAAAAAGAATTAAACGAATTAAAATCGAGATTCATTTCAACGGCATCTCATGAATTTAGAACTCCGTTATCATCAATTAATTTTGCTGCAGGCTCTATTAAAAAATACTGGGCTAAAATGGAGCCAATTATGATACAAAAAAAACTAGACAAAATAGAAGATCAGGTTTTGCATATGACAAAACTATTAGACGATGTTTTAATTGTTGGTAAGGCTGAAGCAGGTAAAATCATACAAACACCTGTAAATATAAATCTTGGAAACTTCTTATATGAAATAATTGAAGAAGTATCTAGCGCCTGTGAAAAATCACACGATATAGAGTTAATTGATACCGAAGGTCTAAAAGCCACTAATATTTTTATTGATGAAAAATTGGGCAGAAATATTTTTATCAATCTAATTGGTAACGCTGTAAAGTATTCTCCAAATGCTAAAATTATTACTATTGCCTTGTCTTCCGAAAAAGAGTACACTGTTGTTACGATAACAGATTATGGAATAGGAATTTCCAAATCAGAGCTTAAAAACATTTTCAAGCCTTTTTCTCGAGGAAAAAATGCTGATTTAATCCAAGGCACAGGACTTGGTTTAACGATTGCAAAAGACGCAATAGATATAATGGGAGGAAAAATAATTGTGAAGAGTAAAAATGGAAATGGAACATCCTTTATTATAAAGATTTTAAAAAAATAAAAAAACGACATGTACAAAGTATTAATTGTAGAAGATACCTTAGCTATAAGAGAGGAAATTTATGATATTCTTTTAATGGAGGGTTATGATGTTTTACAGGCTGAAAACGGATTAATTGGTTTTGAAATAGCTTTGATAGAGCATCCAGATCTTATTATTTCAGACATACTTATGCCTCATCTTACCGGTTTTGAAATGTTTGAAAAACTACAAACAAATAAGAAAACAGCGAGTATTCCATTAATATTTCTTTCAGCAAAAGCAGAAAAAGAAGATATTAGAATTGGAATGAATCTAGGGGCTGAAGATTATTTAACGAAACCGTTAAATATAGACGATTTGCTGAATGCTGTTGAAAATAAAATTAATAAAAAATTAATAATAGATCAAAATATTATTGATAAAACTGCAGCATTATCTAAGATTCTTCAAAACCAAAAGAATGAACTAAATAATTATTCTCATTTAATTTCACATGAATTAAAATCTTCATTAAGAAATATTTCAGATTTATTAACTTGGTCTCAAGAGGATAGGGATGAAACTAATAATTTTCAAGATGCTACTATTAACTTTCAAATGATGGAAGACAAAATAGAAAAAATGGACGGGTTGTTAATAAAACTAGAACAATATAACAATATCACGTCTGCTACTTTTAAAAACAACATCGAAAACCTCAATACAATCACAAAACGGGTCATAAATCAAATAAATAATCCTCATATCAAAATTAAAATAACAAATGAATTGCCCACCTTATCTGTCGATGGAGATATGATGGAAAAAGTATTTGAAATTCTAATAGGCAATGCTATAGCTCATGTTGATAAGGAAAATGGTCTCATTGAAATAGGGTGTGAAACAACGCAAAAAGATTATATTTTTTCAATCAAAGATAATGGTGTTGGAATACATGAAAAATACCATAAGAAAATATTCAAAATGTTTGAAGTAATCGAATCAACGAAATCTCTAGGGATTGGATTAAGTGTTTTTAAAAAAATTATTTCTTATTACAAGGGACAAGTATCCTTAAAAAGTACTCCTAATGTAGAAACAACATTTTATTTTAATCTTCCAATTTCCGAGGTATCGCTAGCAAAATAAAGAAACTAATTCATTCGAAGAAAAAAGAGAAATAACTGTCTGCAATACCTAAGCATTTGCGCGGTCGGTACGACCGAGCACGAATGCTTCTTAAGGTTACCAACCATTAATCTTCATTCTGACAAAATTTAAAGCTTCGTTTCTGATTGTCAAAAAACTCTTTTATATAAGAAGTTGTCACTATTTAATTATAGAGTTTTTCGGTGAAAGAGATTTTGGAACACTTCTGTTTTCTATAGATTTCGTTTTATCGTATGTCATAAAAAAATTAATCCAAATATTTCTTGATAACCTAAGAATTATAGGTAATGTGGCAAACATTACTAAAATGATAATTAAATATGTGTGTATTAGGGTGAAATTGAAAACGAGGTATGCAAGAATATAAGCAATTCCTGCAAAAATTAACCCAACAGGATAACTCACATACATTGCTCCGAAAAAGAAAGAGGGTTCTATTTTATACTTTGTGCTACAGTGGCTGCAACGCTCCTCCATAGTTAGTGTACTTGTTACATCATATGGATTACGTTCGGTATACATGCTTTTATTTTGACACACTGGACAATTACCAGTTAGAATACTATAAATCTTAGTCCCTTTTAAAAACTTCATAATCACTAATTTTTATTATTGATAGCCTATATTTAAAAAGATATATTAGTTAAATCTATTTGTTAAAAAGGTGTATTTTTTTTAGGTTACTTATTTTAAATAAGTAAAGACGAACAATTAACTCTACAAATATAAAGGGGTTATATAGATTAGTATTCGTACAATTGTCTCCTGTATTTGTATATTTAGGACATTATTTTGTTTATGAAGAATTTACCGGTATTAAATATTGAACAGTTTGAGGAAGAAAAAGCCTCAACTAATTTTTATAGTAATGACTTAGGGATACATTTAAAAAAGAATAAGTCAATTGTTGATAAGCCCCATAGTCACAATTTCTTTTTGTGTGTTTTCTTTTCTGAAGGTAATGGGATACACGAAATAGATTTTAATACGTATAAAGTAAAAACTGGAAGTGTCTTTTTCTTGAGACCAGGACAAACACATAGCTGGACGTTTGATTGTGCGCCTAAAGGATATATTTTTTTTCATACTCAAGATTTTTATAAGTTTTATTTTTTGAATAAAGAGTTATCACAATTCCCGTTTTACTATTCTTATAAGAACCCTCCAAATCTGCTTCTAGTTTCTGAAGAGCGGACTGTAATAGAATTGCGTTTTAAAGAAATAAATAATGAATATCACGAAAAATCATCTTATAAAAATCAAAAATTGGTAAGTCTTATTAATCTAGTTTATATAGATTTATCACGTATCTATAGCTCTATTGAACCCAGAAAAGAAGTAATATCTTCATCATACCTTCAAACATTTAATAATTTAGAAAAAACTATTGAGCAGTTTTATAAAACCGAAAAATCAGCAAAATTTTATGCAGATAAGTTAAGTATTACAACGAAGCACTTAAATAGAATTATTAAATCTACTATAAATAAAACAACGACAGAACTTATTACTGAACGTTTATTGTTAGAGGCAAAGAGACATATAGTCCATTCTAAAAATTCCTTATCCACTACTGCAGAAATTTTAGGTTATGACGATTATGCGTATTTCTCTAGACTATTCAAATTGAAAGAAGGAATGACTCCTATAGATTTCAGGAAAAAATATAATGCTAATATTTGATTTTTTGAAAGATATTTAAGTTGTCTAGTTGCCGTTTCACTTTAGTTAATTGATTGAAACGTCTGTATCCTTTCTAATCTCACATCCTAAAATACGGCTACAATTAATATTAAAATTTAAGCGGCATATTTATGCACGTAATAAGGTGTTTTATACTCTAAAGATACATACAATCTTTTAGCGTTGTACAACTTGATTGTATTTTTGGTTGTCTTTTTAGCCTGTACTACGCTAGTAAATGTCTGGTCGAGATAAAACGCGTCTTTTAAGATTCCGGTTATCCTCTCTGCCAGTGCGTTTTCATAGCAATGGTTCTCTTCGGTCATACTGATTTTCATTTCTTTTAAGAATCTGTGCGTATACATTGCTACAATACTGTATTCCCTAATTCAAGTGATGACTTAGTCCTTTAGTATTTTTGGCCTTGTATATAGCTCATTTTAGCGCTCTTACGTAGCCATTTAGTTTAGGCTATCGCTTAGGTCGTACCCGACTATTTTTCTTGAATACATATCGGTTATGAGCGCTGGGTACCAGAATCTAGTAATGGTCCTGGTATAGGTAATATCAGATGCCCAAACTTGATTAGGCCTGTTGATTTTTAAGTCTTTTATGATGTTATTATATGTATAGAATCTGTGATATAGATGGGTAGTTCTAGAAGAATACTTTTTTCTTTTAACTAGCAGTTCATTTTCCCTCAAGATACGGAACAGCTTATCCCCTCCTATTTTCAGGTGCTGTTTTCTCGTACCTTGCCTAGGTAGGGTTCTTCTCCTTTTTCGGACGCGTTCAACGACGAATTTTCGACTTGTTTTTTGATCATAAATCGTTTCCTGTATATGTAATATGCATCTAGTTTGAATGAGAAAGCATCACAGATGGCATCTAAAGCGAATGGTTTGTTCTTTCTGTTTTTCGGTACTGATTTCATTAGGGCTCGATGTTTATTTTTTTAATTCTTCAACATCTTTATACCCTAGGTCTTGGGCAGCTATTTCAAGATAACTATCGTTAACAAGCTTTTCTATGTCCTTTTTGATAAGAAGATCCTTGAGTTGTTTTAGCTCTTTTTAA
>JBNMNV010000232.1:0-5231 GCA_051278125.1 Polaribacter sp. | reverse complement strand
AGCCCAAACTATTAGATAAGAGTTTAGGACAAATATGGGAAATCAAAGAGATTGATGACCAAATTTTAGTAGGTTCGCACGAAGGTGTATTTGCTATTGATGGTCAAAAATTAGCTCCAATACACATTGAAGCTGGAGCATGGGTATTTAAAAAACATCCAAAATTTAAGGATTTTTTATACGTTGGTTTTTATTCAGGAATTGGGGTGTTTAAGCGTATAAATGGGCAATGGGTATTTCAAGAAAAATGGGAAACATTTGGAGAATCTTCACGTTTTATTGAATTTGATAAGTATGGAGCACTTTGGGTTGCGCATCCGTCTAAGGGATATTATCGTTTAGTGTTATCTGACGATGGGTTAGATCTTAAAGAATTTGAGTTTTATGGTGTAGCAAATGATTTTGTAGATACGTATGCTTATCTCTTTAAAATGGATGGAGATTTGGTTTTTTACAATCCTGAAGGATTTTATAATTATGAACCCTTGGAAAACACTTTTGTAAAAGCTATCTATTCTTCAGAGGTATTTAAAGGTATTAGTGGTATTAATAATATATATCAAAGTGAAAATACTTTTTGGTATTCTACTCCAAAATCTTTGGGTTATGTTTCTAGAAGCATCGCTAAATTTAAGAAGGTTAGTGAGCCGTTTTATTCTATCAGAAACAAGCAACTATGGGATTTTAAAAAATTCAAGAAACTGAACGATTCAATTTTTGGAATTGGACTTAGAAACGGAATGGCTTTTCATAATATAAAAAAGTCAGAAACTTTCGATGCACCGCCTTCTATTCGGTATATTGAGCTAATAAGTACTTCGGATACCATTTTGGCCCCTATTAATTCGAAGGATGTTATTGAGATTCCAAATCTAAATAATTTTATAAAAATTAGCTTAGCGCTGCCAAAGACTCCTTTAGCAAACTCAAAGAGAATTCAATATAAGTTGACTGGTTTAAATAAAGATTGGTCATCTTGGGCATATCGAACAGAATTAAACTTTCCAGGATTATCTCATGGGAGTTATGTTTTAGAAGTGCGGGCTGAAGGAGAAAGCAAAGCGAGCTCACAAATTATAAAAAGAGCATTCCAAATAATACCGCCTTGGTATTTAACCAATTTGGCATATGTTATTTATATGCTATTATTTGTCTTGATTAATTTTACTTATAGAAATTACTTTAAAATAAAAAACCTAAAACAATTAGCGATTTTAAAATTAGAAGAAGAAAAAAAAAGACAGTATCAAGAAAAAAAGTTTCAATTAGATACCTTAGAAGCAGAAAGTAAAATGTCTGTTCTAAGAGAAGAAAATTTAAACTTAGAAATAAAAAAGAAAAATTCTGAATTAGCGTCTTCTACGCTTAATAATATTAAAAAGAACGAATTACTTACACGCTTGATAACAGACATTGAAAATATTGATGAGAATGTGCTAAACAGTTCGCTGCATTCTCCAATAAAGAAGGTACTAAATAAAATTAATAAACATTTAATTGATAAAGAAGATTGGTTGACTTTTCAATTACATTTTAATAATTCACATACTCAATTTTTTCAAAAATTAAGAGAAAAACACCCAGATTTATCTTCTAATGAAATTAAACTAAGCGCTTATTTAAAGTTAAATCTTTCTTCAAAAGAAATTGCATCTTTAATGCATGTTGCAATTACTAGCATAGAGCAAAGCAGATATAGATTGCGTAAAAAGATAAACTTAGATAAGGACGTAAATCTGGTCAACTACATTCAAAATATGTAAATTATAATATAATTATTTGTTATCAACTTTTCTTTAATAATTCTAACGGCTGTTTTAATCAATCTAGGAGAAAATAGCAGACTTCGTTATTTATCAAATTAAACGCCGCACATATTTCAAAATTAAACCTTTCTTTAAAACAAATATTTTTATGAATGACTGCAATTATGTGCAGGAAACTAAGGTTTTCTATTTATAGTAAAATAAATAGGTTAAACGAGTTCGTTTTAGATATTAACTAAATATAAATATTAAAAAAATACTTATAAATTGCTTAAAATTAAGGTATTGTATATTTTAACAAAGATTTTGTAGAGGTAGTTTTTTCTTTTTATTAGTTTTTGTAGAGGTCAAATAATTGCTGAGATCAATTTTATAGAGGAAGTTTGGCAAGTGATGTGCTGTTTGGTGTAAACCTAAATAAAGTATAAATTTAAAGTATTAGAATACTAAAAACAACATTACAATTATCTAGTATGTATGTTATTTTAACTTAATCAATTCCTTATTATGAAACAAAATTTACTTTTAATACTATTACTAACTTTTGGTATTTTGAATGCGCAAGAGGTTACACACATAGATTTTGATGTAAATAATGCAAATATCGTGTTTAATAGTTGGAACACTTCTTCAACTTTTGCTAAGGTTGTGAATCCAGCGCCAGATGTTACGAATTCTTCCAGTTACGTAGGGCAATTTACAGCGGGTAATGACAATGGTATTGGAATTGGCGTGATTGACGCTTCCTCAATATTTACTACTCCTTTTAACCTAGCTTCTAATTCAATTTTTAAAATTAAGGTATTTTCGACAGAAGAAATAACTATTATTTTTCATTTAGAAAATGATCCTGATTACGGAAACAACATTGAAGCTTCTGCATCTGTGAGTGCTACAGATGTTAATAAGTGGGTTGAGTTGTCTTTCGATTTTAGTAGCTTTTCTAATATTTATATGAACAATATTGTTATTAAAATTAGTGGTGCAAACACAGTAGCAGGAGATATTTATTTTTTTGACGATATTAAAGGAGCCGAATTGTATACAACTCCAGCTCAAGAATATAATCCAGCCGATAGTGCAACGGATATTTCTATTGCTACAAATTTAGAAATTGCTACAAATGGAAAATTCAGAAATTTAGATGACACTGAAATCACCGACTTAAACTCTAAAGTTGCCCTAAAAGCAGGCGATTCAAATGGTGCAGACATTGCTTTTACAGCAACTATAAACGGTGATAAAAATAGAATAACGATAGATCCATCTTCTGATTTAGACAATTCTACAACTTATTGGTATGGTGTTGTGGATGGCGCTATGGAGTATTCAGATGATACTCCTGTTACCGGAGTCTATGCAAGTTTTACCTCAAAAGTAGCAGTGACTGGTGTTATTAATGAAGTTCTTTTTGACTTTGATACGACCAATGAGAATATAGGCTTTGAATCTTGGGGTGGTGTTGGTTTTGCTAAAATTGAAAATCCTGATAAATCTGGAATCAATACTTCTGATAATGTTGGGCAATACACTCACAATGATAATGACGCGGGTTTAGAGAATTCATTAGTAAACGACGCCACTCCATTAGAACCATTTGATTTTTCTGAAACACCTTTCATAAAAGTAAAAGTATGGGTAAGTAAACCAGTAGGTGTTTCTATTAAATTACAAAATTATCCAGATTATGGTCAAGGACATGAACAGAAAATAGAAGTGACAGAAATTAATACATGGGTAGAAATCGTGTTTAATTATGGTGCAATTACAGCGACTAACTATGATAGAGTACAAATTTATTTTGATAAAGATAAGGCTGGAGGATCTGCGCTAGGAGATGTTTATTATTTTGACGAATATTTAAAGAGTAATATCGCGCCAGCGGTAGAAAATACCTTTAATCCTCTAAATGGAGCTACCGATGTTGCTCAATTTACAAACCCTACGATTTCTTCAAACTTTCAGTTTAGAAATTTAGATGACTCTACCATAACAGACATTTCCTCAGCAGTCGAACTAAGAGAAACGGATGCGTCAGGAACGCTGGTTTCCATGAATGCTTTTTTAAGTGAGAATAAATCTATTATTACAATTCGTCCTTCAACCTTACTTGAGGTAAACACCACATATTGGTATGGTATTAAAGACAACACAATAGAATATAAAGAAAGTGATAGTCCTGTTAATGGTGTCTCATCAGTATTTACGACAACTTCAACTGCTCTAAATATGGTTGTTTATAATGATTTTGACGGTACGTCTCTAACGTCAGTTTCTGAGACTATGGGAGAGCCAGCGGGCGATTACACAACAGTGGCTGATCCTGCAGGAGGAACTAATATGGTTCAAAAATGGGAAAAAGGAAATTCTTATGGAGGTTGGGAAAGAATTCACTTTCAATTAAATACTGCCTTTGATGCAAGTAAAGATGATATCTTTTCTTTTAGAGTGTATTCTCCTGTGAAAGCGGGAATAAGATTTAAACTGGCAGATGCTAAAGAAGATGGTGATATTACAGCACAATTTGAAACAGACGAAGAAATTATATTAGAAAACCAATGGCAAACCGTATACTTAAACACTTCGGAGCTTGCAGATGGTGTATCTTTTGATCATGTCTTTATTTTTCTTGGACGTGGAGATACTCCAGACACAACCTTTTATATAGATGATTTAAAAGGACCACAATTACAAAGCACAGCGTCTGTAAATGATTTTGATAAAACAAGCTTTCAATTTTTTCCAAATCCAGCAAAGGATATGATCCGTTTTAACAATTTAGATGGAAAAAAAGAAATTAAAATTTTTGATATTAATTCTAAGCAAATTCTTAAAAAGACGATTGAAACGAATGAGTTGTCAATTGGCAGCCTAAAACCAGGTTTTTATATTTTAGAAATTAATGGTCAATTTAGAAAATTAATTAAAGAATAAACATTTAATTGATTTGATTTTCTTTCAGAATGGAAGAGAGTTTCTCTTCCATTCTACTTTATATAAAATATGATATGAATAAATTTTTAGTTTTCTTTATCCAGCAACTACCAGTGATTGTTTTATTTTTTACAATATCTTCTTTGTCGCAAACTGTAATCGTTTCAGGAGAAGTTGTTGATAATTTAGGGAATTATCTTCCTGGAGTATCAATATTGGTAGAAGGAACAACAAATGGAGTTTCAACAGATTTTAACGGGGCGTATGTTTTAAATATCAAAACGCAAAATGCAACTATCATATTTTCATATTTAGGATTTGAAACCAAAAAGATTAAAGTTGAAAACCAAAAAAAAATTAATGTAATCTTAAAAGAAAGCAGTGATCAACTTGACGAAATTCAGGTAGTTGCATTTTCAAAACAAAAAAAGAATAGTGTAATCGGCGCTATCACTACTTTAAAAGTATCAGAACTAAAACAGCCTACTTCGAATATTACAAATACATTAGCAGGTCAAATTTCGGGATTAA
>JBNMNV010000231.1:0-5261 GCA_051278125.1 Polaribacter sp. | reverse complement strand
AGAATTTGTTGAATTAACTATTAGATTCCTACATTTGTAGTTGTAATATATCATAATTGGCTGCGTAGTTCAACTGGATAGAATATCAGATTTCGGCTCTGAGGGTTGGGGGTTCGAATCCCTTCGCGGTCACATTCATAAGACCTTAACTATTTGTAAATAAGATAGTTGGGGTTTTTTATTTGTCAGAAATACAATAAAATGATACGATTTAGTTTATTAAAAACTCTTTCTTCTTTTTTCATTTTATAATTCTAATAAAATTAGTTTTGTTCTTACCGCCAAAGAGGTTCTGATTGCCAACTTGGTTTCATATCTAATGCATTGGGATCTACGTTTGGATATTTTATAAACAATGCTTCCAATCTTGATGTAAATAAATTATTAGGTTGAATTTCATTCAATAAATATTTCATTAAACACATATGTACATATAGTTTATTGAATTGTTTAGGGACATTTTCTCTATCTGCAATCCAAGGGTTTGGTGGTTTAGATAATAGTTTTACTGTACTTGGTAAGTTTCTGTTCCACAGCCTTGAGTGATGTGCACAAAAGTTTCGTATTTGAGCAATAGACTGTAACCAACTTGGTAAATAAGTGTGATTAACCGCACCAAATTCTTTTGCGATAATATCTTTAGCATCTACGGTGTGTTTTAAGTTGCCATATAATTTAGACAGATTCCCAAAACTTACTTGTTTTAAACTTTTCCAAGATGGTGGAAACCGTAAATCGTCTTTGTACTTTTTAAAATGATTTTTAATAGTTACGTCTTTACTTCTCGATCTTGTAATTTCCTCTTCAATTTTAGCAAGTGTTCTAGAAAATTGTAAGCTGTCATTAAAAAGTTTGGAATTACAAAAACCCAATGGCGCGGATTTGCAATCCGTGAATACTAAATGCCTATATCAAGTAGCTAATTAAGAAATAAAACTTAAATTGTAATAAAAAAGCAATGTCAACTAAATACAAAGCAGCCATGCCAGATACAGGCTATTTTGTAACTATTACAATTGTATGTTGGGTAGACATTTTTACTAGGTTAAAGCAACGTTACATAATTATGAATGCTTTAAATTATTGCCAAGAACAAAAAGGTTTAGAAATTTATGCATATTGCATTATGTCAAGCCATATACATATGTTATGTAAGGTAAAAGAAGGGTATTTATTGTCTAATAGTATGAGAGATTTTAAAAAATTTACATCAAAACAACGAATAGAAACTATTATAAATTTTCCTGAAAGTAGACGCGAATGGTTATTCGGTTTTTTTAATAAAGCTTGTGAACATTTAAAGAGAATACAAACCTATAAAGTATGGCAAGATGGCTATCATGCAGAAATATGCGGCTACAATACCTGTATAAAACAAAAATTAAATTATATGCATAACAATCCTATTATTGATAAAATTGTGGCAAACCCAAAAGATTATGTGTTTAGCGCTGCTCGTAATTATGCAGATTTAGATGGTGAATTAGATGTTGTTGTTTTAGCTATTTTTTAAGTTGTTTAATTCTTACTGTTGTGGGCACGGATTTCCAATTTACATTGAATTTCTTTTAATACTTTGTGCTTTTAAATATTAAAAGGTATTACTTAACTTTAATTTTGCTAATTTTAAAGACCAAATGTAATTTTTGAAGCCAAATTTATCAATTCTAATTTTTGCTACATTAGTATTAGAAATTCAAAAAAAATGCTTCATTAAATTGAATTCCTTTTCCTCGAAGATGGTTGCTTGGTTCTTATTCATTAAATTGAATACCAACCATGTTTTTTCTGATTCCTGGAAAGGCCACAAGTGTTTATACATCTTCTAGACTTTAAATTCTAGGAGATTTTTGTTATAAATAAAGGAATATGATTAAAATCATATTTCTAATTGATCATTTTTTTAATCTTTGATAAAGAAATTTAAAATTAGGTACCATGAAAAAAAGAGTTGAGATTTCAGAAATAATGAGTCGAAAATTAATCACATTAAATATTAGTGATACATTAGTGGATGCCAAAAAAATTTTTGAAGAGAATTCCATAAGACATATTCCTATTGTTGATGAAAAACAAATTGTAGGAATGTTAAGTTATTCTGATATTTTAAAAGTGGGGTATGCGGATGCAACTGAAGATGAAAAAAATATAGAATTGACTATTTTTGATTGGTTTACCATAAAACAAGTAATGGCTAAAGAATTATATTCAGTGCCTTCAAATTCGACCGTTAAAGAAGTTGCGGAAATGCTCGTAGATAAAGAGTTTCATGCATTACCTGTGGTAGATGATGATGAGTTGGTTGGTTTGGTAACGTCTACCGATTTTATACGGTATTTAGCAGATACGTTATAATACTTTCGAGATATTTTATAAAAAGAAGACTTTTAAAGAAATCTTCTTTTTATTGATATTCAGATGTTAATTCATCTACAATTAAACCATCTTCTAGGGTTTGTATCACCCCCATTGCAGCTCTCTCTCCAGAAATCATTGCAGCATTTAAGGATCCGTTTAAGAGTTGGTCTCCTGCTAAAAATATGGTAGATTTTAGTTTTGTTTCTGTACTAGAAATTTCATATTGCAAGTTGGTTAACTTCGGTAAGGCCTTTTTAATCTGATATCTTTTTAAGAAAGTAGTATCTGTAATACTACAGTATTGAAGCAGTTCTTGCTGTACTTTTTTAATCAAATCTTCGGTATTTAAATCATGGTTTTTTACAACAGTTACAGAAAGTAACTCGTTTTTACCTTTCGATGAAGTTTTGATACTTGTAGGATAAAAAATATTATTAATCAGCGCATTTTCATCAGCAATTAAACCGATTAAAGGTTTGTTAAGAACACGGTTTTTAGTCTCAAAATACAGGGTGTCGCAACGTTTCCATTCCGTTTCTTGATTGTTAAGATTCGAAATTAAAGCACTCGCTTCTGTGGCAATAATTGTAAAATGAGTTTTAATTTTAGAAGCATCTTCTAAAGTGATTATCGTGTTTTTTATATCTTTTACAGGCGAATTAAATACAATTTTTGTATGCTTTAAATTACCTTTTAGTTGATTAGAGATGGCTTGAATTCCGTCTTTTGGTAAAACCGCCAATCCGTCGCCAAACATTTTATAGACAAACTCAAACATTCTGCTGGATGTATCGAGATTTGGTTCTAAAAATATTCCACTAAAAAAAGGTTTAAAAAATGTCTGAATAATTTGTTTTGAAAACCCGAAATCTTCCAAATATTGCAGGGTTGTTTTTTCATCCTCTTTAAAAATAGCAACGATTTTCTTCTTTTTAAGAAGTGTGTTTAATTTCAATATTTTAATCTTATCAGAGACTGATCCTATCGATGAAAGCAATGTTGGGAATAATAATGACAGGCTTCTTAAAGGATCTCCAATAGTTTGTTGTTTGCCATTTTTGAAAATTGCAGCGCCAGGCAATAAGTTTTGAAGCGCTAAAGCATCATAATTTAAATATTTTTTTGCCGCTGGATAAGAAGTTAATAAAACTTGAAAGCCATGATCTAAAACATACCCTTGTACAATATCAGATTTTACCCGACCACCAATGGTGGCAGAAGCTTCTAGGATTGTTGGATGGTACCCATGGTTTTCTAAAATTTGAGCAGCAATTAAACCACTAATTCCTGCCCCAATAATATGAATTTTATAGGCTGATTTTTCCATCTTCTATAGCTTTTAAATTTTCCTGTTTTTTGAGGTAAGCACCTATAATTCGTTGAATATCCTTATTGTCTTTCTTGGGTTGCACAAAAAACTGATACTCGTCTGGGTTTGCTAATTGCGCTGCTTGTACCGTATCTATATACCCAAAACCTCTGTAAATTCCGTCTAATATTAACACAAAACCAATTTCGTTTTTAGTTCTTCCTTTTTCTTTGATGACCAAATTTTCTGCACCAATTCCCACAGATTTTATCGCTTGTCTTACACGCTCATTATAGTCTTCTACAGCTTCTTTATCGCAGCAAACACCTTTGCATTCTTTTAGTTGAAAATGAAAGCAGCTAGACACATTGGTTTGCAAATGACAATATTTAGGACATAGTTCAAACGCTTTACATAAATACTCTAAATGATTTCTACATTCTGCAACAGAATAATATTTCATCATAGAATTTGGGGCTAGTTTTAATCTGTTATATGCCAAATGAATAATCCCTTTTTGATCTTCATACGAAAACAAACCCACAGCTTCACCCGCCCTTCTTTGTGCTCTATTATATTTTGGATATCGATGTTTAATTTCAGCAGATTCATGCAAGAGTGCTAAGAGTTCGCTACCCGTTTTTGTAAAAGAAATATCGGCAGTTTCTAAACACATATTCTGCTCTTTTCTCTTTTTGTCATAAAAATGACTAATAACGCGTTGTTTTATATTATTAGCTTTACCCACATATATAACTTCTTTCGCCAAATTTTTAAAGTAATAAACGCCATGTTGTTCGGGTAAGTTGTCAACTACTTTTTTATCTAAAAGTGGCGGTAAAGTGGCTTGTCTAGAACGTGGATTTAAAAATGAGTTGATGATGAAATTATCATCTCTTTCAATTAATCTTCTAAATAATTCTGTAGTGGCTTCTGCATCGCCTTTTGCTCTGTGCCTACCGTTAATAAGGATGTTTTCATCAACACAAATATTCCCTAAACTATAGGATTTTAACCCTGGAATTATTTTTCTAGTTAACCGAACGGTGCACAGTTTTTTCCGTTTAAAATCAAATCCTAAACTCTTAAATTCAGCTTGAATTATATTGTAATCGAAGTTTACATTATGGGCTACAAAAACGGTGTCTTTGGTAATTTCTTCTACCTTTTTTGCCACCTCATAAAATTTAGGAGCATTTCTTACCATAGCATTGGTAATGCCTGTAAGATTGGTGATAAAAGGAGGGATGTTTTGTTCTGGATTTATAAGGGTTGTATATTCATCGAGTATTTTTTTACCATCAAAAACAAAAATAGATATTTCAGTTATTTTCTGACCTTTATAGCCATTTCCTGTGGTTTCTATGTCTACAACGGTATACTTCAATTATCCAATACTATTTTTTAAATCTGCAATGGTTTCTGTTGGGTTTTCAGCACCAAAAACATAACTGCCTGCTACTAAAACATTCGCACCGGCTTCTATTAAAGCATTGGCATTTTTATTGGTAACTCCGCCATCAATTTCTATTTGGCAAGAAGATTCAGAAAAATCAATTAAATGTTTTAGTTGACTTACTTTTTTGTAGGTATT
>JBNMNV010000230.1:0-5282 GCA_051278125.1 Polaribacter sp. | reverse complement strand
GAGCTTCCTGAACCCACTATAATTCCTGCTTTAAAAGTGGTTAGGGCATATTTGTTAGAGCTTAATGTTTTTTCTACATTTTTGCGAGATAATAAGTGTTTTGACAGCTTGGTGTCATTGGTAATTCCGCTTAGATAAATTACCTGTTTCAGTGTTGTGTTTTCTGCAAATCGTTTAAAGTTAAAGGCACATTTTTCCTCTAAAATATGAAATTCTTTGGCAGAATTAGACATCGAATGGATTAAATAATAGGCGGCTTCAATATCTTTCGGAATGTTATTTAATGAGTCTGCATGTAAAAAATCAGATTCAACTAAACTAATATTTTTTTCTTCTTTAAAATAGCTTTCAGCTCTTTTTAAATCCCTTACAGGGCAAACCACCAAATGACCATCTTTGATTAATAAGGGTATCAATCTTTTGCCAATGTAACCTGTTGCACCTGTAACTAATATTTTCATTGTATTTATTTTTTAGGTCTTTGGTATCCAAACCTTTCTTTTAATGTTGTAGATGCGTAGCCATCTAATCCGTTTATCGCTACCACGTTACCAGATGATAAATCTATAAAGCCGTCTTCATGTATTAAGTGTTCATTTACAAACAACTTTTCTATTTGAGCTACCACCATAATAACATCGTTGGATTTTATATATACTTCTTCTACAAATTTCATTTCCATTTGTACGGGTGAATTTTTTACAAAAGGAACTTTACAGCCCTCTTTAAATTCGGCTTCTAAATTAGTTACGTTAAATTCTGATATTTCTTCTGGATATTTTGCCGAAGAGTGATGAGCATCTTCAATAATAGCTTCAAAAATATGGTTGATGGAAAATACACCCGTATCTCTGATGTTTTTATAAGTATTTCTTGGAACAGTAGTAGGTCTTATAATAAAACCTAAAGTTGGCGGATTTGACCCAAGATGTGTAACCGAACTAAAAACAGCAACGTTTGTATTGCCTTCTGTAGAAATAGTGCCCAGTAAATTGGCAGATTTAAAGCCTGAACAACTATTGATTAAGTTGATTCTAAAAATCTTGTCTAAGCTATTAATGTCGTTGCTATCAAAACATTTCATGTACCCTAATTTCTTGTTTATAATACAAAGATACGAATTGTTTAATCTGTTTTATTTTTAGCTAAACAAAAGTTACGTTAAAATTTATAGTTGGAAGCTGTATTTTGGTTTCTAAAGGTTTAAAATTTATCTTAAACCAATTTTAAAATTTCTAAAAAAAAATATTTGAAACGAAATTAAAGCTATGGTCAAAAGAAAAAAAGAAGAAGTTACCTTTTCCATTGCTGGCCAAGGTAACTTTAAAATGATTTTTTATTCAATATTCATTTCCATACTATGGTCATATTTACAACAACCAGGTAAGTTTTCGTAAGCCTCTTCATTACCTGACATTTTTTCGGTATCGTAGCCAGATGCTGCAATGGCTTTATGAATTGCCATAACATCTGTTTTTGTTTCATCAAAAGAAACGTCTATTTTCTTTTTATCCTTATCCCAGTTGGCTTTAGAGATTCCCTCAACTTTTGTTACGGCCTCTTCTATGGTCGTTTTGCACATCCCACAATTACCTCGAACACCAAAGGATAAGTCGGTCATTGCTACTTTTACAGCTACTTTTGTAGCTGCTTCTGTCGTTACGGTTTCTTTTGGTTTGGTCTCGTTTTTACAACTAGTTAAACCCATAGTAGCGATGATAGCTACACTTAAAATTACTTTTTTCATTGTTTAAAAATTTAATTATTATTCTATTACTTGTTTTACCTCTCCGCACGTTAGCATGGATTCCCCAAAATATGGATTGATTACTTTTTCTTCTGTACTTAGCCAATAGGCGCCTTTATTACCATCTGCCATTGGACAAAATTGATGATATACTTTTTCATTGATACCAAAAACCTCAATTGCATTGGTTAGCGAGGATGACAATTGTTTAAAATGATTTCGTTGTTTTTTGAGATCATCTGTTTTTGAAATGAAAGTAGCCGATGCTTTTATTTCTTTTTCTAAAGACATCCAATGTTGATGAACTTCTTTATTTTTTAGTAATTTCATATCTACTTGAGATAAATTATTTAAAAGTTTTTTTGATATTTCAATTCCAGCATCCGAATCCCCTTTAACGAAAGTATCTTTTAAGTTGATATACTCATTAAAAAGTACCTTTAATTGATCTTGAAAATCTTTAGAGACCTCCATTCTTTGATTGATATTCGTATATTTTTCATTATGTACTGCGGTAGATTCCTCCATACCAAGATGTCCTTCATGTCCAGTCATGGTTTTTCCTCCGTTTCTGTTCATCATTGATTTTTTTCCTTGCAATTGCGCAGCAGCATCCAAGGTAAAGGTGCCGTTGGTAACAATTTCATCCCCACTTTTTAAACCCTCTAGAACTTCATAATTCGTACTGATTTTAGATCCTAAAGTGATTTCTTGCATTTTGAAAATGGGTTGTTCGGGTGTGGTTTTCACATATACAACAGATCTTTTTCCCGTCCATAAAACTGCAGAGGCAGGAATTGTAAGCGTTTGTTCAGTTCCGTTAGTTGCAATGTTGATCTTGCCCTTTACAAACATTCCGGGTTTTAAAAATTGTTCTTTATTATTGAGCTCAACTCTTAATTTTACAGTTCTTGTGTTTGTGTTTACCACAGGATCTATAAAAGCCACCGTTCCTTTAAATTCTTTATTAAGATTTGTTTGGGTTGTAATTAAAATTTCTTGCCCTTTTTTAAATTGCGTAATTTGATGTTCATAGACATCAAAATTTGCCCAAACCGTATTCAGATTTGCAATTTTAAACAAAGTTGTACCTTGTTTTACCGTTTCTCCTTGGGTAACTAATTTTTCAGATATGGTTCCTGAAACTGTTGCATATATAGGGAAATTATCTTTCACTATTCCAGATTTTTCTATTTTTTGAATATCACTTTCAGAAATTTTTAAAAGTTTTAATTTGTTACGAACCGCATTGTATAGTGCAGGTTGTGTTTCTTTTAAGGAGGCTGTTGTCATTAATTCTTGCTGTGCGGCAACTAATTCTGGAGAATACATCGTTGCCAATAACTGTCCTTTTTTAACTTTTTCCCCGGTCGAATTGATGTACAAATGTTCTATCCTTCCTGAAAAATAGCTTATTTGTATCTCGTTTGTTTCTTCATTTTCTGCTATTTTTCCTGATAGCGTAGCAGTGGCATCCCTATTGATGGTGTTTTCCACAAGAGATGTTTGAATATTTGCTAAAGCCATTGCATTTTTAGTGAGCTTAAATTCATCAGCATTTAAACCGTCTTGACTTGTTTCTGCAGGGATTAAATCCATCCCACAAATTGGGCAATCACCAGCTTCTGGTTGCATAATCTGCGGATGCATCGAGCAGGTCCACATTTTATTGGTTTCTGCAACTTCAGCATGATTGTGATTCGTTTTGTCAGAAGAATTTCCAAAGAGAAAATACCCTAAAAGTAGCCCAAGAGCTAATAGAACACTATAAGTTGTATATTTTTTCATCTTATTTGTTTTTTTGATTTATTTATTTTTCTGATCGTTTGAGAACTGGTGAACCACAATAAAAAACCACTTAACACAGTAATTAACCCCAATAAAGAAAATGCTCTTAATACAATTGTATTAAAATTATCTCTCCCTTCATAATCCATTGTATGTGTCATCCATAAAAAATCAAACCAACGCCAATCACGATGCCTAACCGTTTGAAATTTTCCGTCATTAATAGAAACATAGGCTTTAATGGCTTCGTCTGACTTATAAGATATTATATAAGCGGGTAGTAATTTTTTTCTGTATTCGTGGTGTTTATCAGTTTCATCAATTTTATCAATAGAAGAAACTTCTAAACCTTCTTTCATATAATTTTTGGCAACATAAAGTGCTTCTTCTTTCGTTACATTTGTTTTTACGCTACCGTTTATGGCATTAAATAATTTTGAATTATTTACCCAATAAAATGGAGTGTTATTAAAGTCTCTTAATTCAATGGTTTTAATACCTCCAGAAACACTAAGTGAAGTAGGACTCATAAGATTGTTAAACGCTTTAGGTTGATACACCAAATTTTTGAATTGATCTCCGTGAATCTCATCAATATCGGTCCAGCTAAAATACAAACCACTAATCGTCCACATCAAAAATTGAAGACCTAAAAAAAGTCCCAAATAACGATGCGTTTTTCTGATTTTTAAAGCGGTATTTCTATTCACCATTTTATTTACTTAATTTAAACGGAAAAGTAATAGTTATTTTTTCCCAAGCCATGGTAATTAAGCCTTCTTCGTCTGCGGTTTTTTCTACTTTGTATTCTAAATGTTCCGTAATTTTATCTGAAAGAGTAGGGGTAACTTTAAATCTAATTACATCATCTTTAGCATCGTATTCATCTTTGCCATGTTGATCCCAATTTTTATTAATCATTACAGTCCAAGCTCCTTTAGATGGAATTGTAAAGAAACCATACTTGCCTTTTGGAAGTACTTCATTATTAATTATTAAATCTTTGTTCGTTTCTATCCAAGTAGCATTATGAGCTCCTGCCTGCCAAACATTATCATAACCAACTAAACCACCAAAAATTATTCTTCCTCTAACACCAGGAGAAGAATAATCAATATGAATATGAGCATCTCCAATCATAGCCATTGCAGATTGATGTGGACTTAATACTTTCTTTTTCGGTATTTCTTCTTTTATAGGGTTTGTAGAATGGTTTTTATGTTCGTTATTATTTGTTTCTTTTGGCTCATTTTTACAACTAAAGATGGCTGCTGCTAATACAAATACTATTACTAAATTTTTCATATAATTATATTTTAATTAATTCCAATTAACATTAAACTTGCCATCAAAATCATGATGGTATTTTCTATAAAAGTTGCCTCGGTCATAGGCAGTTTTAAAGCAGTTCCTAAACAGGCGCAACGAATTGATTTTTTATCCAACAAAGTTTTGGTTACTCCAAGGGTTGTGATTCCTAAAATGATCAACGTAATTATCAAAGCAATCGTAATTTCAAATCGCATTAAAAACATCAAACCTAAACCCGTTTCTATAAATGGATACACCCATCCATACGCAGGAATTCTTTTTGCAAGTGGATCGTACATTCTAAAAGAATCTGGAAAACCTTTTAAATCTAACATTTTAAAAAAGCTAAATACGATATAAAATAAGCCCATAAAATCGAGCATAAAATCGTTCCAACTCCAGTTTTTAAAATGCAATAAAATACTTGCTGCTGAAA
>JBNMNV010000229.1:0-5317 GCA_051278125.1 Polaribacter sp. | reverse complement strand
CTTCTAACTCCTTGTGTTTTCCCGATGATTCCTTTAACAGTATCGTTTTTTACGAAACAATCGCAACATAAAAGCAAAGGAATCTTCAATGCAATTTTATACGGATTTTTTATTGTAATTATCTATATTTTATTGAGTCTTCCTTTTCACTTTTTAGATAATTTAGATCCAGAAATATTAAATACCATTTCCACAAACGTTTGGTTAAACATTTTCTTTTTTGTGGTTTTGGTCTTTTTTGCATTTTCTTTCTTTGGCTTTTATGAAATAACGCTACCAAGTTCTTGGGGAAATAAAATGGATTCAGCTTCTTCTGTGGGTGGTCTTATCGGTATTTTCTTTATGGCATTGACCTTGGCAATTGTTTCCTTTTCTTGTACAGGTCCTATTTTAGGATCTTTATTAGCAGGTTCTTTAACTTCAGATGGTGGTGCTATGCAATTAACCGCTGGTATGACTGGCTTTGGTTTGGCTTTGGCATTGCCTTTTGCGTTGTTTGCGCTGTTTCCGAGTTGGTTAAATTCTTTGCCAAAATCTGGCGGATGGTTAAATACTACAAAAGTAGTTTTAGGTTTTTTAGAATTGGCTTTAGCTTTTAAATTTTTATCGAATGCAGATTTAGTAGCGCACTGGGATTTCTTAAAACGGGAAGTTTTTATGGGAATTTGGATTGTAATTTTTATCGGATTAGGTTTGTATTTGTTCGGTAAAATAAAATTCCCGCATGATTCTCCGATCAAAAAACTATCCTTTTCTCGTATTTCATTTGGTGTTTTGGTGGTTGCTTTTGTGGTGTATATGGCTCCGGGAGTTTTAAAAAACCCCACTTGGAATTCAAGTATATTAAGTGGCTTTCCTCCTCCTCAATTCTACAGTTTGTATGAGCAAGAAAGTGATTGCCCTTTAGGTTTAGATTGTTATAAGGATTTTGAGGAAGGTTTGGCAAAAGCTATCGAAGTTAACAAACCTATTTTATTAGATTTTACGGGTTGGGCTTGCGTAAACTGCAGAAAAATGGAGGAAAATGTTTGGAGTGAATTAGATGTTTATCAAGTTTTAAAAGAGGATTATATTCTGATTTCTCTGTATGTAGATGATAATGAAAAGCAATTGCCAGAAGCGGAACAATTCGATTTTTTAAAACCAAACGGAAAGGTAAAAAAGATACGAACGGTTGGCGATAAATGGTCTACGTTTCAGGTAATCAATTTTAAAAATGCCTCACAACCTTATTATGTTTTATTAAGTCCAGATTTAGAAGTTTTAAATAGCGCACAGCAATATACCGATAGAGATACTTACTATAATTGGCTACAAGAAGGTTTACAAAATTTTAATGAGAAATAAAGGGTATACTATTTGATAATTAATTGAGATGAAAATCTAAAAAAAACATGAAAACCAAACTCTTATTTTTAGCTGTAATTTTTCTTTTTAGCACCGCTGTTAGCGCTCAAAAAAAGAATACAAATTCATCAAACAAACCTGTAAGTATTTATACGTTTTCTAAATCTATAAGTGATAAAAATGGTTTTTCTGCTATCAACAAAAAATTACAGCTTACTAATTTTAATTTCGTTTATGTGGATCCTTTAGACTTAGATTTGAATCGAATGTCTATAGATTCCAATAATCTTAGTAATACTCCTTCTGCTTATATTTTTGATGATTATAAAAGATATCAAGATCGAAATTTATTAAAAGGATTTTTACTAAAAAACGATCCAACTCGTTGGAACTTGCAATGCCCGAACCCACTTTCTATTCAACCTATTGAATAAAAAAACAAATCCAATACTTTTACTAGAAATTAAACATCCATATAAAAACTAGCTATATTTATATCGTTTTCGTAAATTTTTAAAACATTATTCATAAAAAGCTACGTTCTTTACTTTTTGTTTTTTGTAATTTCACGGTATAAAACAAAAAAATATGTCTGCATTACCAAAATTGACGAGATTTAATGACAATGTGTTGTCTAAATATCAAATTTATAATAGCATATTTATCACGCTTCCTTTTGATAAAATTGATAATACGGGAGTATTACTACCCTTATTTCATAAAATTTGTGAAAAAGGTTTTAAGGCAGGAAATAATCCTACAGAAATTGTAGAGCAGTTTTTCTCTAAATATCTAGATACTTCAAATAAAAAAGATAAAAAGGATTTACTGTTTCAATTCATTCAATATATAGAACGCCAAGTTGTTTTATTTGATGCTGTTGAAGATGCTGCTTTTCCCATTGTGAATAATATGGACGGTTTTGGTACACTCCGTAATTCTAGAGAAACGGCCATTTTAAGTGATAAAAAAGAAGAACTTAAAAAGCATTTAGAAGATTTTAAAGTTCGCATTGTTTTAACAGCGCACCCTACACAATTTTATCCGGGTTCTGTATTAGGTATTATTACAGATTTGGATAGGGCCATTCAAAATGACGATTTATTATTAATTAAAAAATTGTTAGCGCAATTAGGGAAAACACCTTTTTATAAAAAAACGAAACCAACACCTTATGATGAGGCCATCAGTTTAATTTGGTATTTAGAAAACGTATTTTATCATTCTGTTCCTGAAATATACAACTATATTCAGCACCATATCTATGATGGTCATCCTATAGAAAATGAAATTATAGATCTTGGTTTTTGGCCTGGAGGCGATAGAGATGGAAATCCTTTTGTAACGACTCAAATAACCTTAGACGTAGCCGAAAAATTACGTCAGTCGATTTTAAGAAGTTATTATGGTGATATAAGACGTTTAAAAAGACGCTTTACTTTTGATGGTGTTCAAGAAATTTTATCTCAAATTGAAAAACGCTTATACAAACATGTTGTTAGAAGCTATAGCAAGGTTAATTTTTCTCAAAAAATACTCTTAGACGAATTATATGAAGCAAGAGAAATTGTTGTGAACAAGCACGACTCTTTATTTATTGAAGAATTAAATGACTTTATTAACAAGGTACGCATTTTCGGTTTTCACTTTGCTACGCTAGATATTCGACAAGATAGTAGAGTGCATCACAAAGCATTTACACAAATAGTAGATGATTTGTTAAGTGCTGGCGATACTACGTTTCCTGAAAACTATCATCATTTATCCGAAAAAGAGCAAATTAAAATTTTAGCAGTAACAAAAGGAAATATAGATCCTAAAATGTTGTCTGATGAGATGTCCATTAGTACGATAGAATCGATTTATGCCCTTAAAACGATTCAAAAGAGAAATGGAGAACGTGGTGCAAATCGATACATTATTAGTAACAATCAATCTGCATTAAATGTAATGCAAACTTTTGCGATGCTCAATTTATGTGGTTTTGAAAATGAACTCCCTGTAGATGTCATTCCGCTTTTTGAAACTGTAGATGATTTAGAAAATGCGAGTGATGTAATGCGCACCTTATATAGCAACAATAGTTATCGATACCATTTATCTAAAAGAAAAAATAAACAAACCATTATGTTAGGGTTTTCCGACGGAACAAAAGACGGTGGTTATTTAATGGCAAATTGGGGTATTTTTAAAGCAAAAGAAGCGCTGACAAAAATTTCTAGAGAATTTGATATTGACGTTATTTTCTTTGACGGTCGTGGCGGACCTCCTGCAAGAGGTGGTGGAAAAACACACCAATTTTATGCTTCATTAGGACCTACCATTGAAGACAAAGAAATTCAATTAACAGTTCAAGGTCAAACGATTAGCTCTAATTTTGGGACTTTAAATTCATCTCAATATAATTTAGAGCAATTAATAAGTTCTGGAATTAAAAACGAAGTTTTTACAAAAGATCAATTAAATGATTCACACAGAACTATTATTGATGATTTAGCAAAAACGAGTTATAAAACCTATGTTGATTTTAAAAATCATCCACAGTTTTTACCGTATTTAGAGCAAATGAGCACCTTAAAATATT
Source organism: Polaribacter sp. (assembly GCA_051278125.1). Lineage (GTDB taxonomy): Bacteria > Bacteroidota > Bacteroidia > Flavobacteriales > Flavobacteriaceae > Polaribacter. The sequence continues at coordinate 1,386 of JBNMNV010000229.1, read as the reverse complement.
ATGCAAAAACAAATATTGGTAGTAGACCTAGTAAACGTTCTAATTCTGATACCCTAGATTTTTCTGCTTTAAGAGCCATCCCATTTGTAGGAAGTTGGAGTCAGTTAAAACAAAATGTTCCTGGTTTTTTTGGCGTAGGAACTGCGCTAAAAAAGTATGAAGATGCCAATCGTTTTGATGAGATTGTAGAGTTTTATAATGCGTCAGATTTCTTTAAAACCTTGCTAGAAAATAGTATGATGAGTTTATCAAAATCGTTCTTTGGTTTAACTGCATACATGGCGAATGATGAAGTTTTTGGAGATTTTTGGAAGTTAATTTTTGAAGAATATACCATCACAAAACGCTTACTATTAAAATTAACCGGGCACAAAGAATTGATGGAAAATTATCCGGTAGGAAAAGCATCGATAGAAATAAGAGAAAGTATTGTACTGCCGCTGCTAACGATACAGCAGTATGCATTAAAGCAAATTCAAGAATTGCAAAAAACCGAAGGAAACGCTGAAGAAGTAGAAGTCTTTGAAAAAATGGTGATGCGTTCTTTATTTGGTAATATTAATGCGAGTAGGAATTCTGCTTAATAGAATAGTATACATAAAATAGTAAAATGCAACCAAAATATGGTTGCATTTTTTTTTGATAAAAGTAAGCGAAAAAGAAACGATTTATGACCACTTTATAGGGCTAAATTCGCCGTTCTTACTTCTGAGTCTGTAAAATTTTTAATAGTTTAAGCTCTTATAAAGGAGCTCTTAAAATAATGATGTCTCATCGAATAGAAACATCATTATGATTTTTTCCCTTTATGTGCTATAAATTTTACAGGAATTGAATACAGTTTAGATGTACTTGCTGTATCTATTGAAAGTGTTTTTTTATTTAATGAGGTTTTAATGAACCTAATAATCTCAAAATCTTGAGAATCAACCGACATTACTGTAATTTCGTTATGCTCATTTAATTTAAATTCGACCTTTACGACGATATCTTGATAAATAGATGTTTCGTCTGTATTTAATAATTTTTTGACTTGTTCCTGTAAAGTAAGATTATCTTTTACCACGATCTCTGCTGTATTTGCAAATATTTGGCTGCTAAATGTTATTAAGATTCCGAATAGTAATGTTTTGATTGTCTTCATTGTTTTAGATTTAAATGATTAATATACTATGTAGACGGAGCTATCCGTATTTTGTTACAGTACCATGCATTACATAGTAATAAAATACTAACAATCAACACGTTAAACTTTTATCTTTTTTTATAACAGAGACAAAATAAAGTATAGCCTTCGTTACGGTTTCTTTTTTAGCTGAAATAGAAAGGAAAAAGGCGCATTTGATTGTAGTAATTTCAAATGATACATTAGTTATTGGTGGCCAA
>JBNMNV010000228.1:0-5387 GCA_051278125.1 Polaribacter sp. | reverse complement strand
TCCTCTTCATAGTTTGCAGCATTCAACTTTGGTAGTTTTCTATTTCTATGTTCTTCTAATTTTAGAGCGGTCCAAGCACGCGCTAATTCGCGTTTTAAAATCATTACTTCATCATTCCAAGTAAGTGGCACTAAATGCACATTTTGCAAGTACCAAGTATAGTTTTCTTTCCCAATTCCAGAAGGACCTGTTTTAGATTTTGATTCTGAAGTTAACCATTTTACAAATTCGTTTGTAGATTTTATAGCATCATCTATAACAGAAATTAACTCTAAATCAGTTTGTACGCCTTCTTTTTCTTTAATACTTTTTAATGCTTCGCTTTGGTTTTTTATATCTCTAATACCAGCAATCCATAAGTCTTTCGCATTTCCTGTTAAATTTATTTTAGCTTGTTCATTTAGTGGTTTTATAACGTTAAGGTCTTTAATAAATTTTGTTCTTTCTTCTTTGGATAATGGAAAAGTATATTGCCAAACTTCAGTAATTCCATGATTTGTAGGGCCTTCATGTGCAGGAACATCACTTCGGTACATCCAAATAGCTTTGTAATAAGCAGGATCACGTTCCCAAGGTTTTAAGATGTTATGGTTAAAGTCATAACCATTCATTTCTGCCCAAACCAGCATCCAATCTATTTTATTTTTTACAGACCAATTTGCAGTGTCGATCCCTTTTAAATCGTTTTGTAAATCTTTAAAAATTGGCCAACGCTTTTCAAAAGTTGCTTTTGTGTAATCTGGAGCACCCTCTAATAAAGGAGGATTTTCAAATACTCTCCATTCTTTAAAAAGGTGAACCAAATCTGAATAGCTTTTAGTATTAAAAGTACTTTCTGCTATTTTTTCTTCTTTAACACAAACGGTTGTTAAAAAAAGGAAACTAATAATTATCAATAGATATTTCATGTGTTGGTTTTTTATTTTTCTAATTCTGTATTGATTGTTTTTAAAAGATTATCTAGTGTTTTTTTCCACTCTTTATACCAATACAACTGATCTTCTCTATTGGCTATTGATTTAATAGATATATGATTTTTTCAGCTTTCATTTCTAATTTATTTTGGTTCTACAATCAAAAATATGGCGTTGCTATCGCTAATATTTGGAATTTTATACCATTTAATTTTTTCATTATAAAAATTGTAACCCGACGGTACATTAACTTCACGACTTTCCGTAACATCTGTAATTCTGAATTTACTTCATTTAATAACATAACCGAAATGTTTTGCATGAAAATGTTTTTCATGTCCAACTCCCGTAGAAAACATACATTTTAAAGTTCTTACTTTTTCATTTTCAAGGAATACTTTACATACTTTATGATCTTTTCAACCAGCTTCTAAAAGTTCTGGTAAAATTATTATTAGGTTTACAAGAACTAATTAAAATACCCATTAGAAAATAAAAAATAAGAGTTATATTATGTATTTTGTGTTTTTTTTTGATAAAGGATTTTATTCATTTTCATCATCTTCATTCATTTTTTTATAGCCCATTAATAAACGAACTCCTAATCTTGCAAATAATATAATTGCAATAACCATAATAATATTAAATCCGTCCATTATTTGTTCTACTTTTTTTACTAATTATTGAGATAATTCATCTAATTAGATATGTATGTTCTCATAGCAACTTCATCACTATTCTATCCTTTTAATATTTTTAATAATGACAGGTTTTAGTAAACTTTGATCTTTGTTTTCTCTGCTTTGTATCTTCTTTACAATTTCCAAACCTTCAATCACTTTACCAAAAGCAGCAAAACCCAAACCATCAGGATTTCGTTTACCTCCAAAATCTAAAGATGGTTGTGCATTCACACAGATAAAAAAATGGTTAGTAGCGGTGTTTGGTTCACCTCTTGCCATAGATAGAGTTCCCTTTTTATGAAGGATTCCTGTTTGTTTTGTGGTTTCAATTTTAATAGGAGCCAATTGTTTTTCTTCATCTAGAATACCACCTAGTATCACTTCAATTTTTATAGTTCTACCAGCTTCATTTTCAAGAGTTGTAACCCGATAAAAAGAAGAGTTTGCGTATAAACCTTTATCTACATATTCTAAAAAGTTAGCTACAGATATTGGGGCTTTTTCTGGATATAATTCAATCAAGAGGTTCCCTTCATTTGTTTCTATAATGCAATTTATTGTTTTGTTACAACTTGATATTATCAAAGCAAATACAAGTACTAAAACTATTTTGTACTTCATAGGAAATAATTTTCGGTTAGTTTAATAGTTGAGAAATTAAAGATACAGAGAAAATAGTTAACATAAACCAACCAATAAACCCTTGAATAATGGCTAAATATCTTGGCAAACCTTTTATAGGGATTTCTCCAAAACCTAAAGTGGTAAAAGTGTTGATAGAAAGCATTAAAGCATTTAGCATTTTTATAAAAATATCATAAAACACAGCAATAGTAAAAGCACCAATTAATAAGATAGATTTCCAAATACGTTTTGATTGAGGTAAATCGCTCCAAGTGCCTTTCATAATATCTACACGTTTTAAAATACTTGCGGAAAACTTTGTTCCAGAAATTGCCCATTTGTAGAGTGGGAGAGCAGTTACAGTAAAAAACGTAGGGACCGTTTTCCCTTGTTGTTCTATCAAGGTTTTAAACTCTTCAAATTCTAATAAATCCACTTTTTGGTTGTCCAAATACACTTCATGAATTCCGCTTTTTTTATTCATATAGGTAAAGAAGAAGGCATATCTGTTCATGATGCGTTTACGCCCATGTGCATCCCAAGAATTAGGGAATAATAGGTAAACAAAAGCAAATAGAAATATAACGTATAAAGAGAAGATGATTGACAAAGAAGGATTTGTACCATACCTAGAAAATATCTTTAAAAACTGGTTGATCTTCCAAGTAAAAAACGAATTGAATGATGGATTGTTTTTGTGCAAATATGCATAGCGTTTGGTTTCTAAATTTTTAAATTCAATATATACTTGGTTTGCATAATCTGAATCGTGTTGTAATTTGTAGAAATCGTAAAACTGTCCTAATTGTTGCATTTCAAATTTATAAGAATCAGCTAATGCTACTTTGTCTCTGTTTTTGTAATTCTCAAAAACTGTGTCACTTCTATACAGTTCTTCGTATTCTAAATCGGCGCCTTCTGCTAGTAAGTACTTCAAGTATAAATCATATCCTGCAGAAGAAAGAACTTTTCCTTTCCACTGAGTCCAGCGATATACATTGTTAATACTAAATTGATTGATATGGAGTAAAAAGGCATCGTTAAAAATATTTTTCTCTACTAAATATACTTGTGAATCATTAAAGGATTCTTTTGAAATATTTACTCTAAAATCACCAAAATCGTTTCCGTAAATACTTGTAAAAGTTGAATTGTCAACGCCAAGCATTAGATATCCTTTTCCATTAAAAATGTTTTCGTCAATATACGTGTCTTTAACACTATTGGTGAAGATTCCAATAGCTATGCTTTCTGGTATAGAATTAAATTTTGAGAAATAAAGATGAAAATGAATGGAAGAATAATATTCAATAGAGCCAATATCAATATTGGTGTCTTCCAGGAAAGTACAATAATAAAATCCAACATCAGAATCATAATTTGCGTGTTTTTGAGAAAGTTTATTAATTTGACCATTCCCTAAAACACTAGTGTCCATATCTAAAACTCCTTTAAAAATACAATTGAAAAATAACAAAGAAGTGGTATCGTAAATACTTACATTTTTAGCGAAAACAATATTGTAAAAACCTTGATTAGCATCATCATTTCTCTGATGTTCAAAATGAACGTTTTTTAATACGATTTCTTTATCTATGATTAAAGGAATTACAGAGTCCTTAGCTTCGTCGTTAACATATAAATAGTCTAAACGAGTATCCTTTTCTGTAAAGGTGATAAATGCATTTTCTAATTTAAAAATTGAGTCTTTTTCATTTGCAATCATTTTAAAAAACTCAGTATGCGAGTATTCTTTGAGTTTTGTTTCTTGAGATAAACTATGGATAGCAAATAATACAGTACATAGGATTAATATCTTTTTCATAGGTGTTGTAATGATTTAAAAGTTAGGTAGTTAATCATAGTGATTCACCATATCAGCAGTTAATCCCAAATACTCATCAATTTGTACAACCAATTCTTTACCACCTATTAAGGTTTCTTCCGCCAATTCAAGATGTGCAACTAAAATCATGGTTTGAGTCTTAATGGCATTTAAAAGGGCTAAAATATTTGCTGGTTTTTCAAGTTCAGAGGTTAAATAACTATTTAATACATTGATATTATTAATAGCACTTTCTTCATCTTCATTAAGGTCCTTAAAGGTTACATAAATTTGAGATAACTTGTTCAGCACAGGATATACCTCTTTGTAATAGATATTATCATTATTATTTTTAACATCCAGAAAATTGTCTTCACAAAAAAGATAAAAATCAATCAATTCTAAACTCAGCTCTTTTTCTTTTATTAAGGTTTGCTGCCCAGATGAAACCAATTCTTGGTAGGTATTATTGATGTTTGGAAAATTGTCAGCAAAAGTAAGGGCATTCAATTTTTCATTTAAACTATCAATTTTCGCAAAACTGTTAAAGCGGTTAAAATCTTTCAAAAGCGACTTTGAAACCGCAATACTGTATTTATAGTTTGCAATTAAATCAACCAACTCTGCTCTCTGATATTCTACATCTTCAGCAACATTAATCAAGTACCACTCTTCTTTTTTAGAGTTTTCATTTTCAATATTCCAGTTGTTAAACTGAAGAGCTAAAGCAATACCCACAACCACTAAAACAACCTCACCTACAGCATACAGTAAGTATTTATGAAGCCCATTGTCACGTATCAATTGAAGCCTAATTTTTCGGAATAAATGTATCATTTAAAAATAGTTAGGTTTTAAAGATAGTAAAAAATGAGAACGTTTTGTGAGTAAAGGATTATCAATAGAAATATTGAATGTCCGTCAATAGCCATGTTTTTATAATTATTTCGAATATTTAATTGATTATAAAAGATTTAATTGTGGATATATTTAGTTTTGGAGTTTATTTTAAAGATGAAGAAAGTTATACACTACACTTCAGTCAAAATATTGATAAACAAGGTGTTACCTGTCACTGGTGCAAGGGAACAAATCGCAAGCAGCAATGCTACCCGTAATTTTGTTGGAGCCTATCACAAAATAAAAGCAAAATACCCGCAACTTTATCTCAACGAGTTTATTTATAAACTAAATAGACGATACTTTGGAACTAAAATATTCGACAGGCTATTCATAGCAAGTATTATAGCAATTGGAAAATAAACGGATCTGCAAATAGAAATATAATATTGAATAGAAATGAAATCATTAAAAAAAACGATTGAAATAATTTATATTTGT
>JBNMNV010000227.1:0-5405 GCA_051278125.1 Polaribacter sp. | reverse complement strand
CCATACCTTTTGGCATCGGACTTAAATCTAAATTAATTGGACCCATTGCCTTTGCCCTAGAAACAAAATTTAGATATACTTTTGATGATGATTTAGATTATACAACAAATACAATCCCTAGTTTAGATTTTGGAGGTAATAATAGCGATTGGTATATGTTTACAGGAGTTTCTCTAATCTACACATTTGGTAGACCTCCTTGTTACACAAAAAGATTATAGAATATGGATAAAAAATTACTCATCGATGTACAGAGAGTTCCTAAACACGTTGCCATTATTATGGATGGTAATGGGCGTTGGGCTAAAGGTAGAGGCATGAGTAGAATTTTTGGTCACAGAAATGCACTCACTGCAGTTAGAGAATCTGTGAAAGCAGCATCTCAAATAAATGTAGAAGCCATCACTTTATATGCCTTTTCTACAGAAAACTGGAACCGCCCTAAATTGGAAGTTGATGCATTAATGAGTTTACTAATCAACTCATTAAAAAAAGAACTGCCAGACTTCATGAAAAATGGAGTCAAAGTAAATTCTATTGGCTCTATAGAAAGTTTACCAAAAAACGCTCAAAATGTTTTAAATGATGTTATTTATAAAACTAAAAGCAACACCGATATTGTACTAACTTTTGCGCTTAGCTATGGCTCAAGGGAAGAAATTGTTAACGCAATCAAAAACATATCTAAAAAAGTTGTTAATAAAGAGCTCGATTTAGAAAAAATAGACGAAAATACTATAAATAACCATTTATATACATTTAATTTGCCCGACGTTGATTTAATGATAAGAACTAGTGGAGAACAACGCATTAGTAACTTTTTATTATGGCAAATAGCATATGCCGAATTGTATTTTACAGAAATACTTTGGCCAGATTTTAGACAAGAACATTTCTATGATGCAATCATAGAGTACCAGAATAGAGAAAGACGATTTGGAAAAACAAGCGAACAAATTACAGAATAAGTTTTACATGAAATTAATTTCTGCAACAGTAGTGCTATTTGCACTATTTTTTACTTTTAGTGCAAATGCACAAACAAAACAAGATACTATTTCTAAAACAAATACTTCCTTTGAAAGAGGAAAAGAGTACATTTTAGGTGGTATTTCCGTTACGGGTTTAAAGAAATTTAGTGAAGAAACAGTAAAAGTATTTACGGGTCTTAGAAATGGTCAAGTAATTAAATTACCTGGTGATAAACTTACGAGTGCTATCAAAAAACTATACGAAAGTAAACAATTTAGTAATGTAGATGTTTATTTAGCCAAATTAGATGGTAACTCTGTATATCTTCAATTTGATGTGCAAGAACTGCCTCAATTAAATGAGATAAAAATTACCGGAATTAAAAAATCTAAAGCCAAAGAATTAAAAAATGAAGCCGAATTAAAATTAGGTGCCATGGTTACAGATAACTTAATTGTAACTACCAAAAACTATTTTACAAAAAAATATACAGATAAAGGTTTTCTAAAAACAAAAGTGAATTTAGATATTCAAAAAGATACTTCGGATATTAATATTGTTAATATGAATATTTTTATTGACAAGGGTTCTAAAATAAAAGTAAAAGACATCGTTTTTACGGGTAATAAAGCACTTTCTGGCAAAAACCTTAGAAAAGCGATGAAAAACACCAAAGAAAAATTAATAGGTCGTTTTTGGAAAGGATCAAAATATATAGAAGAAGATTATCAAGAAGATTTAGAAGCTATTCTTGATAAATATAGCAGACTTGGTTATAGAGACGCACGTATTTTAAAAGAAGGTATTAGTTGGAATGACGATAATACAATCAATATAAACATAGATTTAGAAGAAGGAAAACAATATCGATTTGCAGAAATTTTATTTGTCGGAAATAAAGAATATACTGATGAACAATTAATGGCAGTTTTAAGAATTGATAAAGGTGATGTCTATAATGGAGCCATTTTAAAAGAAAGAGTGAAAGGTGATGGCTCACCAACATCTGAAGATTTATCAACCATGTATCAAGATACAGGATTTTTATTTTCACAAGTAAATGCGGTAGAAACAAAAGTTGAAAATGATTCTATTACTGTAGAAATTAGAATTCGAGAAGATGAAAAAGCGAGAATTAGAAAAGTAACGGTGTCTGGTAATGACAAAACAAATGACCATGTAATCTTTAGAGAATTACGTGTAAAACCAGGAGATTTATTCAGTAGAAGCAACATCATCAGATCTATTAGAGAAATCGGTCAATTAGGTTTCTTTGATCAAGCTGTATCTCCAGATGTAATTCCAGATTATCAAAATAAAACGGCAGATATCGATTTTACTGTTATTGAAAAAGGAGGAAGTCAAATAGAATTACAAGGTGGTTACGGTGGTGGTGCCTTTATAGGTACTTTGGGCTTATCCTTTAATAATTTTTCTATCAGAAACATCTTTAATAAAGATGCATATAAACCATTACCAATGGGAGATGGTCAAAATTTAGCGCTACGTTTACAAACGAGTAGAACCTTTAGTACGTATAGTTTTTCTTTTACAGAACCTTGGTTGGGCGGTAAAACTCCTCAATCTTTATCCTTTTCTGTATATTCATCAAATCAATATCAATTAAATCCACAAACATTTGATGTTGATAGAGATCGAAGCTTAGGGATAATCGGAGCCTCTATCGGTTTAGGAAAACGTTTAAAATGGCCTGATGATTATTTCCAATTATCACAAACAATTAGTTACCAGAGCTTTAAATTAAATGATTATGGTTTTAGAGTAGGTGCAGATATTTTAGATAATGGTACCTTAAACAATTTAGCATACAATGCAACTTTAACTAGAAATTCTGCAGGACCTAGTTTAATTTTCCCAACGTATGGGTCAGAATTTACCATTGGCGTAAAGGCAACCTTTCCATATTCTTTGGTAAACGATAAAGATTATACCATTCCTGGTGGTTTGTCCGCAGCAGAAACCAGTGCCAGAATTGCAGAAAAATATAAATGGTTAGAATATTATAAATTAAGTTTTAAAGGAAAATGGTATACCGCATTTACAGACAAATTAGTTTTAATGTCTAATGCAGAAATGGGCTATTTAGGTTTTTATAATTCTGAAGTAGGGCTATCTCCTTTTGAAAGATATTTTGTTGGTGGAGATGGTATCGCCGTTTTTCAATTAGATGGTAGAGAAGTTGTAGGTTTAAGAGGATATGAAAATAATAGATTATCTCCTTTAGAAGGGGGATCTATCTATAATAAATTCCAATTAGAATTACGATACTCTATTACAGATGCACCTTCTGCTTCGATTTATACTTTAGGTTTTGTAGAAGCAGGTAATTCTTATGACAATTTTGACACATTTAATCCGTTTGAATTAAAACGTTCAGCTGGTCTAGGTGTTAGAATCTTTATGCCTGCCTTTGGATTATTGGGTATCGACTTTGCACATGGTTTTGATCCTTTACCTGGTTTTACAGAGAAATCTGGCTGGCAAACACATTTTATTATCGGAAGACAATTCTAGGAAAACTGTACATTTGTGATGTCAAAGTTTTTTTGGCACGGTTTTTTCTAAATACAATATACAAATGAAAAAAATATTTTTATTAGTCGTTCTTTTATTTATGGTTGCATCTTCTTGGTCACAAAGAAGTCAAATTATTGCCTATGTTGATATGGAATATATTCTAGAAAATGTTCCAGAATACATACAAGCACAAAATACCTTAGACTCAAAAGTTACAAAATGGAGAAAAAAACTAGACGAACAGGCGCGCTTTATAGAAGTTTTAAAATCTGATCTAGCAAACGAAAAGGCAATTTTAACGAAAGATTTAATTGAAGAAAAAGAGGAAGAAATTACGCTTAAACAAGAAGAGTTAAGAAGATTAGAATCTCTCTATTTTGGCTCAAATGGTGACCTTTTTTTGGTAAGAAAGCAATTAGTAAAACCAATTCAAGACCAAGTTTATAACGCCATTCAAAGCATCGCAGCAAGAAAAAAATACGATTTTGTTTTTGAAAAATCCAGTGATTTAGTAATGCTCTATTCAAATAAAAAATACGATATTAGCGACCTCGTTTTATCTACTATAGACAGGACAAGATTATCGGAACAAAAAAAGGAGCAATTAAATAAAAAAAGAAACAACACAAACACTCCTGAAAAAGAGTTAACCGAGGAACAAAAAGAAGCAATTGCTAGTAAAACAGCGCAAGTAGAAGATAACAAAAATAAAAAAGAAGCAGCTTTAGCAAAAAAAATAGCAGAAAAAGAAGCACAAAAAAAGATTATTGAAGATAAAAGAAAAGAACGATTAAAGCAACGAGAAGAAGCAAGAAAAATATTAAGAGCAAAACAAGAAGCTGCTAGAAAGAAAAAAGAAGAAGAAAAAAAAGCGAACCAAAAAGAAGATAATTAAACAAAAAACAATAATTAAATTAAATTAAAACAAAAATGAAGAATTTTAAAACGTTACTATTAATTGCTGTATTTACTTTAGGGCTAGGTGGTGTTGCAAATGCACAAAAGATGGGTCATATCGACTTTGAAAAACTAGTAGCTGAAATGCCGCAAACAACAAAATTAAAGTTAGATATTGAGAAGTTAGGAAAAACCTACCAAGATGAAGTTGAAGGAATGGCTAAGAAATTAGATGCCAAAATGAAAAAGTATACTGCAGAGCAACCTTCGCAAACTAAAGAGATAAACGAAATTAGAGCACAAGAGGTACAACAAGAAAATGCAAGGTACGAGCAGTTAAGACAAACTGCTTATCAAGACATGCAGAAAAAACAGGCCGAAGGGTTACAACCAATCATTGAAACAGCGCAAAAAGCAATAGATGAGGTTGCTACTAGTAAAAGTATTTTATATGTATTTGATGCATCTATGGGAAAAGGATTACTAGTTAAAAAAGGAGAAGATCTTTATGCCGCAGTAAAAGCTAAATTAGGATTCTAAAAAAACCTTTTTTAAAAATTATCTTAAACCTACTTTTTCAAGTAGGTTTTTTTATTTTTACAGGTATATGAAATCAAACAATTTTCCTATTGGTGTTTTTGATTCGGGTATTGGTGGCACTTCTATCTGGAGTGAAATTACTGAACTTTTACCTCATGAAAATAGCATCTATCTTTCTGATAGTAAACACGCGCCTTATGGTGAAAAAAGCAGTCAACAAATTATTAATTTATCGATTAAAAACACCGATTTTCTAATCAATCAAAATTGCAAAATAATTGTTGTTGCCTGTAACACAGCAACCACAAATGCAATCAATTTTTTAAGAGAAAATTATAGTATTCCTTTTATTGGCATAGAGCCTGCGATAAAACCTGCTGCCCTAAAAACAAAAACAAATAAGATTGGTATACTGGCTACAAAAGGAACTTTAAACAGCCAATTATTCGAAAAAACTT
>JBNMNV010000226.1:0-5411 GCA_051278125.1 Polaribacter sp. | reverse complement strand
AATAGAGCAGATACCCTTTCTATGCAAGCAAAGACCTTAAGTCAGCAAAATGTTGTTGCTAGCAAACTCTCTAACTTATCCTTGCAATTATACAGTCATTTACTACAAAATGGTTATGTAAAAAATAATGAAGAATTAGAGTTTGTAAATACCTATTTCTATAGTAAAATTCCTGAATATAATTTTGAAGATCTTGGCTTTAGGGAAAAATTATGGCTATATAAATCTCATTTATGGTTTAGTTTTTTAACGCAAGATTTTTTACATAGTTACAAATATGCCAATAAATGGGTAGATTTATTTAAAGAAGATAAAAAGCATATTTCTCAGCATCCTGTTTTTTATTTAAAAGGAAAAAACTACCTGCTAGAAGCTTTGTTTTTTGTAAAGAAAATAGACACTTTTAAAAAAGTATTGCACTCTTTTGAAGAAGAGATTGAGCAAAACATCATTCCTTTAAATACCAATACTGAACTTTTAATTTTTCAATATTTATATGCGAATAAATTGCATTTACATTTTTTAGAAGGGTCTTTTTCTGACGGTGAATATTTAGTTGAAATCATCAACGAGAAAATTAAAAAATACAAAAACAGACTAGACAGTCATTATATTGTAATGTTGTATTATAAGATTGCTTGTTTGTATTTTGGAATGGGTAAAAATGAAATTTGTATCTCGTATTTACAAAAGATTATTAAATCAAAAAACTTGAGTTCTGCGCAAGATTTACAGTGTTTTGCAAGAGTTTTAAACTTAATCGCGCATTACGAATGTGGTTTAGATTATGATTTAGAAAGACAATTTTTAGACACCTATAAGTTTTTATTAAAAATGGAAAATCTTCAGGAAGTTCAGAAAGTATTTTTAAATTCTATTAGAGATTTGAGTGATGTTTTTCCGCATGAAATAAAAAATGAGTTTAAAAAGATTCATAAAAAATTAAAAAAGTTTGAAAACCATCCGTATGAAAAAAGAGCTTTTTTATATTTAGACATTTTATCTTGGCTAGAAAGTAAAATTAAAAACAAACCCATCGCATTAATTATTAAAGAAAAAATAAATAATAGTATTAAAAAATAAGTATTATTCATTTTTATAGTTTATTCTTTGCTAAAATGATATTTATTGAAGAAATTCTTAAAATAATTCTCATTAAAATTTATCAAAATAAATAATACTTCTACATTTACCCCGTGAATGTTTCAAAAAAAAGTACACAAACTATCTTAACCACTTATATGATTTCTTTATATACGTGCCAAAGTATTCGCACAGCGACTATAACGACCCATTAAGGGTTCTCTTCTATTCATATTATTTAAGGTTATCTTTTGTTTTGAGCGACATCAAAACAAACTCACAAAAATTTATTTATATCAATATCTATCATTCAATATGAAAGTATTAAAATTTGGAGGCTCATCAGTAGCAAACTCAGAAAACATTCAAAAAGTTATCGCAATTATTGCAAATGCATCAAAAGAAAATAAGGTTGCAATTATTGTTTCTGCTTTCGGAAAAACAACAGACAAACTAATCGCGGGATCTAACAGTGCTTTAGAGGATATTACCGTTGCTAAAGAAATTCTAGAAACCATAAAAGAGCTTCATTTTAGTGTAATTGATGCTCTAATTTCTAAAAGTAAAAAAGAAGTAATTACAGAGGTTACATATTTGTTTGATCGATTACAGTCTATTTATGAAGGAATTTTCTTATTGCAAGAATTATCAGACAAAACCTTGGCAAAAGTTTCTAGTTTTGGCGAAAGACTCTCTTCTTTTATTATTGCAAATGCAGCCAAAGAGACTTTAAATGCTACTCATGGAGAAAGTAGAAATTTAATTATTACCAACAATAATTATCTAAATGCTCAGGTAAATTTTAAAATTACCAATAAAAATATAACTGATTTTTTTGATAAAAATAAACATCAAGTTACTGTTTTAGGTGGCTTTATTGCTTCAAATAATAAGGAAACAACTACTTTAGGAAGAGGTGGTTCAGATTTTTCTGCAGCTATTTATGCTGCGGCATTGAATGTTGCTGAGTTACAAATATGGACAGATGTTAGCGGCATGTATACTGCAAATCCGAGCGTTGTAAAACAAGCGTTTCCTATCAATGAAATTTCGTATGAGGAAGCTATGGAATTATCTCATTTTGGTGCAAAAGTGTTATATCCGCCAACAATTCAACCTGCATTAAGAAAACAAATTCCGATTCGGATTAAAAATACGTTTAACCCTAAGAGTTCTGGAACGTTAATTTGTAAGCATCCTAAGAATAGTAGCGGTGTAAAGGGGATTTCACATATAGAAGATATTAGCTTAATTACGCTAGAAGGTGGCGGAATGATTGGAATTCCTGGTTTTTCTAAACGCTTGTTTGAAACACTTTCACAACAATTAATAAACGTTGTTTTTATCACACAAGCTTCCTCTGAACATTCAATTTGTGTAGGTGTTTATGAAAATGATGCGGAAAAAGCGAAGGAACTTTTAGATGCTACTTTTAGTATAGAAATAGACCGAAAAAAGATTAAACCGATTCTTATTGAAAAAGACTTGGCAATTATTGCTGTTGTAGGAGAAAGCATGAAAAATCATCAAGGTTTAAGCGGCCAAATGTTTAGTGCCTTGGGTAGAAACAACGTAAACGTTAGAGCTATTGCCCAGGGTTCATCAGAAAAAAACATTTCTGCTGTTATTAATAAAAAGGATGCAAAAAAGGCGCTAAACACATTACACGAACAATTTTTTGAAGAAAAAATAAAACAACTAAACCTATTTGTAATGGGAGTAGGTAATGTTGGCGAACGCTTTTTAGCGCAATTACATCAACAGAAAAAATTCTTAAAAGAAAATTTAAAACTCAATATTAGAGTCATCGGAATTGCAAATTCTAGAAAAATGGCTTTTGACAATAGTGGTATCAACCTAAATACCTGGAAAGAGTGTTTAGAAAATGGAGAGCCAACTAGTTTAGAAAGTTTTTATAACAAGGTAAAAGAATGCAATCACAGAAATAGTGTTTTTATAGATAACACTGCAAATCAGCAAGTTTCTGAAGTTTATGAAAAGTATTTACGAGAAAGTATTTCTGTGGTAACTTGTAATAAAATTGCTTGTGCTTCCAGCTTTGTTAATTATAAAACGTTAAAAGAAGTTTCAAGAAAATTCAATGCTTCCTTTTTGTTTGAAACCAACGTTGGGGCAGGTTTACCAATTATAGATACGCTGAAAAATTTAATTAATTCTGGCGATAGAGTCCATAAAATTCAAGCAGTTTTATCAGGTAGTTTAAACTTTGTTTTTAATAATTATGATGAAGATAGTACGTTTCATGATGTAGTTGCACAAGCGCAAGAAGAAGGATTTACGGAGCCCGATCCAAAAATTGATTTAAGTGGCGTTGATGTTGCTAGAAAAATTTTAATTTTGGCTAGAGAAAGTGGATATCAATTAGAATTAGAAGATATTGCTAATAACGCTTTCTTACCCATGGAAACGTTACAAACTGCGAACAATGAAGACTTTTATGCTTCG
Source organism: Polaribacter sp. (assembly GCA_051278125.1). GTDB lineage: Bacteria > Bacteroidota > Bacteroidia > Flavobacteriales > Flavobacteriaceae > Polaribacter. The sequence continues at coordinate 1,862 of JBNMNV010000226.1, read as the reverse complement.
TTAATTAAACATGAAGCTCATTTTCAAGATATTTATAAACAGGCTGATGATGAAGATTGTCGTCTAAAATATGTTGCTGAATTTGTAGACGGAAAAGCCAATGTTGGTTTGCAACATATTCCTGCAGAACATCCTTTTTATAATTTAGAAGGAAGTGATAATATTGTTTTATTTTATACAGATCGATATCCAGAAAACCCTTTAATCATTAAAGGTGCAGGTGCAGGTGCAGACGTTACTGCCTCCGGTATTTTTGCAGATGTAATAAGAATTGCTAATAAATAAGTAGGCAGTTTTCAGTGAGCAATTGCCTGTAAACTGCGACTGAATACTATAAACTGAATACTGCAAATCAAAATAAATGAATTATTTAAAAATATTTTCTCCAGCCACAGTAGCCAATGTTTCTTGCGGATTTGATTCACTTGGTTTTGCTGTTGATGCAATTGGTGATGAAATGACGTTTACTAAAACAACTGAAAAAGGTGTAAAAATCACTAAAATTACGGGTGCAGATTTAACCTATAATGTTAATGAAAACGCGGCAAGTGCGGTGGTTCAAAAAATATTGAAGGAAGCCAATGCCAATTTTGGAATTGAATTAACCATTCACAAAGGGTTTTCCCCAGGAAGCGGATTAGGAAGTTCTGCTGCCAGTGCTGCCGGTGCTGCATTTGGTGTCAATCAGTTTTTAGAAAACCAATTTTCTGAACTAGAACTTACAAAATTTGCCATGTTTGGTGAAGAAGTTGCCTGTGGTTCTGCAATTGCAGATAATGTAGCTGCGGCGATCTACGGAGGTTTTATCTTAGTAAGAAGTTACGAACCTTTAGAAATTATAAAATTACCCGTTCCAGAGGCTTTAAGAGTGGTGGCAATTCATCCACAAATAGAAGTAAAAACAAAAGATGCAAGAGCAGTTTTACCAGAGAAAATTACATTAACAGATGCTGTTACACAATGGGCAAATGTGGGTGGTTTAATAAGTGGTTTATACACGAATAACTACGATTTAATTAGTAATTCTTTAGTGGATATTATTGTAGAACCCTATCGTAAAAAGTTAATTCCTTTTTTTGATACTGTAAAATCTAGCGCTATTAATGCAGGCGCATTAGGCGCAGGAATTAGCGGATCTGGTCCAACAATTTTTGCCCTTTGTAAAGGCGATGAAATTGCTAGCGAGGTTTATAAAGCCATTGAAGAAAGTTATAAAAATACAGGAATTGATTTTGAGATGTTTATTTCGAAAATAAATCCAAATGGAATAAAAATAGTATAAACATCCCGATACAATTTCGCTAAAAAGCGAAATCACTGCATATGACAGCACGTTCTGTCAGTTGGAGTGATTTTTGAGAAACGAAAATATTAAAATAGTTTTTGGTTTTTAGTTGATGGATGTTGGTTCATTCCTCCACCAAAAACCAAACGCCAAACACCAAATACCAAATTATGAACTACTATAGTTTACATCACAAATCACCAAAAACAACTTTTAAAAATGCCGTTGTACAAGGTTTGGCAAAAGATAGAGGCATCTATTTTCCAGAAAATATTACGCCACTTTCAAAAGATTTTATTGAAAATATTTCTGATTATTCAAATCACGAAATTGCATTTGAAGCCATTAAACAATTTTTAGGTGATGAAATTCCGGAGGATATCCTAAAAGAAATTATAACCGAAACTGTTTCTTTTGATTTTCCTGTAGTTAAGGTTGATGACAATATTGCCACATTAGAATTATTTCATGGCCCTACCATGGCTTTTAAAGATGTAGGTGCTAAATTTATGGCAAAATGTTTAGAATATTTTAATCGTGATAATGAAGAAGAAATTACGGTTTTGGTTGCAACCTC
>JBNMNV010000225.1:0-5454 GCA_051278125.1 Polaribacter sp. | reverse complement strand
TTGTTACGTGCACATTTTAAAAAATTAGGTAAAAAGTGTCAAGAAGTGTTAACCTTATTCTATTCTAGAGGACTAAGTATTGATGAAATCGTGGAACATTCAGATTATACCGATGGAAGTGTGGTAAGAAGTCAAAAATCTAGATGTTTAAAAACCCTGAAAGACATGATTAAATCGTAGCCTATGACGAAGCAAGAAGATTTAATTGAAAAGTATATTCTAAACAGACTTAGTTCAGAAGAAGTATTGTTGGTTGAGAATCTTCTCAAAACCGATGCTGATTTTAATAAGGAACTTAATTTTCAATCCAACTTAAAAAAAGCCATTATAAAAGAAGATGATGATGATTTTAAAATTTTAGTTTCAAAATTAGAATCAAAAGCAAAATTTAAAGATTCCATACCTCGTCGTGCCTATGTAAAGTGGTTGGCTGCGGCCAGTGTAATACTGCTTGTGGGTTTAAGCTACTTTTTAACATTACCTCAAAAAATTTCTACAGATGACCTATTTGTAAGCTATTTTGAACCCTATCGTAATGTGGTACAACCAATGCAAAGAGGTAATGAACAGCAAGATGAAAAAACACTTGCTTTTTTAGCCTATGAAAAAGGGGAGTATAATACAGCAATATCTTTATTTTCAGATTTATATTCTACGACCAAAGAGCCTTATTATTTGTTTTACAAAGCCAATGCCTTATTAAAACTAGAGAAGGCAAATGAAGCACTTCCGTTATTATTAGAACATTTAAAGACAACAGATTCTTTGTCTGAAAAAACAACTTGGTATTTAGCTTTGGCATACTTAAAATTAAACGACAAGGCTAGCGCTAAAGGTGCACTAGAAAAAGTGATATCTGACGATAATTTTAAAACTGCAGAAGCGCGAAAATTACTTAAAGAGCTTAAATAATTTTTTATAGGCCAGCCAAATTAATAGTATTCCGACAACTATTAAAATTGACCATAATAAATAATTTGTGGAGTTTAATGCTGCCGTATTACCTGTTATTACAATACCTGACCAATAATACGGATGTCTCAAAATAGCATCATCATTTGTACTTAAATAGCTAAGCTTTGCTTGGCGTAAAGCTTCTTTTTTATTTAAACCATCGCTTAAATTTTCATAAAATGATTGCATTATTTCTGAAGTACTTTGGTCATTTATTTTCCATAAAGAATTAACAAGCGATGGCACACCAGCGTAATTGAAACCTCGCGCCAAACTCAACATGCCTTCGCCCTTCTGTAGTTTGCCAAAACCCGTTTGGCAAGCACTTAAAGTTACCATGTCGGCATCTATGCGATAATTATATAAGTCTTTTACATATAATAAGTTAGAATTGTTATCGGTATTTTCAAAAGCTAAATAAGAATAATCAGGATATTCGTCATTAGCAGATGCATGGGTTGCAAAGTGAATTAAATTATAAGACTTATAATCCTTTTGAAAATTGTCTATACTGGCTTTATTTCCATCATAGATCTTACCTTTAAAATAGGCAGAAATGTTTTGTGCTTCTTGTCTATTATAGAGTAACGGTCCCAAATCAAATCTTTCTTGACTTACATTTTGTTCTGAGATTGATTCGGTAAATTGGGGCGCAAATATCATCAACTTATTACTGCTTTTGACCTTAGTTTTATTCTGTTCTTGTAGTAATGTTGCCGAACTAGCGTAACTTATAGTGTACTTAGAAAGTAAATATGAACTCTCATTTTCTGAATCTGTTTGTAACACATCGAAAGGAATATAATTTAGTACATCATCGGCAAGAATTACAATATCGGTAGTCTTTGTATTCTGCAGCGCAGGCTCAATAATCGCTTTATAAATAAGCGTACTTTTTTTACTATACGCCGTTCTGTCTACAATGTTTGGTGTTGATAATTGACGGTAAAAATCGGTAATTGTTTTATTAAGGGTTTCATTAAATGGTAACTCATAAAAAGCTTCCTTTTCATGGGTCAGTACAATTAAAAATATTGAGTTATCGGTAACTAAATAATTGAAGACTGATTGATTAGAATTTAGTTGTTTTTTTAAATCTGACGTAGAAATGACATCAGACTTATATTTTAATGAATGGTACTTTGGATAGTCTTTTTCAATTTTATCGATATAATCATAGTACTTTTTTTTAGTCGAGAATAATGAGTCTATTAGGGGTTCTTTTTCGTTTAAATTCGACTTAAAAATTTCTTTATCTAAATAAGATATTTTAGCCCTATAAATTTGTTCTTCACTAATAATATCTTGAGGAATGTTTCCATATTTGGTTGCCTCCGAATTTCTATGAGCTTCCAATAAGGCAATACTTTTACTCTTCTCCATGTAGTAGAAAGCATCATGAATGTATTTTAATTCTTTATTTTGTTGATATAGTTCATATGAAATTTGGACCATTTTCTGTAAAGTGGGGTAGGTTTCGGTAGTTAAAAATTCTTTATCCAATTTACTTTCAAATTCTGGTCGCAAAACATCTAAGGTGTTTATAAAGGCTTTAGAAGTGATATTTGCTTTTTTTAAATATTCAATATCATTGGTAATGGTGTAACTTTCTATAAACGCATTCAGTTTTTCTTTAAGTATTGTAATTAAAACTGTTTTTGAAAGCACCTTTTCGGGGTCAGGATTTGAACTATAATCTGGGTTGTTAAAATTGGTTTCTAATTGCATCAATGCCTTTTGATAGTGTGTTAATGCAAGTGATATTTCCTTCTTCTTTAAATATAACTTACCCAATCTCGCAAAAACGTCTGCAAGATCTTGATGTTTTTCATTTTCGCGATACGTAGTTGTTTTTAATACCCCTGTATTGTAATAGGCTTCTGCTTTATCATAATCCTTTAGACCTAGATAGGCATCTCCATAAATTATATTTATTTCTTTTGAAAACGGATGGTCTTCGAACTGTAATTGAGCACTTTCGTCTAATGTCGCAATGGCTAAAGCAAAATTCTCTTGTATGATGTAATTTTTAGCCAATAGAATATAGGTAGATAGAATTCTATTCTTATTACTTGGGTCTTTAAGTTGTTCTTTATAAAAGCTTAAAGCTTCTATTAGCAATAGGTTGGCAGCTTTGAAATTTTTTTTGCTCTCATATACCTGTGATAGCAATTTTTTAGCGTTTATGGTTGAAGCGGTCCAATCATAAAAACTGTCTCTTTTGGTCGATAGTAATGCAATGTCTTTTTTATAATTATACTCGGCAAGTTCATATTTGCCAGTATGTTTATAAATAGCCCCTAGAAAGCTGTATAGGCTTGATAGTGTAGATAAGTCATTACTGTTACGTTGTTCTTCAGGTATTGCAATAAGTTTTGTAAATAATTTTTGAAAATACACTTTCGCGGTAGTATAATTTTTTATTTTATAATGGTAATTTCCCTTATCAAATAGCAAGTAATCTTTATAATAATTGAGATTTTCTAAACTTTTAAAACGAGGGTCATAAAGCAAAAGACTATCTTCTTTTTTTAAGTTTTTTTGATAATCTTTTAAATCATAATAATGCCCGTTAGCATTCATTAAATAAATATATGCGCTGAGTATATATTCTAATTCATTCTGTTTATCTCCTAAATCAATCGTTTTGTGATAATAATAATACGCACTATCCTTATTGGTATAATGAAAATTATAGGCATTATTATATGCTTGTTCTAATTCTGAAGTTTGCGAATTTGAACACTGAAAACACAGAAAGATTATAATTTGGAGTATTACAGAATACTTCATAAAAAAGCTCTCTTTTTGACAGAGAGCTTAAATATACTGATTTTAAGCAATTTACAGAATAACTATAGGTGTGGGAATAGTAATTTCACCAACTGCGTTTGTTTTTAGTGTAGTGTACATAATACCTTCTCCTTGAAAGTTAGTTTTTAACTGTAGGGCACTTTGACCAAATTGATCTTTTACGGTTATAAAATCTGCTTTAGCTGACCCGTTCTTATTGTTTTTTATAAAAACTTTAGTCACAATTAATTCTTTACCTAGCACTATTACAGTATTTGAAGATAGATTCTGTTGTGGTATGCAATTACTTCTATTATCTATAAAGCAGGGTCTTGGTGGCATCGGACCTTTACCACCAATCGGTTTTTTTATATAAAGTAACGACGCATTAAACCTTTTTAATTTTTCAACTTCTTTTTGTATGTTTTCTATTTGTTCCATAACAGCTTTGTTACCATTTTCAAATTCGGCTACCAGCTTTGTCTTTTGTTCGTCTAATCTTTTAATCTCGATCTCTGCACTCGAATAATAAATTTCAATACCATAGAGATAATTTTGCTCTTGCTCTATCAAGGTTTTAGCGGTTGTTGAAGTCAGTTCTTCTTGTGTAGATTGCTCAGGTGTGTTACAAGATACTAGTAAAAATGAGCTTAGAATTAGTGCGTAGTGAATCATGTTTTTCATTTTTAGTTCAGTTAATTTACTTTTAGTCCAGAAACTTCTTGCGTTGTTAACATCTGAAAGAGAATAACTTAAAATTAATAAAACATTAAACGCCTAACACGAATGCCTTTGAAAATAATTAGAATATAACTATCTGATTTAAAGATTGTTATTTTGTTCATTTTAGCTTTAAGGGGTTAACAAAAATCCAATCTATTTATTTAGGTTGGATTTTTTGTTTTTGGTCAATTCTGACGGTGCTTTGCAATGTTTTAGACTGAAAATACACTTTTCCAAGTAAATACAATTTATCATCTTCAATTTGCAGTTTCCTATATCCCTTCGGGTATTCCATTTGCGTGCCAATAGTTTTAGTTTACCTAATTGGTATTCCAAAGTTCTATTTATGCAAATTCACAATTTTTAAAGAGTATAGCCAGAATTTACTATCAAAAATTTTATAAAAACAAGAATCTTCTAATTGATTTTAACTCTATAAGTAATTCTTCTGTTAGTGATTACAGTATCCGCATTGACTGTCAACGTAACCGTAGAAGATGTATCTGTACTACATACGTACATAGTATTGGAAATGATGACTCTATACTGATTACCGTTATCTGATAGTGTGGCTCCAATTATATTTAAGGTATTTGTGGTAGTATCACTATGTATTCCTGAATCTGTTAAATTTATCCAGGTTGAGCCATTAAAAATCTGCCATTGGTACGTATCTGTATTGGTTGCCGTTACGGTAAAAGATCCGCTACAACCATTGCAAAGGTTTATATCTAAAGGTTGTGTTGTAATAGAAGGGGCAATACCTTCCTCAGTATAGTCTGAGACACCATTGATGTTGCCATCCGCCGGTGTTGAATAGGAAGCGGCTATTACTGAACCATCGGTATTCACAGCCGGATTACCAGAGCCATACTTTCCATTGTTATCACTATCGGTGTCTGAATCTGCGTAAGCCTCATCGGCATCTGTACAGCCATCATCATCACTATCGCTATCTAAATGATCATCGGTACCATCGTTATC
>JBNMNV010000224.1:0-5460 GCA_051278125.1 Polaribacter sp. | reverse complement strand
GGTTATGAGTACATGGATGGTTTAGATTCTGAAAAGATTGCAGGGCCAAAAGGAACAGGCCTTATTGGGTATAGAAATAGTTATGACATTATTGAAGACTCAATATTAGCAGCGAAACAAGCTAAAGAAATGTTAACAGCAAAATCTGTTGATGCTGGTAAATATGATCTTGTACTAGATCCTAATCACTTAGGTTTAACTATTCATGAATCTGTAGGTCATCCATTAGAACTAGATCGTGTATTGGGTTATGAAGCCAATTATGCAGGAACTAGTTTTGCTACTTTAGACAAGTGGAAATCTGGCGACTTTAAATATGGAAGTGACATTGTAAATCTTGTAGCAGACAAAACATATCCAGGATCTTTAGGTGCAGTTGGTTTTGATGATGAAGGTGTAAAAACAAAACAATGGGATTTAGTTAGAAATGGCGTATTAAAAAACTACCAAGCCATTAGAGATCAGGTTCATATGATTGATCAAAACGAATCTCATGGATGTTGTTATGCACAAAGTTGGAACGATGTTCAATTTCAGCGTATGCCAAATGTTTCATTAGAACCTGGTAAAGAAAAGTACAATGTTGATGATATGATTAAAGATGTAGAAAAAGGAATTTATATTGCTGGAAGAGGCTCTTATTCAATAGATCAACAACGTTATAATTTTCAATTCGGTGGAACTGTATTTTATGAGATTAAAAACGGGAAAATTGTAGGTATGTTAGATGATGTTGCTTACCAATCTAATACTCAAGAATTTTGGAATTCTTGTACCAAGATATGTGATGAAAGTGATTACCGAATATTCGGATCATTCTTTGACGGAAAAGGCCAACCTTCTCAGGTAAGTGCGGTGTCTCATGGTAGTTCAACTACACGTTTTAATAATGTTAATGTTATTAATACAGGTAGATCTATTTAATCAATAGTTTTCAATAAACACAAAATACAATGGCAATATATACAAAAGAAGAAGCAAGAAAAATAATGCAGAAAGCGTTAAGTTTTTCTACTGCAGATGCTTGCGAAGTTAACTTAAGTGGAAGCGAAAGTGGAAATATTCGTTATGCAAGAAATACAGTTTCTACAGCAGGTCACAGATCAAACCAAACATTAGTTGTTCAATCTAATTATGGAAAACAATCTGCAACAGCAACTATCGATGAATTTGATGATGCATCACTTAAAAAAGTAGTAAAACGTTCTGAAGAACTAGCAAAAATTTCTCCAGAAAATTCTGAATTCATGGGGATTTTAGGTCCACAAATTTATGATGAATCTGTAACACATATCGATGCAACTGCCAAAATTACACCAGATTTTAGAGCTCAGGTTGCAAATAGCAGTATTGAACCAGCTGCTGCACAAGACGTTACAGCTGCGGGTTTTTTAAATGATTCCGCAGGTTTTTCTGCAATGATGAACTCAAAAGGTTTGTTTGCTTATAACAAATCTACAGATATTAGTTTTACTGTTACCATGAGATCAAATGATGGTACCGGTTCTGGTTGGGTAACTAGAGATTATAATGATGTTAATAAGTTTGATGCTGCAGAGGCCTCAAAAATTGCAATTGATAAAGCAATAATGTCAAGAAAAGCAAAAGCAATTGAACCAGGAAAATACACTGTAATTTTAGAACCTGCAGCATCTATTGGTTTAATAAGTAGAATTGGTGGAGCACTAAATGCAAGAACTGCAGATGAAGGAAGAAGCTTTATGTCTAAAGAAGGTGGTGGAACCAAATTGGGAGAAAAAATTGTTGATGAACGTGTAAATATGTGGTCAGATCCTTTAAATAAAGAGGTGCCAACAGGAACATGGAATGGACAAGGAATGCCTTTAAAGAAAATGAGTTGGATAGAAAATGGCGCAGTTAAAAACTTAGCTTACGACCGTTTTTGGGCACAAGAAAAAGGTGTTGATCCTGTTCCATTTCCTTCAAACTTTATTATGGAAGGTGGAGATGCATCACTTGAAGAATTAATAAAAAGCACTAAAAAAGGAATTCTTGTTACAAGATTATGGTATATACGTGGAGTTGATCCTCAAACCTTACTATTTACAGGTTTAACCAGGGATGGGACTTTTTATATTGAAAACGGAAAAATTAAACATCCAGTAAAGAATTTCAGATTTAATGAAAGTCCAATAATAATGCTTAACAATTTAGAAACACTTGGTCAACAAGTAAGAATTGATGGTAATTTAATTCCATATATGAAAATTCGTGATTTTACATTTACGAGTTTATCAGATGCTGTATAGCATTTAATTAAAAAATAAATTTAAGCTGGTTGTATTGATTTTTCTTTACAACCAGCTTTATATTTACTCAACTTGAAGAAACTAAAAGTGTGTCAATAAATAATCAATTTTTTTTTACAAGATTACAATATGAATCTGGAGATTGGGATGTAGATCAAAGAATGCCTTCTAACATCTTAAATTCATTAATAGAATACACAACATTAGAGGTTGATACCAAAGAAAATATAATTCCTTTAAGTAGTGATGATATTTTTAAATGCCCTTTTTGTTATTTGTCTGGTCATAAGTTAGTTCAGTTTACAAAATCAGAAAAAGCTAACTTTAAAAAATATATAGAAAACGGAGGATTTGTTTTTGTTGATGATTGTAATCATGATATTGATGGATTATTTTCGAAGTCTTTTGAAAGACAAATGGAAGATATTTTTGGAGCATTTGCCTTAAAAAAAATACCCAACAATCACGAAATTTATAATATCTTTTTTAAGTTCGAAAATGGACCACCAACAACATCACAAGAACTAAATGGTTGGGGAGATGATATTGTGCATGAGTATTTAAAAGCAATTGAAGTTAATGGAAGAATCGGTGTGCTTTTTAGTAATAAAGATTATGGTTGTGAGTGGGATTATGATTTTAGAAACAAACGTTGGTATAAAATAGATAATACAAGATTTGGTGTAAATATTATTATGTATGCATTAACATCATAAAATTAAATTATGAATAACGAATTGAAACAATTAGAAACTGAAGTTAATTTATTAACAGAAAAACTAGTTGCATTAAAAAAAGAAATTGGTAAAGTAATTATTGGGCAAGAAGAAACTATTGAACAAATGATAATTACTTTCTTAGCTGGAGGTCATGCACTTTTAGAAGGAGTTCCTGGATTGGCAAAAACATTAATGATAAATACATTAGCAAAAACTGTAGCGCTTAATTTTAAACGTATTCAATTTACTCCAGATTTAATGCCATCAGATATTATTGGAACAGAAATTTTAGAAGAAAATCAACAAACAGGAAACAGACATTTTAAGTTTAACAAAGGCCCCATTTTTGCTAATATTATTCTTGCTGATGAAATTAACAGGACTCCACCAAAAACACAAGCAGCACTTCTAGAAGCCATGCAAGAGTTTGAGGTTACTTATTCTGGAAACACTTATAAATTAGATAAACCTTTTTTTATACTTGCAACACAAAATCCTATAGAGCAATCAGGAACTTTTCCTTTGCCAGAAGCACAGTTAGATAGGTTTCTGTTATATATAAAAATTGAATACCCAACAGCTTCCGAAGAAAACAAAATATTAAAAGCAACCACTAGTTCTATTAAAGTTACTCCAAAAAAAGTTATTTCTGGAGAAGAAATAATAAGATTACAAGAATTGGTAAGAGAAGTGCCGATTAGCGACGATTTAATAAACTATGTAAGTACTATTGTTAGAGCAACAAGACCTGCAAGTTCTACCGAAGAATATGTGAAAAAATGGGTGAGTTGGGGAGCAGGACCAAGAGCAGGACAAGCCATGATTTTAACAGCCAAAGCAAGAGCATTAACGCAAGGTAGATTATCTGTAACATTAGAAGATATTAAGCATGTTGCATACCCAGTTTTACGCCATAGAGTTATCGTAAACTTTAGAGCTGAAGCAGAAGGTGTTTTTGCTGATCATGTAACCAAACACTTACTTTCTTCAATCTTACCACATTCTAAATAAGACACTGTGAAACAAGACTATCATCAATTATTAAAACCAGAAATTATCAACACTGTTTCCGGGTTAGCCTTAATTTCTAAAATAATTGTTGAAGGTTATTTAACAGGTTTAAATCATAGTGCAAGAGTTGGTTATGGAATGGAGTTTAGTCAATATAGAGCTTATGAAAATGGTGATGATCTAAGACTTTTGGATTGGAAAATGTTAGCTCGATCTGGTAGATATTACATTAAACAATCAGAAATTGAAACCAATGTTTCTATCAAATTTATTTTAGATGCAAGTTTATCGATGTTACACGAAGAAGATGGCCTTACAAAAATAGACTTTGCCAAAGTTCTAATCGCTTCTTTGTCTTATTTAGCTCAAAAACAAGGTGATGCAGTTGGACTTTTTGCATTAAATGAAAAAAGATTTATTAGTGTTCAACCAAAAATACAAAAACAACATTTTAATAGATTACTCTTAGAACTTATTCAAATAAATAATGAGGGAAAATGGCCTTCCGAAACCAATAATTCAGATAAGTTACATGATAGAGCTCATAAAGAATTAGTGTTCTTTATAACGGATTTATATGAACATGACAAAGAGCTTACAAATTTTATAAAGCAGCTAAAAACAACCAAGAATGAGGTTGTGGTTTTGCATCTATTAGGCAAGAATGAAGCTAATTTTAATTATAAAGGTTCTGTAACTTTTGAAGATTTAGAAACCGGAAATAAATTAAAGGTAGACACAAAAGAAGTGAAGCAAACGTATTTAAAAAATGCGGAATTGATGATGAATCAAACAAAAGACTTTTTATTAAAAAACAATATAAACTATCATTTATTTCAATTAGATGAACCTATCAATGAAGCCATAAAATTCTTTATTGATAAAAGAACTAAAATGAATTAATATGAGTTTTGTGAATCCAACATATCTTTGGGCTTTTTTAGGGTTATTAGTTCCTTTAGCTATTCATTTTTGGAGCAATAAAGAAGGTAAAGTTATTAAAATAGGGAGTACACAATTTTTAGAAGCTTCAGATTCTTCTCAGTCAAAAAGCATTCAATTAAATGAATATGTATTATTGCTTTTACGTTTACTTTTAATGGGTCTTTTAGTTTTAATTTTAGTAGAACCACAACTAAAACAAGAAAGTAAAAACACTGCACTCACTTATATTATTGAACCTTCGTTATTAGAAAATAATGCAGTTCAATCAATTATAGAAACGATTGATTCTGATACACAAATTAGAGTGCTAACCTCAGAATTACCCCAAATTGAATATTATAAAATTGATAATCCTTTAAAAGTTACTCCAAATTATTGGCAATTAACTGAACAAATGGAAAGCTTAAAAACTGACAGTATTGTTGTGTTTACAAAAGGGTTACTTTCTGGAATTAAAGGTTTAAGACCAACCATAAACAAACCTGTAAAATGGATTATTTTAGAAGACGAAAAAG
>JBNMNV010000223.1:0-5488 GCA_051278125.1 Polaribacter sp. | reverse complement strand
ATAACTTCTTCTTTATCCTCTAAATGAATAGATTGAATTGCATACTTGTTTGTATTACTTTCATCAACTAAATGAGAATAAAGATCAAAAGAAGATGTATTAAAGTTCCCAATATCTAAACCAACGTCAAAACCTTTTGTTGCATGGCTAAAAAACTTAATATCGGTTGTTACTGTATGAGCACCATTATTGGCTAATAACTTTATTTATTGATGTACTTACTTGCTAAATGTATTATCTCCTGTTGTTGGTTTTAAACTATGTTTTGCTTCCTTAAATTCAATGGAATTCTGATCGGCTTTTACTTTTATAAAAAAGCCTTGACCCGGTGTAAATGAACGATTTTGAATATCTAACTCACTAACAACAATATATTTGTTTTGTGTGCTATTCCAAATGTATAAACCTTTAAATTCATCCTCTAGAATATCATAATTATCATTTATAAAACTGCTAGCACCATTTTTATTTGCTGGATAATAGGTTTTAAAAGGGTTTCCAATTGCATTCCACTCTCCAGGTTTTAATGTTTTAACACTATTATTGGTTGTTAAGGTACCCGTAAAACTAACCAAACCATCTGTATTTTTAGAAAGTGAATAGCTTTCTCCTGCTGTAAAGCTTAAACCTGCATCTAAATCTTCTGTATAATAATTCCATTTTTGACCTGCTTCCTTACTATCGTCATAATACCCTATTGCATATCTATTTGGAGATACACTAGTATTTCTTCTAATATCATTATCTGTATTTAATGCAAATTCTTCAATTTTCTGCTCTGAAACTGGTGGTGCTACCAAACTCCATGCATTTGCTTTAAGACCACCTCGTTTATACGTAATTGTTCCTGTAGATGCACCTTGTACAAACAATACGGAACTGTTGTTACTTTCGGAATCCATAAGAATGGAGCCATTATTTACTAAAGTTGTATTTGATTTTAAAGAAAAGGCAGACCCAATTACAAAACTACCCTCGTTAACTAAAGAATTTATTTCTGGAATATCAGCACCAATTTGTAAAGTTGTACCTGATGGAATCACTGCATTGTGTATTGATGTGGGTACAACTCCTCTTGACCAATTTGCGGGATTACTCCACATACCACTTACAATTGCAATGTTTTCACGAAAAGCTTCTATTGTCCCTAAAAGTTCACTTTCTACACTTGTTCCGAAATTTGCCCCATCATTTGGTGTTACTTCAAAACTGATAAATTTACCTATATCAGCTGCTGTTAAGGTGTACGATTGAGCAGTTGCACTTACAATTGCTGTTTTGTTAGTGCCTGAATTATCGTCTGAACGATACCATTGGTAGGTTGATCCACTCTCTACATCAGTATCTGTATCTGCATAATCATATGTAGCGGAAAGTGCTTCTGATTCTATTAAATTTCCTGTAAAAGTTACATTAGCTGCTGTAGGAATAGTATTTGCTTCACTACAATCTTTACCGGCATCATCGATGTTCCATTTATAATCATTTATTAATTTTGTTCTTGCTGCTTCACCATTACAATAACCAATGCTTTGAGCACCAAAAGATACATTTTATTTAAGATTAGGTAAATTAGACCAAGCGATTAATGCTTTATCATAATTAGTTACGTCTAAACCTGAATTAGACAACATGTATTGCATATCAGTTACATTACTCACATCCCATGAGCTAATATCTTGGTTAAAGGATGCTGCAAAAGCAAACATACCGCTCATACTAGTTACATTACTTGCATCCCATGAGCTAATATCTTGATTAAAGGATGTTGCAAAAAAAAACATAACGTACATATTAGTTACATTACTCACATCCCATGAGCTAAGATCTTGGTTAAAGGATGTTGCACCAGAAAACATACTTGACATATTAGTTGCACTCCTTACATCCCATGAGCTAAGATCTTGGTTAAATGATCTTGCACCATTAAAAATGTTTCTCATATCCGTTATACCACTAGTACACGTCAATCCAATTTCTGGATCTTTTTGGTCGTTTGCTATAATAGCAACTAACTGCGCCTTTGTTCTTTTTGTGAAGGTTTTATCCAAACCATCAATAGCCAAAGTGCCTGTATCTCCGGAGTCAACATCTGGGCACATGCAAGTCACGCCATTTGGAGCTGCATAAAAATCTGGGTTATTTTGACTATAAATACACTTAATAATAATACCTTTTTCATGTTTTTTATTTTAAAAATTTTCACAACGATCCGAAAGTAAAAATTTTAAAGAATCTTGGAAATCTAAAGCAAAATTCCCTTATTGATTTTCAGAACCTGCACCTGCAATTACTTTAACAAAGTCTTTAGGTTGTGTTAAAGCTTCCAACTGTTGTTCATTCAAATTTTCTTTTAGCTTCTCAATGCTATTCATTCGAGTTCTTTTTTCGTATTAAGTCTAAAAGGTCATATTAGGAATAAACATCCTGTTTATATTTCTTTTTTTCTTGATAAAATACTTTGCATGTTGGTGAAAGTAATGTAACTTTCGAATCTGCTTGGTATGTAATAATTTCGTAAATAAATTTAAACTACATTACAATACATAAACCAAGATTTTTTCAAAACTATCTTTAACAATTTAATATTATTTACTGGTTTACATAATCTGACCATTTTTTTTAAAAAATCTTCTAAATCACAGTTGAAATACCCTTTTTCTTTCAATTCATCATCATTCATGCCTTTTGAAAGATCCCAAGTTTTTGCATCAATTTGAAGTTCTTTTAAATCGATGGCTTTTTTCTTTACAATATTTCTTGCGTTTTCACTTAAATCAGGAACAATTAAAATTGTCTTACCAGATAGTACTTTCATTTTATCATTTGTCATCCCAATTATCCCTCCATAAGACAACCAATTATAATCAGGAAAGTTTATGGCACAAACTATGGCCGTCTTTTCACTTTCAACCAAGACTATTGGTTTATCGTATTTATTTATAAAGATGTTCACCATAAAGACAACGGTAATAACCATCTTCATTTTTGTAAGGAACTTTAAATTTTGCAGTTACTGTTCCATTGATTATTTGAATGAAGACAACAAAAAAAGATATTGGTCTGGTGTAAGTTTTATAAAATGAATTGTTTTATTTTAAAATTATTGGGTATTCTATAGATTAAAAACGATTTTTAGAATTACTACATTTTCTTTATTATTTTTGCAACATGAATAAAAACTATTCTCTAAAAGAGCTTTCTGAAATTTCTTCTGAAATTATTTCAGTAGCAAAAAATAAAACATTGCTTTTTTACGGCCAGATGGGTGTTGGAAAAACAACACTCATCAAAGAAATTTGCAAACAATTGAAGGTTACAGATACCATCTCGTCTCCTACATTTTCTTTGGTAAACGAATATCAAACATCAAAAAATAGTAAAATTTTTCATTTCGATTTTTATAGAATTACGCATGAAGAAGAGGCTTTAGACATGGGGATTGAAGAATATTTTGACAATAATACTTGGTGCTTCATTGAATGGCCAGAAAATATAGAAAATTTATTACCTTTAGATGCTGTAGAAATTCATTTAAGTATTTTAGAAGATGGAAACCGCAATATTCAACTAATACAATAACATAAACTATAATTTATGAGTCAATTTTCTCCTTTTAGTAAAGAAGAACTACTACCGCAAACCGAAATGCTGGAAATTAAAAAGAGAAAAGGTGAATTATTTATCGGGATCCCTAAAGAAACGTACACGGGTGAAAAGCGTATTTGCTTAACTCCAGATGCCGTTACAGCACTTTCTGCAAACGGACACAGAATTGTTATAGAAACCGGTGCTGGTGATGGTGCTAATTTTACAGATAAAGAATATTCCGAAGCTGGAGCAAAAATTTCGTACGATTCAGAGGAAGCTTTTAAATGTAACATTGTTTTAAAAGTTGCGCCACCTACTGAGGAAGAAATTAGCTACCTAAACCCGCAAACAATTTTAATTTCATCGCTTCAGTTAAAAACACAATCTAAAAAATACTTTGAAAGTTTAGCTAAAAAAAGAATTACAGCTGTGGCTTTCGATTATATAAAGGATGACCAGAACACCTACCCAATTGTAAAATCTTTGAGTGAAATTGCCGGCACGGCATCTATATTAATTGCTGGTGAGTTGATGAGTGGTGTAAATAAAGGAAACGGATTGTTATTTGGAAATATTGGTGGCGTACCGCCAACAAGTGTTGTTATTTTTGGAGCAGGAACCGTGGGAGAGTTTGCCGCCAAAACTGCTTTAGGTTTTGGAGCTAGAGTAAAAGTTTTTGATAACTCTATTACTAAATTAAGAAATTTACAAAGGTATTTGCCCGGACCAATTTATACCTCTACCGTGCAACCAAAATCGATAGCAAAAGCATTAATGCGCTGCGATGTTGCTATCGGCGCCATTAGAGGAAAAAACAGATCTCCGATTGTTGTGACAGAAACGATGATTGAGCGGATGAAAGAAGGTGCCATTATAGTGGATGTTAGTATTGATAGAGGTGGTTGTTTTGAAACCTCTAATGTTACTTCTCATAACTCCCCAACCTTTGTAAAACATGGCGTTATTCATTATTGCGTACCGAATATTCCTTCACGATATGCTAGAACGGCTTCTGTTTCTATTAGTAATATTTTTACACCTTATTTATTAGATATCGCCGCAGAAGGTGGTTTTGAAAATGCTGCACGTTTTGATAAAAGCTTACGAAACGGCATGTATTTTTATCACGGAATTTTAACGAATAGAACCGTTGCAGATTGGTTTGATTTACCTTTTAGAGATATTAACTTATTAATCATATAAAGATATAACTCAAATACAAAAAGAGTTTTGGATCAGAACTTGTACTAAAAAAATTTTGTGTGATTTTTTTTAATACTGCAATTTTACTTTACAAACTCTTTAAAATAAGTTCTCATTAAACGGCAAGAAACAACTCAATTTCCATAAATTTGCAGTTCAAAATTTTAAAATGCTTCTTAAAAGAATAGGTTATTATTTAGTAGGTTTATCATTAGGTGCCGTAGGTGTCTATTTCTTCTGGCAGAAAAAAAATGCAACTTTCGATTACGGAATGGATGCCAGAACCTTAAAAACGATCAGAATTAGAAAACGAATATTTTCTGATGAAGCTAAAAAATCGATGGAAAAATATAACATAGATACCACTGAAGTTTCTACTATTTTATATTTGGGTGATGTTGATTTTGGAAAAAGTAAACCTAGAGAAAAACCATGCGCAGAATACTACGTTACAGGCAAAGACGCGTTAAAAAATGTTCATTTGTATGTAAAGCGTTGCGACTCTGCATCAACTATTGAAAAAGTAATGGTAGACTAGTCTTTGCATTGAATAGATTTTAGCAAACAATAAGCTCCTGAAGTTTTCAATACTAATTTAACTTTTTAATTTCGTGCATAAAAATTGAATTATTTTTTGATTCATTAAAATTAAAAGTAAGCAAAAAAGAAACAATTTATTTCGGCATTATAGGGT
>JBNMNV010000222.1:0-5493 GCA_051278125.1 Polaribacter sp. | reverse complement strand
AAATTTCTTTCAATGGCATATCCTAAAATCATTTAAATGTTTATCATATCTAGAAATCAAATCGATAAGTTCAGTTTTATTAGCTGTTAAAGATTTTACTTCTCCGGTTGCATGCATTAAAACTTTGGGAATACTTTCAAGTTGATGAAAGTGTTTTAAATCATCTAAATCCAGTTTTCTAATAAGTAATCTTTCAGTTTCAAAAATCATCAATAATATTGTAAATTTACGGTCTATAAAAGTACAAGAATGATCACAGATAAAAAAGTAGCTTTTTACACATTGGGTTGTAAATTAAATTTTTCTGAAACATCCACAATTGCAAGAAACTTTGTAAATGAAGGCTTTGAACGCGTTGATTTCGAAGAGAAAGCGGACATTTACGTAATTAATACTTGTTCTGTAACGGACAATGCAGACAAACGTTTTAAATCGATTGTAAAAAATGCCTTAAAGAAAAACGACGATGCTTTTTTAATTGCGATTGGATGTTATGCCCAATTAAAGCCGGAAGAATTAGCCTCCATTGATGGTGTAGATTTGGTTTTAGGGGCAACAGAAAAATTTAATGTTACGAGTTACATTAACGATTTAAGCAAAAATGAACTTGGAGAAATCCATTCTTGTGAAATTTCTGATGCCGATTTTTATGTAGGTTCTTATTCTATAGGCGATAGAACTCGCGCTTTTCTAAAAGTACAAGATGGATGCGATTACAAATGCACCTATTGTACAATCCCTTTAGCGCGCGGAATTTCAAGAAGTGATACTCTAGAAAACGTGCTTAAAAATGCAAAAGAAATCGCATCCAAAGGAATTAAAGAAATTGTTTTGACGGGTGTAAATATTGGGGATTATGGTAAAGGAGAGTTTGGCAATAAAAAACACGAACACACGTTTTTAGACCTCGTAAAAAAATTAGATAAAGTTGGAAGTATCAATCGTTTACGAATCTCATCCATAGAACCTAATTTACTGAAGGATGAAACGATTGATTTTGTTTCTACATCGAATACTTTTGTACCACATTTTCATATTCCTTTGCAATCTGGAAGTGATGAATTATTAAAGAAAATGAAACGAAGATATTTGTCGAATACCTATACAAATAGAGTTTCAAGAATTAAGGAAACAATGCCCAATGCGTGCATTGGTGTTGATGTAATTGTTGGTTTTCCTGGTGAAACGGACGCATTATTTTTAGAAACTTACAACTATTTAAACCAATTAGATATTTCCTATTTACATGTTTTTACCTACTCTGAAAGACCTAATACAGAGGCTGTAAATTTAGACGGAGTTGTTTCTAAAAAAGTACGTGCAAAACGTAGTAAAATGTTACGTGGTTTATCAGCAAAGAAAAGACGCTCTTTTTATGAAGATCAGCTAGGGAATAACTTAACCGTTTTATTCGAAAATGAAAACAAAGAAGGATATATTCATGGATTTACAGAAAATTATGTAAAAGTAAAAACTCCTTGGCATCCAGAATTAGTCAATACTTTGCATAATATTACACTTACTAAAATTGATGATGATGGCTTGGTTCGGTTTGATTTTATAAAAGATGCCGTTACAATCTAATAGGTAATAGTAAACTTACTAAAATAAATTATAGAAAGTTACAATATCAAATTACCACTTAAAATATTAAAATGTCTAAAACACATCTATATTTTATGCCCGGTCTGGCAGCTGGTCCTGAAATTTTTCACAATTTAACGTTGAATCCTCATCTATACGAGTTGCATTATTTAACATGGAAATCTCCTTTACAGATGGATGAAACCATTGCGAATTATGCAAAGCGAATGACCGATGACATAAAACACAAAAAACCTGTTTTAATAGGAGTTTCTTTTGGAGGTATTGTTGTACAAGAAATGAGTAAATTTATAGAAACACAAAATATAATTATAATCTCTAGTGTAAAGTCTAAAAATGAGCTTCCTAAAAGATATAAATTAGCAGGTAAAAGTAAAATTTACAAATTATTTCCTACTCAAATTGTCACGAACTTTGAAAACTATGCTAAATTTTTTATCGGTAAATCATTAGAAAAAAAGGCGAAAATGTATAAAAAGTATCTTTCTGTAAGAGAAGAAAGCTATTTAAAATGGGCTATTCGTAACGTTGTAAATTGGCAACAAGAAAAAATATTGGCCAATATTATTCACATTCATGGAACAAAAGACAACATATTTCCGTTTAAAAACATCAAAAATTGTATTAAAATTGAGGATGGAAATCATTCTATGATTATTCTAAAAGCAAAACAGATTTCTAAACTAATTCATGAAAGTTTAGCTTGCTAAACCTGTTTCTATTCCTTACTTTTATACTATTCTAAAATAAATTTATTATGAATAAATACGTCCGTGTTCTATCTCTTTTAAGCATTCTTATTGTAACTCTTTTATTTATAAATGCTATGAATAAAACTGAAATAGAGCCAAGTCCAAGCACAAGCACTCATGAAATGTATAAAATCAAAGCGTTAAAACTGCCAAATAATTTGAATTTAGCAGGTGAAAGAGTGCCTATAGAAAAGCAAGATATTAGAGAAAGAATGGAAAGAGAATTGTTAGTCAACACATACTGGCAATCTAATGGCTTGTTGCTTTTAAAACGTGCAAATAAATATTTCCCTATTATAGAACCCTTGTTAGAGAAATATGGTTTACCAGATGATTTTAAATTTTTAGCGTTAGCAGAAAGTGGTTTTATAGATGAAACTTCTTCTGCTGGTGCAGCAGGAATGTGGCATTTTATGCAAGCAACTGGTAAGGAATATGGTTTAGAAATTAATAGCAATGTAGATGAAAGATATGATATTGAAAAATCTACAAAAGTGGCTGCTGAATATTTAAAAAATTCTAAAAGTAATTTGGGATCTTGGACTTTAGCTGCGGCAGCTTATAATGCAGGTAATTATGGTGTTTCTAGAAGATTAGAAACGCAACAAATTACAAATTATTACGATGCAAAATTACCGAATGAAACGGAACGTTATGTTTTTAGAATTTTGGCTTTAAAAGAAGTCATGAACAATCCTAAAAAATATGGTTTCGTTTTTGAAAAAGAAGATTTATATACTTTGCAAAAAACAAAAACGATTAAAGTAGATACTGCAATTACTAACATTACTATTTTTGCGAAAAGATATGGATTAACTTACAAAGAATTTAAAATTCATAATCCTTGGTTAAGAGAAAATAACTTGAATAACATGAGCAGAAAAGAGTACGAAATTAAAATACCTATAAATTAAAATATTAATCAATAATTTTTTTAACTCTACCTACTAAACCAGATTCTAGTTGAACCTTAATACCATGAGGATGATTGCTAGATTTTGTGAGTATTTTAAATACTACTCCTTGTGTTAATTCTCCTGTCCTTTGATGAGGCTTCTGAATAATTTCCACAAAGATTCCTACTTTAATATTCACTCTTTTTCTACCGTCAATCATAATTTATAATTTTCGTAAATATAAAAAGGTTTGTCAAAATTTAATAGACTTTTAAAATATAATAGCTAATTTTTAATACCAATAAACTTCTTTAATGTACACAAATTTCACTTTATAATGTCATGTAAATAAATTATATGACTTTTTGATTCATTCAATTTAAAAACAAGAAACAGCGGCTTATCAATAGTAATTTTATTGGATAAAAAGTAAGTAAAAAGAACCGATTTATTACGCCATTTTAGAGTGGTAACTGTTATGTTCGTAAATTACTTTAAAAGCAAATGATACTTTTTTTCTTTAGATAAAAGTAAAAAAATAAAGCATCGACTTCGTTACAATTCTTTTTTAGTTGATTTCGTTAAAATAAAAAACAAAAAGTAAATTTTAATGCAGTAATTTTTTAAGATAAATAGTATTTAATTGTTACCATAATTAAATAGAACCAATTTTGTTATGGTAACAAGATTTATAAATATCCTCATACACTGGTACTATATTATCTAAAGAAAACTTTTTAGCATGCTCTTTTGCATTTTGCTTAAATGTCTCTAAAACTGTATCCTCTTTTAAAATAGAAATTGCATTTTTTGCCATGTCTTCAACATCCCCTAAATTACTTAAATAACCAGTTTCTCCATGAATATTTACTTCTGGTAATCCCCCAGTATTGGTGGATATTACTGCCGTTTTTGCAGCCATTGCCTCTAATGCTGCCAAACCAAAACTTTCTGTTTGTGAAGGCAATAAAAACACATCTGAATAGCATAAAATCTTTTCTATTTCTGTACTATTCCCTAGAAAAAACACCAAATGTTTAATCCCCAATTGTTTGGCTAAAAGTCCAGCTTTTTTTCTTTCAGGACCTTCTCCAATCATCAATAACTTAGAAGGAATCTCTTTTTGAACCTCATAAAAAACTTTGATTACATCTTCTACCCTTTTTACGGGTCTAAAATTACTAATGTGTGTTAAAATTCTTTCATTTGGTTTTGCCAAAGCTTCCCTTTTACACTCTTCATGCTCAGCTTTATCGTATTTTTCAATATCAATAAAATTATACACTACTTCTATATTTTTATGAATATTGAAAAGCTGATTTGTAGTTTTCTTTAGACTGTTAGAAACTGCGGTTACCACATCAGAATTATTAATACTAAATTCTACCGCCGATTTATAGGTAGGATGACTACCTACCAAGGTAATATCTGTGCCATGCAAAGTTGTCACAACCTTAATATCAATCCCTTTTTCCTTTAGCATTTGTTTTGCCATATACGCGGCATAGGCATGCGGAATTGCATAATGTACATGCAATACATCTAATTGATATGTTTTTACAACATAGACCATTTTGCTAGATAAAGCAAGCTCATAAGGTTGATATTGAAATAATGGATATTCTTCGATTAAAACTTGATGAAAGTGTAATTTATGAGATAAAAAATCTAAACGAACTGGCTGATTATAAGTGATAAAATGTACTTCATGACCTTTGTCTGCCAAAGCCATTCCCAGCTCTGTCGCCATTACTCCACTTCCTCCAAAAGTTGGATAACACACAATTCCTATTTTCATTTAATATAATTTAGTATTTACTTTTTTTTGTAAACGTAATTTTAATTTTAAAGTTGATGTTCAAATAAAACATAAAAATTTATATTCCTTTAAAAATAAGAAATCAAAGATTTAAATCGCTTTATTTTATAATTAGTAGTAATATCATTGCTAAAATATAAGTATAAATACTTCTTTTTTAAAAGATTATTTTCTTTTTTTTCGTGTACATCCAAATATTGCTGCTAATTTTATTATTAGAAAGCCCCAATTTATTTTTAACTTGATATTTATTCAATCCAATTAAATGACTAAAATCATCAGAAAAAATATATTTTCTTCTTTTTTATCAAAACTCATTAATTTTTTGATAATTTTAGGTGTATTTTTTTTAATTTTATTTTGTGCATTTAAAGATTTTAAAAGTATCTTTTTATTAAAAACACGTTCTTCTTCTTCTTCT
>JBNMNV010000221.1:0-5575 GCA_051278125.1 Polaribacter sp. | reverse complement strand
ACTCATTCCTTTAAATTACGATAATACAATGCTTCAATTTTATCAACGTTTTTAATTGTTTTTTTTACCCAATCAAAATATAAAATCTCTTTTTCTTGCACTGATAATTGCCAATCTATACTAGAGCTTCTTAACTTTGTTGTTACCTCTTGAAGAATAATCGCTGCCGCAACTGAGATATTTAAGCTTTCTGTAAAACCAACCATAGGTATCTTTAAAAAGCCATCGGCTTGGTTTTTTACAGTTTCAGAGACCCCCTCTGCTTCTGCTCCTAAAATAAATGCCGTTTTTTTGTGAATATCAAAATCTTGTAAAAAACAAGAATCGTTGTGTGGCGTTGTTGCTATAATTTGATAGCCATTTTTCTTTAAAACATGGATACAAGATGCTGTATTTTTACCATCTGAATTGTAGCGCGTGGAAGTAATCCATTTTTGCGCACCTTTTGCTACATGTCTGGAGACTCTATTCACATATTTATTTTCAATAAAATGTAAATCTTGTACTCCAAAAATATCACAGGTTCTAACAACTGCACTTGCATTATGAGGCTGATAAATATCTTCTAAAACTATCGTGAAATGCTTGGTTCTATTCTCTAAAACATTTTTAAAGGTTTCTTTTCGTTTCTCTGTTAAATAGCCTTCAAAATAATTTAATAGGTTTTTATCAATCATATTTACAAACTTATCATTTATTTATTATATTTTCGAAATATCTAAAAATATTTGGTTGTATATTCTTCAAAAAATTTAAAGTTAAATCTTGTATGCTTCACATCCTAAAAACCACAAAATATATGAAAAAACTTGTTGTGTTAACTGGTGCAGGAATTTCCGCTGAAAGCGGTATCAATACTTTTAGAGATAGCGATGGTTTGTGGGAAGGTCATGACGTTACCAAAGTTGCTACTCCTGATGGTTTTACTAGAAACCCTCAATTAGTTTTAGATTTTTACAATCAACGTAGAAAACAATTGCTCGAGGTTTTACCCAATAAAGCTCATTATAATTTAGTGGATTTAGAAACCAATTTTGATGTTAAAATTATTACCCAAAATATAGATGATTTACACGAACGAGCAGGAAGCTCTAAAGTAATCCATTTGCATGGAGAGCTTCTTAAAGTTAGAAGTTCTATTGATGAAAATCTAGTTTTAGACTGGAGAAAAGATTTATTTTTAGGCGATTTATGTCAAAAAAAAAGCCAATTAAGACCTCATATTGTGTGGTTTGGTGAAATGGTGCCCATGTTAGACAAAGCAGCTGAAATTGTTAAAAAAGCTGATGTTTTAGTAATTATTGGAACGTCAATGCAAGTATATCCTGCGGCGAGCTTAATACACTATACCAAACCGAATATTCCGATTTATTTTATTGATCCTAATCCGGCGGTTTCTGAAAATAATTTTGAAAATTTAACAATTATTAAAAATGTGGCAAGCTCTGGAACCACTGAGCTACTTCGCTTAGGGCCTTCAGAGCTTCTGAAGAGTATTTGATTTTAAATTCTAATTATTCAATATAGCATTTATTTTATAAAAAAATATTTTTAAATCTCAAAATAGCATTCATAGCTATGAAGCTAAGCGAATAATTAAATGAAAGATCGTTGTTTTTTATAAAGAATCGGTAAGCTATAATTAAATTAATTTCTTTTACCTCAAAAAAAATAAGTTTAGTTCATTCCTGAATATTAAGTATCCTTATAAAGTTAGATAAAACAAGAACCATCTGTTTTTGTTCACAGAAAATGTTACCCGTTGGGCTTATTTTTTTAAGGTAAATGTAAAAATTGTTTCAATATTTAGGGTTGATTTTATGGAAATTTCACCTTCATAAGCTTCCACAATTTTTTGAACAATAGACAAACCTATTCCTGCAGATTTAAAGTCGTTTTCCAATTTATGAAAAGCCATAAAAATTTTATCAAAATATTTTTTTTCGATTCCTTTTCCGTTATCCTTAATTGAAAATTTCCAAAAATCAGCTTCTTCATAACACTTAATTTCTGCAAAACCATTTTCTCCTTTGTTATTAAATTTTACAGCATTTTCAATTAAATGATAAAAAAGTAATTCTAACCTATGCTTATCTCCATAAATGATTGGAAATTTATCTAATTTTAAAATTTTAACATCCTTTGGGTTGTCAATTTTCAAGATTAAACTAACAACTAAACTATTCAAGTCTACTTTATAACGTTCTCTTTCTCTTTTACCAATTGTTGAATACTCTAAAATACCACGAATTACGGTATCCATTTTCTCTACATTCTCTCTAATTAAATTGATAATATTTCTTCCGTCACTCCCTAATTCGTTTTCGTAATCTGCTTTCATCCAACTTGTTAAAGCATCTATACTTTGCAATGGTGTTTTTAAATCATGAGAAACCATGTGTGTATAATCATTTAACTCCTGATTTTGACGCTCTAAACTAGCGACTAATCTATCTTTTTGTTTATCAATTTCAAGAATATCTTTTGTTTTATCGTCAATAAAATCTGCTAATGCCAAAGAATCTAAATTTTCTAAATTTTTTGCTTCATCTAAACCGTAAAACTTTAAAGTATTTACAACATTATTTAATTTAGAAATTATTTCTTTTTGCGCTTTAGACTCTTGTTTTAATTGTTTATTAGATTCATAAAGTTCGTCAGAACTAATAGATGCAGCTCTTTGTAACAATGTAAACTGATCTTCTGAGTTCGTATAAGATCTATCTACAGCGTTTAAAAAAAGATCTAAATTTTTATTAGCTAGGAGTTCTTTTGGCAAATATTTTCTTAATTGTCTTTTTAATAAAGAGTTCATTATTCGCTAATTAGGGTAATTGCCATCGTTTGGTTATGCAGTTGGCAGTTCATTTCATTATTAAAAGGAGCAATTTCTCCATAGGAATAGAATCCACAAACAGTAGTTTCCTTACCAATTACCTCTATCACTTCCTCTACCTCTTCCTCTACTCTTTGATCTAAAACTAATTTTCTACCAATACAACTTACTAAAATTGCTAATTCCGGTTTATTATTTCTATACTCTAGCGCTTGCACTGCTCCAATTTCTGCCGCACTTATAATATTATCTACATTGGTCATCATAAGTTGCACATAAGACCCTTCTACAATATCACCTGCTAAAATCATCGAGTTTTCTTTTTCATCAATCGTTAAAATTGTTCTTACAATTGATTTTTTTTTATCAGAAAATTTCACATTTAAAGGAAATAACAATGCTGCTCCAGGTAATTCTTTAGATTTATCTCCTAAATATTTTTTATATAAATCTAAAGCAGGTTTACCGTCTAATTCATATAAGATATTGTCTTTAGATTTCGTAATTAATCTTTCTGGGCCAAAAGGAGTCCAACCTGCGTTGGATGCAAAAGAAACTTCTAAAGTATCTCCGTACAAACCTACCGCTACAACTTCGCCTTCTTTAGGGATTTCATTATAAGAAGAAAAAGTCTTCTCAAATCTTTCTGAATCCCCACATAAGCCCCCAGTAATTAAAAGATTATTTTTAGCTGCAGCGTTCATGCCCAAAGTGAGTTGACTTCCGTTTATAAAGCTACCTTCAGAAACCACAAAAACATATTTTAAGCCTTCTTCTGGAAATTGTTCTATTAACTCCCTACCAACTTTAAAGCTATCAATTTCATTTCCTGAATCTAAAACATTCGATTTTTTTATGGTAAAGTAACTTTTTTCAAATTCAATTGCTGTTATTGTAATAGAATCCTCATCTACAGATTCTGATGTAATATCTCCGGCAGTTGATCCAAAAACAAGGTGTCCATCTGTAAAAACTGCTCTTATTTCATCAAAAACATCTTTGTCTTGCAACATATATCTATCCCCAAAAATCAAAACTAAAGGAGCCTTTAAGTTTTGTTCTTCTGATACATATTCTATTTTTTTATTTTTCTTTTTCTTTAATTGAACAGTTTTCATTTTTTATTTCTTGAGAGTCGTAGACGGTTTCATTTAAATATTTACATTTTTCACATAAAAAAATCTTCTTAATTGTAAATTTACAAATTTTTAACTAATCGTTCATACATACTTCACAAATTTTAAATTGCTTTTTTAAATTGCAAAATTTTATAACATTGCTAATTAAATTTTGAAATAACTGACTAAGATTAGTCTCATCACCATTTAAAATTGTGAGGTTTTTTTAAAGTTGTGGAAATATTTTCAGAAATAAATAGGTTTGTTTTAAAGCGCTCTGCTAATAAATTTAAATCTACTTTTTCTTTATGTAAAAGGTACTTCTAGCAATCGAATATTCCAAAATATCTAAAATTAATTTGTCCTTTTTTTTTAATGTACTTGCAACTAATTCTAAATTTTATACTGCTATATTCTCTAAATTACCTTCGTTATCAGCTACAATATAAAAAAAACACAAAAAACTACCTACATCAAACCGAGATTCAGATTTGTAAGAACACTACTACTTTTTATTTTTTAGAGTTGTCTTGTAGTATTGTTTCAGATGTTTTCTAGTTGTTATTTATTTAAATCGGATTGTAGTATAATCATATTTTCTTGACTCATTAATTTTTATTAATTACGAATCTAACTTCAGTGCCATCTTCATTTATTTTATGAAGCTCTATAGTTGCTGTGGCATTAAAATGCTCAAAGGTTTTATTCATTAAACCTAATCCAAAATGATGCATGGCTCTGCTAGATTTATAGAGCATGGTTAAAGATTTTTGATCTTTTTTTTCTACAATAAAAGTAGGCAATTCTGCGTCTGGATATATTTTTCTAACCTCTATATGAATATGATTTTCAATAGATGAAAGCATTTCTATAGGATCGTTATAAGTAGCTAGTAAACCTGGATAACTTGTTTCTATGATTGAAAAAAAATGCTCACCATAAACCAACAATAAATTATCTATTGAAAGACCGGTATGTTCACTTAACTTTTGAAGTAACTGTAACATTTCAGAGAAACTGTAAGTACCAACAGATGTGTAAATACCGCCAGACTTTAATTGAGACTCGGTGATAATTCTATCTAAAGTTTCTAAACCAAATTTATCTTCAACTAAATCTAAAAACTCGGTAAATACAATTCCTTTCATATTATAATTTTCTTAATTCATTTACACTCCAATATGTTAAAACAGTTTCAATCTTTTTTACATAATCTTCATACTTTAAAGGCTTTAAAACATAACCGGACATCCCTGTTTTATAACATTCTAATAAATCTTTTTGATTGTTAGATGTTGTTAAAATTATGGTGGGAATATGTTTTAAATCATCATTGGCCTTCAAAATTTTAAGAAACTCGATACCATTTATTTTAGGCATATTTAAGTCAAGAAGAATAATGTCTGGAATATTAGCTTTATCCTCTAAAAATTGTAAAGCTTCTTCCCCGTTTTTGGCTTCATGTATGGTATGTTTTAACTTTAATAACGAAATGGTTCTTTTCATTTTCATTATCTCTATTAAATTGTCTTCAACCAATAAAACCTTCAAAATTTTCTCCATGATTACTTTAAAAGAATTAAATATACTAAAAATACAAAGAAAGTTTAAAATAACTTAC
>JBNMNV010000220.1:0-5605 GCA_051278125.1 Polaribacter sp. | reverse complement strand
CATTGATAAAGTTTCTTATTCGTGTAGTTTTACGTTTTTAATTTTTTAATAAATAGTTTAAAACATCAAACTTGCTAGCTTTAAGAAGAAAACAGGAACTTTTAAGACATATTAAAATTAAATAAAGAAATATGATGTTTGTCACTTAATAAAAAAGAAGATTCTCTTAATTTTGTGCTAAATTTAAGAATATCTGCAGAATGAAATTAGTACAAAATATCATGAGTAATTTTTTATTGGCATTGTTACTGCTATCTCCATTGTTTTTGATAAGTCAAGAGAAAAAAGAATTTAAGCCTACGATTAATTGGAATGTTACTTCGCAAATTTGGTTACGTTATTCAGATTTAAATGAGGGCTCTTTAATAAATAACGAGCTGACGAATAACTTTATGGATATTTCTATAAGACGTTTAAGAATACCTGTGTATTCTCAAATTACGCCAAAAATATTTGTCTATTCAATATTTGGTGGTAATAATTACAATTTTAAAAACAAGCCTTTTCAATTAGAAGTGTTAGATTTATATTTAGAGTACTCTTTTCACAAAGCTTTTGAAGTTGGTATTGGTAAATCTGGTTGGCAGGGTTTAAATAGATGGAATATTAGATCTAGTTCTAAAATGATGGGATTAGATTCGCCTTTATTTACTTTAAATTCTGTAGAAAAAAATGATGACTTAGGTCGTTTATTTGGTGCTTGGATAAAAGGACAAGTTGGAAAGTTCGATTACAGAATAGCCTTTAATAGACCTTTCATTATTACAACTGCACCTAATGGAGAAGTGAATTTCTCAAATAATAAACCTAGAGTCAAAACTTCTTCATATGTAAAATATCAATTTTTTGAGCACGAATCGAATAAGTCTGCTTATCAAATAGGAACTTATGGAAATGCAAAAAAAGTATTTAATATTGGTGCTGGTTTTCAATTTCAAGATAATGCAACTAGTGATGGAGATGCGATGTTAGCCTCGACAACTTTTTATGACATGAAACATTGGGCATTAGATTCTTTCTTAAACTTGCCTTTAGCAAATGACGCTGCAATTACAGCGTATTTAGGCTATTATGATTATGATTTTGGGAAAGATTATGTTAGAAATGTTGGTGCTAATAATCCAACTACAGGTGGAGGAATAGATTTTAATGGTTCTGGAGTTGCGTTTCCAATGATAGGTACAGGAACAACTTGTTATATGCAGTTGGGGTATGCGTTTAGAAAGACTGAAATATTAGAGCAACCTGTTGTAATTCAGCCAAATATTTCTATTCAAACTTCTAATTGGGATGCTTTAAATGATCAAATGACAGTATATGATTTTAACGTAAATTTTTTGTTGGATGGAACTCATAATACAAAGTTTAGTTTGGGGTATCAACACCGACCTATTTTTGATGCAACTACAATAGCGCAGAAAGACTATAAAGGAATGTTTGTGATGCAATATCAAGTATCTTTAAAATAAGGGGTAGGTGATTTTTTTAAAGTGAGTAATTTTATTTTAAAGATACTCGGAAATTGCCTTGTTAGTTTAAAAAAAGCCTTCCGGATTCGGAAGGCTTTTTGCTTTTTTGTGGCTTAAAAAGGTGACTATTTTCTCATAATCTTTACATTCATTTCTTCTACTTTTTTATCAGATAAAATAGAGGGTGCATTAAATAATAAATCTTCGGATGATCCTGTTTTTGGAAACGCCATTACTTCTCTAATAGAAGCTTTATTTTCTAAAATCATCATTAAACGGTCTATGCCCCAAGCAATTCCTCCGTGAGGAGGTGCGCCATATTGAAACGCTTTGTGCATGGTGCCAACACTTTTCATCATTTCTTCCTTATTGTAACCCATGTTTTTATAGGTAGCTTCTAAAATTTCTGCCTTATGGGCACGAACAGAACCTCCGCCAATTTCATAACCATTCAAGATTAAATCATATTGTTGAGCGATAATTGTTCCTATTTCTTCACCTTCTCCATTCATATGCTTTTCTAAATCATAGATAGCGGGCATTGAGAAAGGATTGTGTGTAAACGTCCATCTTCCTTCCTCTGTTTTTTCAAACATGGGAAAATCGATAACCCAGGCAGGTCTTAATTCTTTTGGGTTGATGAGTTTTAGGATTTTTCCCATTTCTTGGCGAACCGCATCTAACGCTTTGTTCGCAGTAGTATAATCTGCTGCAGAGAAAAAGACAATATCTCCTAGTTGAGCATCAGTAGCTTTTATAATATTAGCTGCAATTTCTTCGCCTAAAAACTTAATAATTGGCGATTGTAAATCATTTTCATTCACAATGATATACGCCAAGCCACCCAAACCATTTTGTTGTGCGATTGCAGTGAGGTTTTCAATCTGACCTTTAGACATTCGTTTATTTCCTTGCTCTTTTGCGGAAACTTTAATGCATTTTACAACACCTCCTTCATCAATTGGTTTGCTAAAAACCTGGAAAGTTGTTTCTTTTACGATGTCGGTAATATCTTGCATTTGCAAGCCGAAACGTAAATCAGGTCTATCACAACCATATCGATCCATCGCATTTTTATAGGTAATCATTTCAAACGGATGTAAAATCCATTTTTTGCCATAAATTTTATGCACAATTTCATTAAACATTTTTGTATTTAAATCGATAATCTGTTGCATACTAACGAATGCCATTTCAAGATCTAATTGTGTAAATTCTGGTTGTCTGTCTCCGCGAGAATCTTCATCTCTAAAGCAACGTGCTATTTGGAAGTATTTTTCAAATCCACCAACCATCAACATTTGCTTAAATTGCTGAGGCGCTTGCGGTAATGTGTAGAAAGAACCTGCTTGTTTTCTTGTTGGAACAATAAATTCTCTTGCTCCTTCATCTGTACCCGCAGTTAAAATTGGCGTTTCAATTTCTAAAAACTCTTCTTCATCTAAGATATCTCTAAGTAACTTAATTACTTTATGACGATTTACAATTGCCTTGCGAACTTCATCATTTCTATGATCTAAAAATTTATACTGAAAACGAGTAGTTTCATTCGTTTTCATGGCTCTTTTTATTTCAAAAGGAAGCGTTTTTGATAAATTTAGTATTTCTAAAACTGATGTTTCTAACTCTATTTTACCAGTTCTTAAACCAGCATTATAATCGTCTTCTTTTCTTTGAACCACAAGCCCAGTTACCATAACAACAGTTTCTGGTTTTAGCTTTACCAATTCATCTAAATTAGGAAATGATTCTCGACTTAAACGCACTTGAAAAATTTGGGTACTAGAATCTCTTAAATCAATAAAAATTAATTCACCGTGATCACGCACACTAGAAACCCAACCAGATAAAGTAACTTCATTTTGAATCGAATTTTCTGAGAGTTGAGAAATTTTATGAGTCCTATATTCTTCTTTTATTACAATCGGAATTTCAGGAAGAACATCTTCTTCTTGGTTCTTGTTTTTTTGTTCTAGTTTTTTGGTTGCTTCTTCTTGGCTTTGTAGTGCTTGTTTCTTATTACTTTTTTTGGCATCGGAAAGAGAAGATAAAATCTCTTCACGAATGATTTTACCCGAAGCACCTTTTCCAATAAGCCCAATAACTTTACCAACAAGAATCCCTGCTTTTCCTTGATTTCCAGCTTTAATATCATTTGCAATTGCTTCATTTTGAGCAATTACTTTTAGAACAGCAACTTTAATCTTTTCTTCGGAAATCGTGTTTTCTTCAAAATACAAATTATAGTTAAATTGTCTATCTTTTAAATAGTTAATAATAGCATTTTGAACTAAAACAGCCGTAATTTTCTCCGCTTTAAAAAGCTGAAAAATCTCAGTTAAATGAGCAACATTATGAATGTCTTTATATTGATCTGCACCAATGTTATTGACTAATGTTTTTGCAACAAAAGACGCGTCTTTGATTACATCATTAATAGCAACAAAAGTCTCAGAACGTAAAGAATCCGCAGTAAAAAACTTGGCATCTTGGGGTAAAACTCCGCCTTTTATTAAAATAGATTCTACCGCAAAAGGTAAAGAGCTTACATCAATATAAGTACTTTTAACAACATCCTTTATATTTACAAAAGGTAAATCTGGTTCAGAAATAAAACGGTAATCCGCTTCAAACTCCTTTTTACGCATGGTTTTGGTCTGCTTTAAATCAGCATTCCATAAAACGGTCGTTTGGTCTGGTCTAAACTCTTTGTGGTCTATATAATAATGAAGTTGTTTTTCTATTTCTTCCTTTAAAGCTTCCACCATAAACTTAAAAGAATTTAAGTTTTTGATTTCTGTTCTTGGGTTTAAATTATAGGTATGCTTTTTACGAAGCGATACAGAAACATCCGATTTAAATTCCCCTTTTTCAAGATTCGCTTCCGATATTTTTAAATTCTGAACAATTCTCTGAATATATTGTGCATAGGTAGATGCATCTTCAATATTTCTGATACAAGGTTCTGTTACGATTTCAATTAAAGGAACTCCAGCTTTGTTAAAATCGACTAAAGAAATTTTCTTTTCGTGCATCAATTTGGCAGCATCTTCTTCAATATGAACTTGCGTTAAATTCACAGTAAATTGAGAACCATCATTTCTAAAACAAGAAACTTCTCCGTCAGGAATTACAGGATTATGAAACTGTGTAATTTGAATGTTTTTTGGATTATCAGGGTACTCATAATGTTTACGATCCCAAGAGATGATCTCGTTTGAAAAAGAGGAGCGTACCGCTTTACCGAATAAAATAGCCTTTGTAATTGCTTCTTTATTTAATGAAGGTAAAACGCCCATTTGCCCTGTACAAACTGAACATATATTTTGATTTGGTTGCTCTATTTCTTGATTTGCACAAGAACAGAATAATTTTGATTTTGTATTTAATCTAACATGGGTTTCTAAACCGATGACCAATTCTAAATCGTGTGCTTTTAATAGCTCATTTAATTGCTCTAACTCCATTATATCGTGTCTTTTAAGAAGTTTGCAAACTTCAAAACGAGTGCGTCATTATTTTTTGCTGCCGTAATTTGTAGGCCTGTGGCAGTTCCTTGAGGTATGGTTAGGGTAGGTAATTGCCCTAAACTGAAACCTACTGTATAAGCATCAGATAAATACATGGCCAAAGGGTCTTTTAGGCTATTGCCGATTTTTGGAGGCAAACCAGGTGTAACAGGCGATACTATGATATCAACATCCTGAAAATGTTTTTCAAAATTTTCAGAAATCTGATCTCTTAAATGTAATCCTTTTAAATAAATTTCATCAGAAAAACCTTGCGATAAAACTTGATTCCCGCCAACAATCCTCCGTTTTGTTTCTTCTGATAAATTTTCTGAACGGGTAATAGAATACGTGTCTTTTAAATTATTTCCTTCAATTCTATTGCCATAATTGGTGCCATCTAATCTCGATAGATTTGATGCTGTTTCTGCCATTGCCAAGGTATAATAGGCAGAAACCAAGGTGTCTGCTTCAAAGAAATCTAAGGCTTTTACCATAATTCCTTTTGCCTTAATTTTCTCGATCGATGCTAAAAAAGCTGATTTTATTTCGGGAACAATCGCATCACTTTCTATAAAATTTTTAAAATAACCAACAGTTTTTATGTCATCAGCATTTAAAATGTTC
>JBNMNV010000219.1:0-5619 GCA_051278125.1 Polaribacter sp. | reverse complement strand
CATTTAATACCAATGGGGCTTTCTAATAATTGCTTATAAATTTGAAATATATTTTCTTTAAATAATACAGAATATAAAAGCATAGCATGCGTTACGGCTGTATTCTCTATTAAAATATAAAGGAAATAAAAACGAAATTCGTTAGACAAATTTCCGTTTACAGCCTCTGTTTATTTGTTATAAACAGGTAATCTTTTTGAATAGCATTCGTATTCAAAAAAGAAAACCCAAAACTAAAAGTTTTGGGTTTAAAAATACATTAAAATTTATTATTTATTTGCGTGTGATCCATCACAGTTCCCGTTTGGGTCTTGCGTATTTCCACATCCACAAGGTCTGCTAGCTTTTTGAGTTTTCATCTTTTCGTTTATTAAAGTGTTAATATGTTTGAATAAATTTTTGCGGGTACAAATTACGCTTTTGTTTTTACTTCAAAAGACATTTCCATTAAATCATCAATAAATTTATCCTTTAAATTATCGAAAAATGACTTAGAACCATACTTCACATTAAAATCTGCTCTGTTGATATTAAACGTTTCACTTTTAAATGCAGTAATTCCACCTTCTGAAGAAATCATTGCAGGTATTGTAATACTT
Organism: Polaribacter sp.; assembly: GCA_051278125.1. GTDB lineage: Bacteria > Bacteroidota > Bacteroidia > Flavobacteriales > Flavobacteriaceae > Polaribacter. The sequence continues at coordinate 5,020 of JBNMNV010000219.1, read as the reverse complement.
TTAGTTACGTCTTTAATTTGTAAATTCCCTGTAACTAACAATTTTCCGTTTTCTTTTGCAACATTTGTAATTACAAATTTAGAAGTTGGATACGTTGCTACATCAAAAAAGTCTGCGGATTTTAAGTGTCCTTCTATTTTCGCTGCGCCATCTTCACCAGCCATGTCTAAGTTTTTAATAGAATTCATATCAAACGTAAATTGTCCTCCTACCAAAGTACCATTGTTTAATAATAATCCACCTTTTTGAATAGATACTGCTCCATTATGAGCACCTCCAGGCTTGGTTCCTTGCCAATTTAACACAGATTCTGTAATATTTACGTTATCTAAATCTGCAACGTTTACATCTACTACCTTTGCTTTTTCAGTTTCAACTTTTTCTTTTTTCTCTCCTTTACAAGCAGTTAAAACAGCTGCTACAACCACTAGGGCTAAAATTATTTTTTTCATTTTGACTTGATTTTGATTTTTAATTGAATGCGTTAGTTTTTATTGTTGTGCAAATATACAATCAATTTATTTCCCCTGGAAAGTATCTACTACTTTTTTAACAAAACATTAATAACATGAGCAGCTGCTTGCAAGCCAAAAGCGGCTGGCATGTAACTAATAGTACCATAATAAGACTTTTTGAAATTAGTACCATCTGTAATTTTTACACTTTTTGAAATTTGCATTTCATCAGAATATACAGCTTTTACACCCTTATCTACTTTTCTTTCTTTCAACCTTTTACGCAACACTCTAGCCATGCTACAATTTTTAGTTTTACTAATATCTTTAATTTTTATTTTAGAAACATCAAGCTTACCTCCTGCTCCCATCGAAGAAATTATTTTCACTTTCTTTCTTCTTGCAGCCACTATTAAATTTACTTTTGGTGTAATAGAATCGATACAATCTAACACATAATCGAACTCTTTTGAAACAATTTCAAAAGCCCTTTCTGGCGATAAAAATTCCTCTAAAACTGTTAGCTCAATATCTTTGTTGATGTCTTGTAATCTTGCTGCTAAAACTTGTGCCTTCGATTTACCAATGGTAGAATCTAATGCTGGTAATTGCCTGTTTTTATTGGTTTCATCAAAAGAATCTCCATCTACAATTGTCATTTTATGAATGCCTGCTCTTGCAATAAATTCTGCTGCATAAGAACCAACTCCTCCCAAACCAACTACTAAAATATTGGCTTTTTTTAGTTTTTCAATTCCTTCTTTTTGTACTAATAATTCTGTGCGCTCTAACCAACTCATCTTTTAAAAATACGTTTAAAATTATGTTCTATTTTTTGTTGAAGCTCTTCAACTTCAATATTTTTTATACTTGCTATTTTTTGATAAACTTCTTGAATTGTTAATTCTGAATCATCAGTTTCCAATAAAATTTTATCTAAAGATATAAACGAAACAACTTCTTGTAATTTTTTATTATTAATAATTGCTGGTCCAAAAGACAAGATAATTCCATTTTTAAGCAAACTTTCGGCTACTTGTAAATTCTTACCGAATCCGTGAAAAATCCAAGTTTGTTTTGGTTTTAATTCTTTCTTAAAAACAATGATTTCTTGGAAAGCTTTTACACAATGAATAATGAGTGGTTTCTGATATTTTTCTGAAAGTTGAATCTGTTTCTTAAACACATACTTTTGAATTTCAAAATCAACTTCTATCCCCTTATCTAAACCACATTCTCCTAATGCAAAACAATTTTTATGTTGCAGTTTTTCGGCTACTCTTAAAAGTTCGATTTCAATATTTTCTTTATGAAGATACCAAGGATGGATTCCGATTGAAAAAGGTTTCGAAAAATCTGTTGAATTTGGGTACCGGTTTAAGATTGAAAAAACTTTTTCCTCCGCAGCACATCCATGTGTATGCACATCAAAATACATCATCAAAAATTATTCTTTATTTTTTGAATCGATGAGAATTGTAACGGGACCATCATTCACTAAATCAACTTTCATATCTGCACCAAATTGGCCCGTTTGCACTTTTTTACCCAATTCTTTTTCTAATGTTTCAATGAAATTTTCATACAACGGAATTGCAATTTCTGGTTTTGCCGCTTTTATATAACTTGGCCTATTTCCTTTTTTTGTGGAGGCATGTAATGTAAACTGACTGACTACAATTACTTCTCCATCAATATCTTTTAAGGACACATTCATCACTTCTTTTTCGTCATTAAAAATTCGAAGATTTGCAATTTTTCTAACTAAAAAATCAATATCTACTTGTCCATCATCATGTACAATTCCTAATAAAACAAGCAACCCATTTTTAATATTGGCAACTTTATTTTGATTGATTGTTACGCTCGCCTTAGAAACTCTTTGAAGTACGGTTTTCATTCTTTACTCATTATCTTCTTCGTTCCAAACATCGGTTCTAAAATGTTCTTTTTCTTCATCGCCACTTAAAATTTGTAAGTAACTTTTGTAACGAGACCAAGAGATTTTATCTTCTTCTAACGCTTCTTTTACAGCACAATTGGGCTCTTTTGTATGGATGCAATTATTGAATTTACAATCTTGTTTCAACGCAAAAAATTCTGGAAAATAATCTCCTAATTCGTATTTATCAATATCTACAACTCCAAAACCTTTAATTCCTGGTGTATCTATAATTCTAGCATCAAAACTTAAATCAAACATTTCTGCAAAGGTTGTTGTATGCTGCCCTTGTTTATGTTGCTCTGAAATTTGTTTGGTTTTTAAATTTAAACTTGGTTCAATTGTATTTACTAAAGTAGATTTACCAACTCCTGAATGCCCAACAAACATCGATGTTTTGCCTTTCATTATCTCTTTAATTTCAGATACGTTTTTATTTTCTGTTGCAGAAACCTCTACACATCTGTAACCAATGGCTTCGTAAATATCTTTGAGATATAAAATTTCTGCTCTTTCTTCTATTTCGTAAGAATCAATTTTATTAAAAACTAAAATAGTATCAATTCTGTAGGCTCTTGTAGAAACCAAAAAACGGTCTATAAACGTAGTAAATGTTGGAGGATTGTTGATGGTGATCAGCAAGAAAACTTGATCAATATTGGCAGCAATAATATGTGTTTGCTTTGAAAGATTTACTGATTTTCTAACGATGAAATTATCTCGATCTAAAATTTTTTTGATAACGCCAGTTTCTTCATCGCCTTTTTTTTCTAAATCGAATGCTACCTTATCTCCAACAGCAATTGGATTGGTGCTTTTAATTCCTTTTAACCTAAGTTTTCCTTTCATTCTACATTGATGAAATTCTCCATCAGCAGACTTTACAAAATACCAACTTCCTGTAGATTTATATACGATTCCTGTCATTACTACAAAGATGCAGAATTTTGAGTAATAATAACAAGGTCAGTTCTAGTGATTTTTGATTTTATGAGAAAATTGTTTTAGAACTTGTTAAATTTTAAAGAAAGACTTCTCGATACAAAATTTCTGAAAAAGAAATTTTACTCGAAGTGACATTGAGAAAAAAAAAGACCCTTCAGGTTTTAGAAACCTGAAGGGTCTTATAAATTATCTAAAAGTTAGTTTTAACAACTTCCTATTTTAGTTTGTAATGTGCGTTAAGGATTGAACCTTTCGTCAAACTCAAGATAGGCTATTTGTCTGAACTCTTTTTTACTTTTTCTGCAAAAAAAGTGAGTAGTGAAAGCCTGACCTTTAGGTAACGCCCAAAAACTATCCGTTAATAATTTTTTCCTGATGATTGATAGATTCTTGGTGAATTGCCTTAAACATTCTCAATACAAATTCTTCACTTAGACCTCTGCTTTCGCCTTCTAAAACCATATTGCCTAAAATCTCATTCCATCGTCTAGATTGTAAAACGGCTACATTTTGCTCTTTTTTAAGTTGCCCAATTTGATCAGCAATTTTCATTCTTTTCCCTAACATATCAATTAATTGGTCATCCACTACATTTATTTGAGCTCTTAAATTTTCTAAAGGTTCTCTATAACTAGAAGCAGTTTCAGTTTCCTTCTTAATTTTTAAATCTTCCATGATTTGCTTCAATTTTGTTGGTGTAACTTGTTGTGCAGCATCACTCCAAGCGTTATCTGGATCAAAATGCGTTTCAATCATTAAGCCATCAAAATTTAAATCTAAAGCAGTTTGCGAAACATCAAAAATCATCTCTCTGTTTCCTGTGATATGAGAAGGATCACAAATTAATGGTAAATCTGGAAATCTATTTTGAAATTCAATAGCTAATTGCCATTCAGGAATATTTCTATATTTTGTTTTTTCATACGTTGAAAATCCTCTGTGAATTGCTCCAAGATTTTTAATTCCGGCAGTATATAATCTTTCAATTCCACCTAGCCACAAAGCTAAATCTGGATTTACAGGGTTTTTTACTAAAACAATTTTATCTGTGCCTTGCAAAGCATCTGCAATTTCTTGCATAATAAATGGCGATACGGTAGACCGAGCACCAATCCATAATAAATCGACATCATTTTCAATCGCTAATTTTACGTGTGCCGCGTTGGCAACTTCCGTACAGGTTTTCATTCCCGTTTCTTCCTTTACCTTTTTTAACCAACCTAAACCTAGAGCACCAACACCTTCAAAATTTCCAGGTCTTGTTCTTGGCTTCCAAATTCCTGCTCTAAAATAATTTACATCAGAATCTTTTAATTCGTGTGCAATTTTTAAAACTTGTTCTTCAGTTTCTGCACTACAAGGCCCTGCTATTACTAGAGGATGATTTAATTTCATATCATCCAACCATGTTCTTAATTCTTTTGTATTCTTCATTATAATATTTGTTTGTGCTGCTTTTTCTTTTTTATTAACAGCTGTTTTGGCCTTTATTTTATGCCGTTTAAAATTTGTTTTATATAATTTGTATTCTCCATTTGATTAAAAATTTCAGAGAAATTATCTTGTTGCATCAACTCTTTAAAATGTTGTAAATTATTGATGTATTCTTCTAGTGTTTCAATTACATTTTCTTTATTCTGCTTAAAAATAGGCGTCCACATTGCGGGCGAACTTTTTG
>JBNMNV010000218.1:0-5635 GCA_051278125.1 Polaribacter sp. | reverse complement strand
ACGAACTGAATGTTGTCTAATAGTGCCAACCGCTTCAACACAGAAGCTTCTTTTGCTTCATCTAAAACTAAAATTTGTTTGGCGCCCTGGTAATGGTTTCCATTGATAAAGAGATAATCTAATTGTGCAAAATCTAAACGCTGTTGAAACTTATTGATGGTTCCAGAAGAGGTTATTTGTACATTTCCTTCGTGATGAAACACGAATTCTGACAACTTATTTTTATCCACATTCTTTGCGTGAGAAGCATCAAAATAACCCAATTTATATTGAGATAATTTCTCTGAAATCTCGTTTACTAGTTCAGAAATAGTATTGCAATTTGTCCCTAAAATCGCAATTTCATTGGGTGCAAAATTATCGTTATTTCGTCTTTCTAAATTTGTATGTTTCCTATGTTTTTTCATTTTTCCTGAAATTATTTCAGTTTTTTTTTCTGTTCGAGCGCAGTCGAGAACTTTTTAAATCCTCTCGACTGCGCTCGAGGAGACAATTAATTTTTAATATCAGATTTGCCTCCGGTTTTTTCTAATAACTTTACTTCTTTGATAACCATTTTCTGACTGATACTTTTGCACATATCATAAATGGTTAAACAAGTAATATTTGCGCCGGTCAAGGCTTCCATTTCTACGCCCGTTTTTCCTTCTATCGTCACTTTACAAAAGACCTCTATATGTTCTGAATCTAAAATATTGATATCAATATCTACGCCGTTAATCAATAAAGGATGGCACATAGGTATCAATTCAGATGTTTTTTTCACTGCTTGAATTCCCGCAATAATTGCCGTTTGAAAAACAGGTCCTTTTTTGGTCATCAATTCGTCTTTTGTAAAATGAGAAATTACTTCCTCTCCTAAAAACATGGTTGCTTTTGCAATGGCTATTCTTTTGGTAATTTTCTTTTCAGAAACATTGACCATTTTAGGATTGTGTTTTTTATCTATGTGGGTAAAATCGCTCACAATTTTAGTTTTAAATTTTGAATGTTTAGTTTTTAGTTAGGTTTTGTTGAGAAGTGGAACATCAATATCCAAAATTAAAGAATTAATTTCTAAATCTGTTAATTCACTTTGTTTTAATAATCTTAACCAATATTTAATTTCTCTTGCCTCTTTTGAAGAAATAGACATTTTTGCGGTAAAATCTCTTTTACTTTGTCCAGCTAAAGCTTCCTCTACATTTGCCCCTATTGATGTTCCACTTCTCAAAATTTGATTTTAAATTACAAATTATTTTTTTGAACTATACTTTCTCTCATATAAAAATTTTAAACTTAACATTCAAAACTAACCATTTAAAACTATAATTAGCGATATCTAATTATTGAATAATTTTCACCTTTTTTAAATTCACTTTGACCACTTGGTAATTGAATAAAAGCATCGGATTTAACTAAACTCGCTAAATCTCCGGATCCATTTCCTGAAATTGGAAACGCAACTAAATGTCCAAACTTATACGCTAAACTTACTTGTAAAAAATAAGTTAAACTTGGCTTAAAAGAGACATCTTCTCCTAAAATTGCAGTTTCCTTTATATGCTCTAAACCAACAGATTTAAAATACCAAGGATAAAAATACACCAAACAATTTACAAAAGTTGAAATCGGGTTTCCTGGAAAACCGAAAACAATTGTTTGTTTTTTTTCATGCTGATAAACATGCTGTTTACTATTTCTTAAAGAGGCTGTGCTTCCAAACCAAAAGGGTTTCCCTGGTCTTTGAGTAACTTTATGAAACCCTTTTTCTACGCCTAATTCATCAAAAACTTCTGGTAAAAAATCAAACTTTCCCTTACTTACTGCGCCGCTAAAAAGCAGCACATCATATTCTTGTAAATAGTTTTCAATTTTTGATTTTAATAAGGGTTTGTCATCGGTAATATGCGCAGTTTCTGCCATAATATCCAAACGCTCTAACAAAGAAACCAAAGTAAATACGTTGCTTCTTCTTATTTGATGTGCTAAAGGAATTTCATCCACCGCAACCAATTCATCACCTGTAGAAATAATCATTACTTTGGGTTGCTTTGCAACTTTTACGAACGATTTACCAACGGTTGCCAAAACACCTATCTCTGCTGCTGAAATTTTTGTATTCTTTTGAATCAAAACAACGCCTTGCTTTCCATCTTTCCCTTTTACATGAATATTTTGTCCGTCATTTATAGCATCAATATGAATGGTTGCAAATCCGTTTTCAATAGAAATGTCTTCATATCTAATAACAGTATTTGTGTTTTTTGGCAAAACCGCTCCCGTCATTACTTCAATACAATTTTCTGAATTTTGTAGTGTGATTTGTGGACTTCCTGCTGCTTGAATTCCTTCTACTTTAAAGCTCCTTCTTCCTTCTTTAAATTGAGGAAAATCAATTGCAATACCATCCATAGAAACCCTATTGAATGGAGGAAAATCTCTGTCTGCAACAATTTCTTCTTTTAAAATTCTACCTACAGATTTTAAAAACGGAATTTCTTCAACTCCAAAATTTTGAGTTGAATTTAAAACTGTTTTTGAAGCTTGTTCTACTGAAATCATTCTTAAAAAACGTGTAATTGTTTATTTGTGTAACTGTGTAATTGCTATATGTTCGATTAAACAAATAAACATTTACACAATTAAACTTCTTTACCCCCCAATTGTACTCATACTTTCAGAAGCGCCACCATCTTTTCTACTTGCTTCTGCAATAAAACCATTTTCTGGTTTGTCTTTTATCAAACTTAAAAAGAGCTCTTTTAAATCGTCATTACTCGCTCCTTTTCTTATAAAATCTCTTAAATTAAAAACTCCGTCATCAAACAAACAATTTTTAAAAGTTCCGATGGATGTAATTCTGATACGATTACAATCATTACAAATTGTTCGTGTAAATGCAGGAATAATCCCCACAGTTCCCAAATGATTTTCGATGGAATAATTTCTTGAAGTTGAAGATTTTTCAGACTGAATTTCAGTGACCTCAAATTCAGTTTTTATCTCTTCTAAAATCTTTCTAAAGGTCCAATTTTCTTGCATCTCGCGCTGCCCTTTTCCATTAAAAGGCATTTCTTCAATAAAACGGACAGCGACATTTTTATCTTTTGTCAATCTTACAAAATCCACAATTTCATCCGTATTAAAACCCGATTGAACGACTACATTTAGTTTTAAATTTAAACTGCTTTTTTCTAATAGTTCAAAGGTTTTATACACCTCAGGAAAAACATCTCTCCGTGTAATTTTAGCAAATTTTTCTCGATCTAAACTATCAATGCTTAAATTGATGTGTTTTACTTTTTCTAACTGTTCAATTTTAGCGATATGATGAGAAATTAAAGCCCCGTTTGTGGTGATATTAATAGCATCTAACAAATCGTTATAAGACAACATTTCTAAAAAGCCCACAAAGTCTTTTCTTACAAAGGGTTCGCCGCCCGTTAACCGGACTTTATTCACACCTAACTCAGTTAAAACACGAATTAATCGATACATTTCTTTAAACGTCAGTAACTCCTGCCTTGGCACAATATCTATTCCGTGTGCAGGCATGCAATATTGGCAACGTAAGTTACAACGGTCGGTAACTGCCAAACGCACATATTCTATTTGTCGTCCAAAACTATCTTTTAATTTGCTCATTTAATTTGGTAATTTCTTACTTAACAATCCGTATATAAAAGCTCCTAAAAGTGCACCAACCAATAAAATTAGTGCAGGCACTAATTTAAAACCTAGTATTACAAAAATGGGTGCCGCACAAGCTCCAGAAATGCCCCAGCCTAAGCCGAATAAAGTTCCGCCAAAAATGGTGTTTATAAATCCCTTTTTCTTTGGTTTTGGTACTATTTTATTTCCGTTGATATCCTTAATTTTTCCACTTTTAAATAATTGCATAAAAACTAAAGAGATGACCACTGCTCCGCCAATAATCCCGAACATATGAAACGATTGAAACTTGAACATTTCGTAAAAACGATACCAAGAAATGGCTTGCGATTTACTTAAAACAATGGCGAAAAAAACTCCTAAAATTAAAAATTTAATATTTTTCATTTGTATATATTTTGATGACTAAAAGATTTTTGAAATCTGATCGTCAGAATGTTTTTTAGATTAAAAAAGAATCGGAATTACAAACCAAGTTGCGATGATCCCTCCAATAAAAAAGCCAATAACCGCTAATAAAGATGGTAATTGTAAACTGCTTAAACCCGTAATTGCATGTCCAGAAGTACAACCGCCTGCATAACGTGTTCCAAAACCAATTAAAACACCCGAAATTAGTAAAATTAGAAAACCTTTTAGTGATAAAAAGACGTCTTCTCCAAAAATCTCATTAGGAAAATATTGATTTCCAACATTTGAAAAACCTAAATCTGCTAATTCTTGCACCGTTGTAGGATTCAAGTTTATGTTTTGATTTGGAATTAAATAATTTGCAGCAATAAAGCCACCAATAATCAATCCGATTACAAACATCAAGGCAAAATCTCGATCTTTCCAATCTTTTTTAAAGTAATCAGAAAATTTTCCTGCACCCGCCATAGAGCAAATTGTATCGAAATTTGTAGAAGCTCCAAAATTCTGTCCAAAATAAAAATATAATAACAACGAAATTGCTATTAAAGGGCCACCGATATACCAAGGCCAAGGTTGTAAAATAAAATCCATTTTATAATTTTGTATTTAAATAATCCATAATTAATTTTGTAGCACCAAGGTTCTGTTGAATATATTTTTTATTGATATCTCCGGTTGATTTTCGAAAATCTTCATCCTTATGAAGTTTTGCAAAAATACTAGAAAAATCCTTCTGATGATGTATAGAAATGCATCCTTTCAGGTTCACTAAATCAACAGCTTCTTGAAATTTTTCATATTTATTTCCTATTACTACAGGAATACCAAAAGTAGCTGGCTCCAGAATATTATGTAAACCAGTTTTTAAACCTCCACCAACATAAGCAACATTGGCAACTGCATAAATCTTAGTTAAAATACCAATAGTATCAATAATAAAAACTTGATATTCTTCTAAATTTTTATCAGCTTTTGTAGAATATAAAATTGTTTTTTTATGAATTGATTTCTGAAGTTCTAAAATAGCATCCCCTTTAATATTGTGTGGGGCAATTATAAACTTTTCATTTTCCGAAGCCTCATTATTAATATAATCAACTAATAATTCCTCATCTTCTTTCCAGGTGCTTCCTGCAACAACAGTGTAATGATTATTTTTGAATTCAGAAATAAAATCGAGTTTATTATCTTGCTCTAAAATTTTAGAAACTCGATCAAAGCGAGTATCTCCGGCAATAGTTACATTCTTAAAATGAATAGTGTTTAACAAGGTTTTAGAAGCTACATTTTGAACAAAAAAATGATCAAAGGCCTCTAAAGATTTTTTCATAAAACTACCATACCATTTAAAAAATAATTGATTTTCTCTTAAAATACCTGAGACCAAAATCGTTGGAATCTCCTTCTTTTTTAATTCATTTAAAAAATTTGGCCAGAATTCATATTTTATAAAAACTACCAAAGTAGGATTTACTTCTTTTATAAATTTTCTTGCATTCGATTTTGAATCTAAAGGTAAATAACAAATTACATCTGCTAACTTATAGTTTTTTCTAACTTCATAACC
>JBNMNV010000217.1:0-5645 GCA_051278125.1 Polaribacter sp. | reverse complement strand
AATATTACCGCTCCACACATTAATTTTAGTGGTAATAAATTAGATAGTTTGGCTTTTTCTATGAATACAGACAAAGATGATTTCAACTTTAATTTAGGTTTTAAAAATATTACAGCAGGTCCTTTAAATGTACCCAAAACAATAATTACGGGTACACAAAAAGACGACGAATTATCACTTAACTTTTTAGGTTTTTATCAAGGAGAAAAGTTAATGAATGTAAACACAAGGATTACTGGAAACAGCGATAAATTAAAGTTTACCATAGCTCAAGACAGTTTATTTTTAAATGGTAGTACTTGGAAAATCCCAAAAACCAATGCAATTGTTTATGAAGAAAACAAGCTTACATTTTCCGATTTTAAAATTAGTAAAGACCATCAATCTATAGAAATTACAGATAAAATTCCCCGAATTTCAAAAGATCATATTGCCATAAATTATAAAAATTTTGAAATTAATGAAATCTTCAATTATTTAAGTCCAGAAAAAGAAATTACCACCGGAGTTTTAAATGGTGATTTTATTTTAGAACAACCCTTTGGAGACACAGGTATTATTGCCAATTTAACTATTAGTCAATTAAAAGTATTAAAAACAGATTTTGGTACATTAAGTGTAGATGCAAAATCTTTAGAAAATGGAAAGTATGATTTTAATGCTGCTTTAAAAGAAGGCGCTACAGATTTAAACTTAAAAGGAGATTATTTTGTAGATAATAATGACGCCAATTTAAATTTAGACTTGCAGATTCATACCTTTAAAATGGAAGCTCTAAACACACTTTCATTTGGCGAAATTAAAGAAACTTCTGGTAGTTTTTCAGGAGACTTTAAAGTAACTGGTAAAATATCTGACCCTACATATAAAGGAAGTTTACATTTTAAAAATGCAGCTTTTAAAGTAACCAAACTAAACGAAAAATTTAATTTACAGAATGAAATTTTAAATATTGACAACGATGGTCTTCACATGTCTAATTTTACAATATTAGATGCTAAAAAAAATTCGTTGGTACTTTCTGGAGATATAAAAACCAAGAGTTTTATAAATCCTACATTTAATTTAGAGATCAAAGCCAATAATTTTAGAGTGCTAAATGCTACAAAAGAAAACAACGAATCTCTTTACGGAAAAGTGTCTTTTAATGTAGATGCAAAATTAACTGGAGATTTACAAATCCCGAAATTAAATGCAAAATTAGTTGTAGGCTCAGACACAGATGTTACGTACGTACTACCTTCTAGTTATACAACTATAGAAGAAAGAGACGGTATAGTAGCTTTTGTAAATAGAGAAAATCCTGATGCAATTTTAACACAAAAAGAAGAACAAACCGCTACAATTACTGGTTTTGATGTAAAAGCATTTTTAAAAATTGATAAAAAAGCTGCAGTAACTGTTATTATTGATAAAGAAACTGGCGATCATTTTAAGGTTTCTGGTGATGGTGATCTCCTCTTACAAATGACTCCAAATGGACGTTTATCGCTAACTGGTGCTTATGAAGTTTCCCACGGATACTATAAACTTAACCTATACAATCTTGTAGACAAAAAATTTGTTTTAGTAGCTGGAAGTAGAATTTCCTGGGCAGGAGACCCTTTAGATGCAAAGTTAGACATCCGTGCACGCTATACCCTAAAAACTTCTGCTTCAGACTTAATGACTTCACAAATTTCTGGGAAAGATGCATCCACCAAAAACAAGTACAAGCAAGTATTGCCTTTTAATGTGTATTTAAATATTGCAGGCGAATTATTGCAACCAAAAATATCTTTTAATTTAGACATGCCAGAAGAGCAACAAGGTGCAATTAGCGGTCAAGTTTACGAACGTATACAGCAAGTTAATCAACAAGAAGATGAACTAAATAGACAAGTTTTTTCTTTATTAGTTTTAAGTAGATTTTATCCAGATGCTGGCAGCGACGGCAGTTCTGGTGGCTTTGCAACGCTTGCAAGAAACAATTTAAATGATGCTGTTTCCGGACAATTAAATGCTTTTTCAGATAAAATTCTGGGAAGTTCTGGTATAGAATTAGATTTTGGGTTAAATAGTTTTACAGATTACCAAGGAGACACACCAACAGATAGAACGCAATTAGATGTTGCAGCACAAAAAAAATTATTTAATGATCGTTTAACTGTGAGGGTTGGTAGCGAATTAGACATACAAGGCAGTAGCACTGCCCAAGAAAAATCTCCATTAATTGGTAATGTGAGTTTAGAATATCAAATTACAGAAGATGGTAGATATTGTGTTAGGGCTTTTAGAAAAACTGAGTTTGAAAATGTAATTGACGGACAAACTATTGTAAGCGGAATCGCATTAATTTTTACCAAAGAATTTAACGAATTTCATCAACTTTGGAATTCTATTTTACGTGCAGAAAAAAACAAAGAAACCAAAAAAGTTAAAAAAACAATTGATAACGACGGTAATTCAGAAAATAAAAAGTAAATAAACTTTGAACGCATCCTATAAAAAACAGCTCATTTTAATTTTATTACTCGTGTTTATGTACGCTTGTGGTATCAAAAAATACATACCAGAAAATAAACGTTTGTACACTGGCGCTTCCTTAGAAATTGAAGCAGATTCAACAGTAGAAAAAGTAAATGAACTAAAGGACAATTTATCTTCTATATTAAGTGAACAGCCAAACACAAAGTTTCTTGGCATGCACCTAGGCTTGTATTATTACTATAAAAACCAGCAAGAGAAAACCAACTTTTTAAATAAATGGTTGTATAAAAAAATAGGTCAGAAACCAGTTTATCAATCGGATGTAAATGCGCTGGAGAATAAAGAAATCTTAAGAAATAAATTAGAAAATTATGGTTTTTTCTACAGTAATATAGCATCTACTTTTAAAGAAAAGAAAAAAGAAGCTTCTATAATTTATGGTTTAAAAATTAAGGCACCTTATAAAATGGCCAACTATAAAATAGATAGTATGGTTTCTCCTATTTTTGAAGATATTAAAAAATTAAGTACAACATCTCCTATCAAAAAAGATATGCGCTTCGATTTAGGCAGTTTAAAATTAGAAAGACAACGATTAGATACCGAATTAAAAAACAAAGGATACTATAATTTTAATGCAGACTTTTTACTTTTTGAAGCTGATACAAATAGATACGAGCGTAAAAAATTTGATTTATTTTTAAAATTAAAAGCACAAACTCCTAAAAAAGCAACCGTTCCTTATCAAATAAAAAAGATACATGTTTTTCCTAGGTATAATTTAAATGATTCTACAGAAATAAAGAGTATTCGTTTTCATGAAAAGACCTATCACCAAGATACTATCTTTTTTAAACCAAAATATTTAGATGAATTTATCACTTTAAAAGAAGGTGATTTTTTTAATCCAACAAACTCTAAAAACACAGCAAGAAGACTTTCTTCAATTGGTGTATATAAGTTTGTAAACATTCAATACAAAGAAATAAAAGACTCAATTACAGATACTGAAGGCAGTTTAGAGGCTACTATTTTTTTATCTCCATTAACTAAACGTGCAATTCGTGCAGAGCTACAAGCGGTTACAAAATCTAATAATTTTGCAGGTCCGGAATTAGCCTTAACGTATAGTAATAGGAATTTATTTAAAGGAGGCGAAACCTTAAATATCAGTACAAATATTGGGTATGAAACACAAATTTCTAATGGCAGCAGTTCTGGTTTAAGTAGTTTAGAATTGGGTGTAAAAGGCGAACTTATTTTTCCAAGAGTTATCGCTCCATTTCCTATAAATAAAGATTTTTTTGATTATTCTATTCCCAAAACTAAAGTAAGTTTAAGCGCAACGTATTTAAGCAGAAGCAAATTATATACTTTGCTATCTAGCAGTGCTCTTTTTGGTTATACTTGGAATGCTAATCAATACATTACGTATGAATTTAATCCTATTTCTGTAAATTATACTAGTTTATCTAATTCTACAGCAAGATTTAAAGAAATTTTGGATACCAATTCGTTTCTACAGAGCAGTTTTGATCAACAATTTATAAGCGGACTAACATTTTCATTTACGTATAATGAAATGTTGAATTCCGCTAAAAATCATCAATTTTATGTGCAATCTACCTTAGATGCTGCAGGAAATTCTATTAGTTTACTAGGCAAAGAAAAAATAGCAGGAGATCCAAAACAATTTTTAGGTTTGGAATATGCACAATATGCAAAAGCAGATTTTGATGCCAGATATCATTATAATTTTGGCAATAAAAATGCGCAAACAATTGCCACCAGAATCTTTGCTGGCTATGGTTATGCGTATGGAAATTCTGATGTTATTCCCTTTGTAAAACAATATTATGCTGGCGGCCCTTATAGTGTTAGAGCCTTTAATATTAGAGCATTAGGACCCGGAACTTATAATGGAAATAGCACAACCGACACGAGTTCTTTTTTTGACAAAACAGGAAATATTCGTTTAGAAGCGAATTTAGAATATCGTTTTCCTATTTATTCTTTCTTTAAAGGCGCTGTTTTTGTGGATGCTGGAAATGTTTGGAATTCAGTTTCAAATTCAGATTTTAATGATACCGATGGTACTATTAGAGATCAATTTACGTCAAACTTTATCAATGAGCTCGGTATGGGGGCTGGTTTTGGTTTGCGTATTGATTTACAAGGTTTTGTAATTCGTTTTGATTTAGCAGCTCCTTTTCACGATCCTTCTCTAAAAGAAGGAAAGCGTTGGGATTTTAGAGTAGACGAACCCGTTTTTAACTTTGCTATTGGCTATTCTTTTTAAAAATCAAAAAACAGGATACGAATAAAAGTTTTATATTTATATTTTAATCTTTATCAATGATTCACGAACTCAAAGAAATTATCAATCAAGCGGTCATCAATCAAAAAAAAGGATTGCAAAATGTGTTGGCAACTGTGGTGTATTTAGAAGGTTCTTCTTACAGAAAACCAGGAGTTAGAATGTTAATTTCCGAAGACTTAAATTCTGTTGGAGTTGTGAGTGGTGGTTGCGTAGAAAAAGAAATTATACACAGATCAAAAAGTGTTTTTGCTGATAAAAAGCCGAAGATAATAACGTATGATGGCAGATACAGATTAGGTTGTGAAGGAATTTTATATATTTTAATTGAACCTTTTTTTATTGCTGATGAATTTATAACTACTTTTTCGGAAACAAATTCAAACAGAGAATCTTTAAAAATTACAAGTATTTTTAAAAAAGAAGATGAAGCTTCTGGTGATTTTGGTTCGGTTGTAACTTTTGAAAATAATACACAATTTATCTTTTCTGAGGCTTTTAATCCCCAACAGAAAAATAATGAAGCAGTATTTACGCAGATTTTACAACCAAGTTTTAAACTCGTCATAATTGGTGGTGAACATGATGCCGTAAAATTATGCAAGATAGCATCTAATTTAGGTTGGGAAATAGAAGTCATTACTTCTATAAAAGACCCAAAACAGCTCGTAGATTTTCCGGGTGCAAAAACCGTAATTGGCGCGAGTCCCGAAACCATCGAATTTAAAGATATTACAGAAAATTGTGCTATTGTAATTATGAATCATAGTTACGTGCAAGATTTAAAATATGTTATAAAACTTTCTGAATATCAACCAAAATATATTGGCATTTTAGGCGCTCCAAATAGAAGAGAACG
>JBNMNV010000216.1:0-5651 GCA_051278125.1 Polaribacter sp. | reverse complement strand
CTTCAAAAAAATACTTTTTAAATTGATGAATGGCAGTTTGATATGTTGTAGCGTTGTCTTTTATGATAAAAGCATGTTCTAAACCTTGATGATGCTGATAAATATGTTGTAAAGATTTTATAAATTGTTTAAAGTCAATGGAGTTAAATGTTCTATGCACAAAACTATCAAATGTTTTTAAATCTTGTTCTTGATGATTTAAAATAAAATCGTGCGGAGAATTGTCTAGCAATTCCATCATTTTATAGGAATTTTTAATAATCATCGTTCTGTTTCCCCAAGAAATGGTGGCTGTTAAAAAAGCAGCAATTTCTATATCTTCTTTTTTAGAAAACAAATGCGGAATTTGAATCGGATCAGATTCTATAAATTTAGTAGTATTGTATAAAATTACTTTTTCGTCTAAAAATTCTTTGAGTTCGGCTTTTTTCATTTTAAAATAAATCCGCAGAAAAAGTAAGTAACATTAAAATTCCATTATAACAGGCATGTAAACCCATGCTCCAGCCCAAACCAAAACGAACTCTTATAAAGCCAAAAACACCTCCTAAAATTGTTTGAGGAGCCACTAAAATAGGTGCTAATATTAAAACATTTTGTGTAATATTAAAATTACTAATATGTATTAATCCGAATATAATTGCAAAAACATAAAATGCAATTTTAAAAGTTTTAGTGTCTTTAAATAAGGTTAAAGGAGCTCTAAAAATTAGTTCTTCAAAAAGAGGAGCGACGATAACAGCAAAGAGAAAAATTACGGGTTTAGAAAACATTTTCATCATATCTTCCATGGCGTGTTCTTCCATATTTATCAAACCTGTTGCTTCAATAATTGAAAATATTGGAGTAAATGCGATTCCCAATAACAGGCAAATCAGTAATATAAATCCAAATTTTTTAATTCGATAGGTAAAGTCTGTATTCGAATCTTTCTCTAAAACAGGATTTTTAATATAACGAATGAGTTCAAAAAAAGTTTTTTTCATGGATGTTCTCGTTTCACTAATTAGTAGTTATTAAGCTCTAATTGTTAAAATATTTAAATAATTTTACCGTCTTTCATAGTTAATTTTCTGTCTGCCATATTTGCCAAAAGTTCGTTATGTGTTACTAAAACAAAGGTTTGTCCAAATTCATCTCGTAATTTAAAAAAGAGCTCGTGTAAATTTTTAGCAGACGCACTGTCTAAATTCCCACTAGGTTCATCTGCTAAAATAACTGCAGGATTATTCATTAAAGCTCTAGCGACAGCTACTCTTTGTTGCTCTCCGCCTGAAAGTTCATTGGGTTTATGATGAATTCTATGCGATAACCCTAAAAATTCTAATAATTCTTTGGCTTTGGTTTCTGCTTCTTTTTTTGATTTTTTTGCGATAAAAGCAGGAATACAAACATTTTCTAATGCCGTAAACTCTGGTAATAATTGATGAAATTGAAAAATAAAACCGATATGGTTATTTCTAAACTCAGAAAGTTGTTTGTCTGAAAGATTTTTTAAAGAAATATCGTTGATTAATAATTCAAAATCTTCTTCTTTGTTAGGTTTGTCTAAAGTGCCCAAAACTTGCAATAGGGTTGTTTTTCCGGCGCCGGAAGGGCCAACAATAGCGATGATTTCACCTTTTTTAATATGTAATTCAAGACCTTTTAAAACTTCTACATCACCATAATACTTATGGATATTTTTGGTTACAATCATATTTTATATATCGAAATACGAAAGTATGAAAAATCGGATATACTTTAAGAAGCATATCCGATTTATTCATATTGGAGGAATCATTAAAAAATGTTTTTTAATTTATTGTAGTCTATAAAATAAACAAACCTCACAGATAAGGGTTGTTGTAATTATTTTTCTGTGCTCTTTATTTTGTGAGGATATGGAGTAGGTACTTATAAGGGCAATTATAATGAATGAAATTTTTTGGAACATGCAGTTTTTTGGTTGGTTGTTTTTGATATTCCACACTCTAAATTTTTTCATATAATTTATTTTATTTAAAATAGGAACACCTAGGATAAATACATGCCCTCTGCAGAGATGTAACATATCTGAATGTTAATAAATTCTTAAAATGATTTCAGTGAATTAAAATAGGATTAAAAGCACTCTAACAATCTTAGTGAAACGCTCGGTAATGAGCTGTTTGTTCACCCGTAATAATTTTATTAAAAAACTTATAAACTTCTTCTTTGAATTTGTATTTTTGTTTCCGTTTAAAACACGATACAGATGAATTTACACGAATATCAAGGAAAAGAAATTTTAAATAGTTTTGGCGTTAGAATTCAAAGAGGAATTGTAGCCAGTAACCATAAAGAAGCTGTTGATGCTGCAAAACAGTTAACAGCAGAAACCGGAACTGGTTGGCACGTTATCAAAGCACAAGTGCATGCTGGTGGACGTGGAAAAGGAGGAGGAGTTAAATTAGCCAAAAACTTAAAAGAAGTGGAAAGCATTGCCAATGAAATTATTGGAATGATGTTGATTACTCCACAAACTTCTGCAGAAGGTAAAAAAGTGAATCAGGTTTTAATTTGCGAAGATGTGTATTATCCTGGAGACGAAGAACCAGAGGAATACTATATGTCTGTATTGTTAAACAGAGCAACTGGTAAAAATATGATTATGTATTCTACTGAAGGTGGAATGGATATTGAGACGGTCGCTGAAGAAACACCACATTTAATTTTCACAGAAGAAATAGATCCTTTAATTGGGATGATGCCTTTTCAAGCTCGTAAAGTAGCTTTCAATTTAGGGCTATCGGGTACGGCTTTTAAAGAAATGACAAAATTTGTTATGAATTTGTACAAAGCTTATATTGGTTCCGATTCTTCTATGTTTGAAATTAATCCTGTTTTAAAAACATCAGACTCTAAAATAATGGCTGTAGATGCCAAAGTTTCTTTAGATGAAAATGCATTATATAGACACAGAGATTATGCAGCAATGCGTGATTTACGTGAAGAAAACCCAATTGAAGTGGAAGCAAAAGCTGCTGGTTTAAACTATGTAGATTTAGATGGTAATGTGGGTTGTATGGTGAATGGAGCCGGATTAGCAATGGGAACTATGGATTTAATTAAAGAATCTGGAGGAGAGCCTGCTAACTTTTTAGATGTTGGTGGTACTGCGGATGCCCAAAGAGTGGAAACTGCTTTTGGTATCATCTTAAAAGATAAAAAAGTAAAAGCAATTTTAGTAAATATTTTTGGAGGAATCGTTCGTTGTGATAGAGTTGCTCAAGGTGTTGTAGATGCGTACAAAAATATGGGAGACAAAATTAATGTTCCAATTATATGTAGATTACAAGGAACGAACGCAAAAGAAGCAAAAGAATTAATTGATAATTCTGGAATGAAAATTATTTCAGCAACAGAATTTCAAGAAGCTGCAGATAAAGTAAAAGAAGTTTTAGAAGCATCATAGTTTTTAAAGTTTAAAATATATTTAGTTTTAAAGCCTCACTAAAGTTGAACTTGTTTCATCTTTTGTGAGGCTTTCTAATTTTTGAAAGACACTTTATTTTTGCAATTGTATATTTGTTAAAATTTTTTGTATGAGGACCATTAAAAAATCATTAAAAATTAAAATTTATTTAGAAAAAAAAAATCAGAATGCGGATAAAAAGGTTGTATTAAATGTTTTTAAAAATCAAGAGCAAGAGCCTGTGGGTAATATCTTGAATACAAAACAAGAACAGCAGCAACAGCAGTAACACTAAGTTACATCCATTTAATTTTATAATAGGTAGCATGATTTAAATTTTTTTTTGCTGAATTGTACTTAAAAATAATTGACATAGCCTTCGTTACAGTAATTTTATTGATAAAAAGTAACCGAAAAAGAAACAATTTATTACGGCAGTATATGATGAAATATATAGGGTGTCTCGTTTTAAATCCCCCCAATATATCAGTGCCCATTCTTAGCATTATTTTATACATTTTATCTTCTATTTTTTGAACCAACAAGGCAAGGTTCATGTAATTTTTATATTGATTTCATCACTCTCTAGTTCGGCAAGAAGAACATAATTGTATGCTGCTAGTATTTCGATTTAGCATCAATATTTTCTTTAACACAAGTTATTGTTTGAAATTACAGTAAAATAAAATAATGATTTTTTTCTTTATATAAAGGTAAAAAATATAGCATAGGCTTCGTTAAGGTTTCTTTTTTAGTTGAAAGAGAAAGGGAAAAGACGCATTTTACAAAAGTAATTTCCAAATGATAAACGTTATACCTATTAGAGATATACCTTCTTTTTTTTGATATAAAAGGCGATAATTCATCGGCATATTGATTAAAATTAGCCTCATTTTTAGGTAACGGTTGTTTCTTAAAATTTTGTTAAACGTAAAAATACTTGTAACGAATCAATTTGATATGCGTCTTATAAGAAACAAAAACAATCAATTATGAAGTCAAAAGACACCAATAAAGAAGAGAAAAAAAATAGTAATTCTGGAGAGATTTTTCAATCAAAAAGAAGCACATGGAATTCTAGAAGAAGATATAATTACAAATATATTACAACCGTATTTTAATATTATTTAGTTAGTTTTAATAGTTGATTAGAGTCAAAAGCATTTTGTTTTTGGCTCTTTTCAATTTTAAATAAAATCATATAAGCTTTTTTTCGGACAATCTTTCCGGCAAGTTAGCAGTTAGCGAATCTAAAATAAAAATTAATTTTTTTCAGGAATTTTATTACGTTCAATTTTTCCTTTTTTAAGCGCTTTGTAGTTTTCGTAACAATCTAATACCGCTTCAATCATTTGTAAATCAGATGCTTTTTTTATAAAATAGTCGGAGTAACTACAATCTGATAATAGTTCAGTTAATTCTTGTCTATCCATTTGTAGATATTCCATCATTACTTCTCTATCAAATTTACCCGCTAACATTTTACGCAAATTATCTTCTTTTTTAAGCTTCTGTAATTTTTTTAGTTGCTTTGGTTTTTTTCCGAATAAATTATATAAAAAATCTACGGGCTGAAACAGCGCAGCGATAGGAGAGGAAAAATCATTTTTGTTAGGCTTACCAACTTCATAAGTTTGCGGCAAACCGTTAATATGAATTCTCGTAAATCGGTCTTTAGGAACTTGTTTGATATCAATCTCTAAGACACCAATTAAATTGGTAGATCTTATAATCACTTCTCTTATTTCTTCAGGTTTTTCAAAGAGTGCAATTTCTAGTTCATTTCCGCTTTTTAATAAATCGTTTGTTATTTTTAGTTTGATAGATGAAAAACCTAAATAAGAGACTAAAATAGTATCATTTACTTTTGTTGGTAACTCAAAAAAACCTTTTTCATTGGTGATAGTTCCTTCAACCGTATTCAGGTTTAAAACATGAGCGGCGCTTAAGGCAACATTATTTTCTGCATGTATAATTTGACCTTTTAAAATTGTAGTACGAATACTGTCATTTTGAGAAAATGCACTTAAACTTAATAATAAGCACAAAATAAATAGAGCTCTTTGCATATAAACAAATTTAGGTATAAAACTTTTTAGAATGGTTAATAATTTGTGAAGAAGTAGAAAAAATATTTTAAAAAAGTGCGCACGAGAAGATTCGAACTTCCACAAACTTGCGTTTACAGCCCACTCAATAATGTATTTGCATTTAG
>JBNMNV010000215.1:0-5655 GCA_051278125.1 Polaribacter sp. | reverse complement strand
TCCTTCTCCTTTATAATAACGAGGCTGATAATCGAATTTTTTATTTGTTCTTTTTAGAAATCCCATAACGTTAAAAATAATTGATAAATACTAAATTAAAATCAATCAAATTTTATACCAATTTTAAGCGAATCAAATTTAAAGAAATAAACGCAATGCGTCAAGAAATGATGTTAAAAGTATTCTTAAAATTCCTAATCGGTATTTAAAACCTAATCGGTTTTAGATAAAAACGAATATAAATGAGACCTATTGGCTTAAGAGAAAAACGTTCAAGAAGAATAATTTAAAATCCAATACTTTCAGAAGTTCTTTCAGAATTTTTTATTGCTGCCATTTTTACAGCAGCTACTGCACATTCAATTCCTTTATTACCCAATTTCCCACCAGATCTGTCTAAAGATTGCTGTTTTGTATTGTCTGTTAAAACACAAAAAATTACAGGAACATCATATTTAATATTTAAATCTATAATGCCCTGTGTAACGCCTTCACAAACAAAATCAAAATGTTTTGTTTCCCCTTGAATAACGTTTCCAATGGCGATAATTGCATCTAAATTTTTAGATTGAATCATTTTTTTACAACCAAAAACAAGTTCAAAGCTACCCGGAACATCCCAAGAAATTATATTTTCTTTTGTTGCTCCACAAGCTATTAAAGTTTCTATTGCACCTTTTTGTAAGTTTCTAGTAATTTCAGGATTCCATTCAGAAACAACAATCCCAAATCGAAAAGATTTCGCATTTGGGATTGTTGCTTTATCGTAATAAGATAAATTTGTTGTTGCCATATTTGGTTATTTGTCGTTTGTTTTTGGTACTAACTAAAAATCAAAAACCAAAAACTACTTTTCGGCATATTTTGCCGCATTGATGAATTTTTCTACGTCTTTTCCTTCATCAGAGGTAGCATATTTTTCTTTTATTTCTGTAAATAAAGATTCCGCTTTATCGTATTCTTTTAGCAACATAGCGGTTTGACCAGCTTTGTATAAAAATAAGGGTGTTGTAAACTCATTTGCATTCGTGCTAGCCGCTTTTTCATAATATTCTAGAGCGTCTTCTTGCTGATCTATATCAGAAAAAGCATCACCAATGGCGCCTAAAGAAACTGCATTTAAAGTAGCATTGTCAGAATTAAACTTACTTAAATACTCAATACCTTTATCATATTGTTTCATTTGTAAGTAAGAAATGCCAGCATAATAATTTGCAATGTTTCCAGCGTCAGTACTGCTATAAGATTCAGCAATATCTAAAAAACCATATCTACCATCTGCACCTTCTAATCCTAAATTTAATAAAGAATCAATACCAGAACCCGCAGTTGCAGCTTCGTCAAAATGTTTTCTTGGAAAAGCTAACTCGTTCGCAGCTTCTAATTCATTTGGTTCCGAAATGTAAGTGTTATATGCTAAAAAAGCAAGAAAAACGACTACTGCACCAACTAAAGCAGCAAATAATGGTTTGCTGTTTTTTTCTATCCATTTTTCAGACCTAGAAGCTGTTTCCTCTAAAGTGTTTAAAACCCCAGCTGTTTCAAATTCAGATTCATCAATTTCCTGTTCTCCCTTTTTACCTTCTGGTTTATATTTTTTCTTGTAAGTAGCCATATTTGCTTTAAAATTATTGGCGACAAAAATAGTTTTTTTAATTGGATTTAAAAAGCGGTTATTTCGCTAAATTTTCAATAATTTGCATTTCCTTTTTAATACTTCTAATTATTCATGTATTTACAGAAAATTTCGCTTGTTAATTTTAAGAATATTTCATCACAATCTTTTGATTTTCAGGAGAAAATAAATTGTTTTGTGGGAAATAATGGTGTTGGTAAAACGAACATTTTAGATGCCATTTATTATCTATCTTTTACAAAAAGTTACTTTAATTCTGTGGCTTTGCAGAATATTAGGCACGGAGAGGGTTTTTTTATGATTGAAGGAAATTACCTTTTAAATGATAGAAATGAAAAACTTGTTTGTAGTTTAAAAAAAGGACAGAAAAAAGTATTAAAAAGAAATGAGAAAGCCTACGAAAAGTTTTCTGAGCATATTGGGCAGTTTCCTTTAGTAATTATTTCGCCTGCGGATAGAGATTTAGTGACCGAGGGAAGTGATACTCGAAGAAAATTTATTGATGGTGTCATTTCGCAGCAAAACAAATTATATTTAAAAGATTTGATGTCTTATAATAAAGTATTAAGTCAGCGGAATGCTTTGTTGAAGTATTTTGCAGCAAATAGAACTTTTGATGCTTTAAATTTAAGTGTGTATGATGATCAACTTTCTGAGTACGGTGCAAGAATTTATCAAGTTAGAAAAGATTTTTTAGAAGCATTTATTCCTATTTTTAATGAAAAGTATCAAATAATTTCTGGGGATAAGGAAAAAGTGAATCTAAATTATAAAAGTCAGTTGCACGATTTTGTAATGACAGATTTGTTAAAAAAGTCATTAATGAAAGATAAGATAGTTCAGTATACCACCTCTGGAATTCATAAAGACGATTTAAGCTTTGAGATTGGTGAATACCCAATTAAAAAATTCGGTTCTCAAGGGCAGCAAAAATCGTATTTAATTGCTTTAAAATTAGCCCAGTTCGATTTTATCAAACAACAATCTAATATGCTCCCAATTTTATTATTAGATGATATTTTTGATAAATTAGATGAAAATAGGGTTTCACAAATTATAGATTTGGTAAATAATGACGATTTCGGACAAATATTTATCACAGATACACATGCCGAAAGAACAGAAAACATTTTAAAGAAGGGCGATAAACCATATCAGATTTTTAAACTATAGATTTTCTTATCTTGATTAAAATTGTTTTTTTAGGATTGTAAACAAAGAATTTAATTATTAATAGTAAGATTGTAAAGCAAGCAAAAAAGGTATGATTTACAATAATAAACAACAGACGATGTCAAAAAGAGAGAACGATTCTTTTTCAATAGAAGATTTAATGCAAAGTTTCATCAAAGAAAATAACTTGAGTAAAGGGATGCAAAAAATGAAGATAGAAGAAACTTGGGCTAAAATGATGGGACCGGGTGTTGTTACCCACACGACTTCTATAAGAATGCAAAATAAGACGTTAATTATTCAATTAAAATCTTCTGTTTTAAGGGAGGAGTTAAGTTACGGAAAAGAGAAAATTATAAAAATGTTGAATGAAGAATTAGGTGAAGAAATTATTGAAAAATTGATGTTGGTCTAGTTTTTTTGCTAAAATTATTATGAAAGTATCGTTGCTCGTGTTAAGTAGTAATGTAGTTTAGCTCCTTAATAGTGAGGATTGATTTTTTAAATGTAGCTATAATTTTAAATTAAAGCAAACCATTATATACAATCGTTTCAATGTTTGATGTCATTTATGAATACACCTAAAAGAAAATATGTTTAGAAACTAATCGAACGATTAGCGAGGCTATGAAGTGCATATAAAACCAAAAAACTCACAACTTTCGTTATGAGTTTTTAATAGCTATATTTTATTGAAGCAATTTAAATTTTTGCTATGAATTTACAAAAATAAATGAAATTACTTTTTCGTTTTAAAATCAATCAGAAAAGGTTGTAAAGGATTTCCATTTTCAGTTCTATAGCTGTTTTCTAATAATATCTGATATCTTTTATTGGGTTCTAAATTTACATTATATGTAATAGAAAGTCCATCTTCTGCAAAATCGATGCTTATAACTTTAGGAAAATGATTCTTGCCTAATTCCCCAAAACCAGTCGATTTTATATTGATATCCATCGTTTCAGAGAAATAAAGTGTAATTTCAGATAATTTAGAAGAAACATTTTGAGTTCCATTTTTAAATTGTTTTATAGATGTTACAGTTGGTCTGCTTTCTTCAAATTTTTGCTGTAAATTTTTTAAAGTAGTAGAGAAATAACCTGAATTATTTACATACTCTTCAATTTCAGTATCATTATTATACGCTAATTCAATCATTTCTTTAATGGCTGCTTTTTTATCAGAAGCTTTGTTGTAATTAGCTTCAGCAATTCTTGCACCTATAAAATAAATTAAATCTCTTGTTTTAAATTGATTGTTTTCATTCCACATCCAATCACCCATTTTTCGGATGTTAAATAGATCATTTTCAAAAGCTACTTTTAGTTTTGCTTCATTATCAAATCCGAATTTATAATATTTAAAAGGTGGTTTTTTGTTGGTTACTTGTATCGCAATAAAATCTGCAATTCCCTCATATAAACTTTGCGATACTAAATTATCTAAAGCAGGGTTTTGTTGTGTGTGTATATATTCGTGTATATTCAAAAAATCTAAAAAAGCTGGCGGATTTATTTTATAATAATTTTTAACGTAGTTTAAATTTTTTGGAAATTCTTCTGTAACTGTATATCTATCTCCCAAAGCAAACTCAGAACCGATTAAAGCCATATCGTTAAAACCAGTACCTGGCGATCTAAATACACCCATGGTATAATAAATCGTTGCCGGTTTTAAATCAGGATAAATTTCTTTAAAATTTTCAACTCCTTCTCTAATTTTAAGATCAAATTGCGCTGTATTTAAGGTGTTATTTCTAATAGAATTCCAAAACCTTGGATATATCTTCATAGCATTCAAGTATTCTTTAGGCGTATAATTTCTGGCTCTAATCATTCCTTGTTGCCCTTTTGTAGCTTTGTCTAAAAAATATTCTTCAAGATATTTAAGTTGTAGAATCGTATCGTTAACTGCTAAAATGTGGTCATAAGCTTTCCAAAAATTTGTAATATCTGTATGAATAATTTCTTGTTGAACTTTAGGGTTTTTATCACAATTAAAAAATAAAAGCGAGATGAAAAAAAATAAAAAGAGATGTTTCATTAATTTGAGTTTTATCAAAGATATTTAAAAAAAAAGGATGCATAAAAAAAACTCACAACTTTCGTTATGAGTTTTTAATATCTATATTTTGATTAAGAAATTTTAAAGTTTCTTAAAATTGTTCTCTTCCAGAAAAGTGAAAGTTTCCTTCAATTTCCGCATTTTCATCAGAATCAGAACCGTGCACAGCATTTTCTCCCATAGAAGTTGCGTATAATTTTCTAATAGTTCCTTCTGCAGCATCGGCAGGATTGGTAGCACCAATTAAGGTTCTAAAATCTTCTACCGCATTTTCTTTTTCTAAAATTGCAGCTACAATTGGTCCACGAGTCATAAACTCAACTAATTCTCCAAAAAACGGACGCTCACTATGCACAGCATAAAAAGTTTCAGCATCAGCTTTGGTCATTTGAGTTTTCTTTACCGCTACAATTCTAAATCCTGCAGCATTTATTTTTTCTAATATTGCACCAGTATGCCCGTTTTCTATAGCATCCGGTTTCAGCATGGTAAAAGTTCTATTTGTTGCCATTCTATCTTTTAAATTTTTGCAAAAGTAGTACTTTTATTAGAAATAAAAAATTATGGATATATTTGATTTATTTCTTGTAAAAGAATATTGTCTTTACCTCTCATTTGCATTAAAACAGATTTTTTATCAAAATTAAACAGCAGCAGACCAAAACTTATTTCTGAGATTACATTTTGAACTCGATATTGGTTCGGTTCTGAAACAAAATTAGTGTAGGCATGTGTTAATCCGCTAGACGTAAAATCAATTAAAGGATACGTTAAGTTGTCC
>JBNMNV010000214.1:0-5679 GCA_051278125.1 Polaribacter sp. | reverse complement strand
TAATCATCACTATCACAAGTTAAACCACCTAATAAAACACGCTCATATTGTCTGTTCCATTTGTTTAATGGCAACATGATAAAACGTTTATTAATTGCCCAAGAATCTGGTAAAGTTGTGATGAATGACGAGTTTATCATATTCCAAAGTTCTCTATCGTTTTGTTTTTTCTGATATAAAACCTCATAAATAGCAGCTCCAGATTCACCCACTGTAAAACTTCCGAATTCAGTAAAAATATTAGGTACATCCACTTCGCCTTCTTTACAAGCCTCATTAATTTGATTAATGATTTCATCAATCATATATTGATAATCGTAATCAAAAGCAAGTGAATTTTTAATCGGGAATCCACCACCGATGTTTAAGCTATCTAAAGTTGGGCATATTTTTTTAAGGTTGATGTACACTGTTAAACATTTCATCAACTCATTCCAATAATACGCATTGTCTTTGATACCTGTATTGATGAAAAAATGAAGCATTTTTAAGTTTACCTGAGGATTGTCAGCAATTTCACGTTCGTAAAAAGAAACGATATTTTTGTAGCCTATTCCCAATCTAGAAGTATAAAACTCAAACTTTGGTTCTTCCTCTGAAGCGATTCTGATGCCTACATTTAGTTTTTCATTCGTTTCCTGCATCAACAAATCTAATTCCTCATAATTGTCAATAATCGGAATACAGTTTTTGTGGCCTGAATTAATTAAACCTCCAATATTTTTGATGTACTGATCGCGTTTAAATCCGTTACAAATCACGAAAGTGGTATCTTTTATCTTCCCTTCTTTCTTTAAATTGTTAACAATATCAATATCAAAAGCAGAAGAAGTTTCTATATGGATATCGTTTTTTAAAGCTTCATTTAAAATGTGTTTAAAATGAGAACTTTTCGTACAATAACTGTAAAAATACTTGCCTTTATAATTATGTTTTTTCCTACTGTTTTGAAACCATCCTTTTGCTTTATTGATGTTTTCTGTAATTTTTGGTAGGTATGTAAATTTTAATGGAGCACCATATTTTGCTGTTAATTCCATTAAATTGATACCATGCCAAAATAATTTATTGTTTTCTGTTTTAAATTCCTCTTGAGGAAAATCGAACGTTTGCTCGACTAAATTTATGTATTTTGTGTTCACTTTGTTTTTTATTAAATATGGGATAATTATTTCAAAACTAAAACTAATTAAAGCTTTAGTTCAAAAAACACAACTCTTAAAAAGATATGGTTATCACTGTAATATTTGCAAGTAAACAACGTGAAGCTTAGAAAAACGCTTCAAGTCTTTTAAAAAAGAAAATGGAGATACCTTAATTTTTTCGTTGCATTTCCAAAATGCGATGTAACTTTCATTCTCCGAAAGAAAGTTATTTCCGAAATAAGAAAAACTAAACAATTTTACTTAAATAAGTTAAGCAAATTTAAATGATTTTTTAATACAAAAATTAAAAATAAAAAAAAAGTGAAAATAAATTTCACTTTTTGATTTTTCTTATAAACACTACTCTTCAGGCGGGTAACCGTAGATTTCTTCATAAACTTCATCAAAATTAGAACGTAAATACGCATTTAATTTTTTGCGATAATCGTCTTTTAGCCAGGTTACAAAGTTGTGCGTACTTTTAGAAATACATTTTGCATATCGGTTAATTCTATCATCTATCTCCTCTCCTAGCATTTTGGCAAGAATTAAAGCATCAAAAACATCTTCACTATTTTCAATACACATTTTTGCATGATGCTCTATTGATTTTTCTAAAACTCGTTTAGAAGATTCTCCAGATCTAATGGTATCGATATAAATAAATTTCATATCGAAATAGGTGTCTTTCGATTTTGCAAATTCTTTCTTTACATCCGCAGGTAATTCATATCTAAATGTACTTTCTATTTCTTCATCGGACAAAATAGCATTCAGATAATAATCTGGTGCTCTAAACATTTTTTGCCAATCTAAATCTGCTCCCCAAGGACCAAACCTATGAAAGTTATTTCCTAAATCGATGACATCAAAATTGGTGTTATTTCCATAAATTCTAGATCCACGTCCAATCATTTGATAATATAAAGTCAAAGATTTCGTAGCTCTATTTAAAATAATGGCTTCTATACTCGGCTCATCAAAACCAGTAGTCAGAATACTTACGGAAGTAATAATAGCGTTTGGTGTTTTATGAAACCATTTTAAAATGAATTCTCTCTCCTTTTTAGTATTGGTATTATCTAAATGTGCAATTGGATACCCTGCTTTTTTAAAGGCATGAAACACTTGGATAGAAGTATTAATTCCGTTATTAAATATTAAGGTTTTCTTTCCTTTAGCAGTCTCTTCATAAGCCGATATTAATTTAGAAAGCATATCGGTATTGGTGTATAAATCTTCTGAAGATTTTACGGTATAATCTCCATTAGCTCCAACCTCTAATGATGTTAAACCTACATTATAAGAGTACATATTACCTTTTGCTAGATACTCACTGTCTATTAAATCTTGAATGGATTCTCCTACAAATAATTCTTGATAATTCTCATACATTGGTAATTTAATATTTGAGCTTAAAGGAGTTGCAGTAACCCCTAAAATAAAAGAATCATGAAAAAATTTAAAGATTTTTGTAAAAGAGTTATAGTGCGCCTCATCAACAATGACCAAACCAATATCAGAAATATCTAATTTATCATCGTTTAACCTGTTTTTCAAGGTTTCTACCATAGCAACAAAACAGTTATAATCGTTTTGATCGTCTAGTTGGGCGGTAGAATTAATAATTTTATTCTTTACACCAAACTCAACTAACATTTTAGAAGTCTGTTTACTCAGTTCAATTCTGTGCGTAAGCACTAAAACTTTTTTATGAAACGTCTGTATATATCGTCTAACTATTTCAGAAAATATTACTGTTTTACCACCACCTGTTGGCAACTGGTATAACAAGTGATAATCTTGGGGTGCAGTTTCAAAGCGCTTAAAAATTTCTTTTAGAGCGTCCTTTTGATATCCATATAATTCTTTTCCGATACTAGTTTCTGAAGTCTTAATTTCTGCCAAACGTTTAAAAATTTAAATAACAAAAATAAGACTTAAATAAGGTGCAATGCAAGTTTAAGCTATATAAATCTCGATAAATTTACATCTGTAATATCCGAATGAGAAGCATGATGCACACAAACTTCATTTTTTACTACAATTAATTGTGGTGATTGATGCATCACTTGAAGCATAGCACTGATTTCTGCAGATATATCTCTATGATTTAACAAATCTAAATAATAGACTTTTAAATTTTGATGTTCTTCTAAAAATAAGTTTTCAAATTGTTTAATCACCATTTTACTAATTCCGCAGCGTGTAGAATCCTTAAATATAAAAACAGCTTCGGTTTTAGATTGTTCCTTGATTTCTTCTAATTGCGCTAATGACGTTAAAGGAATCCATGTTAAATATGACTTTTTTCCTTCTTTTGATTTTTCTCCGTCTTTACCTCCAAATATATTTTTTAATATCCCCATTCCGTGTTTTTATTTTTTAAAAGCACAAATATAAGAAACTTTACCCAGTCATAAAGTCAGTGATTACAAAGTTTTTAACGACAATTTGACCGCTCTTTTAACTCTTCTTTATTTGGTACTAAATTTGATTTTAAGTAAGCGAGCAAAAAAAATTAACAAAGCAATTGAGTTTACTCATTTGTATAAAAAAATAAAAGAAAAATGAATTTTAATAATTATACAACAAAATCGCAAGAAACCATTCAGCTAGCGCAGCAGTTAGCGCAAGGGTACGGACATAATCAAATAGAAAATGAACACATTTTTAAAGCTTTAACTCAAGTTGATGAAAATGTATTGCCTTTCTTATTGAAAAAATTAAACATCAATATTGAAATAATAAATCAAATTTTAGACAAACAATTAGAAAGTTTACCGAAAGTATCTGGAGCAGAATTAATGATTTCTAGAGAAGCTAGCAAAACTTTAAATGAAGCAGCGATCATCGCAAAGAATATGAAAGATGATTATGTTTCTATTGAACATTTAATTTTAGCCATTTTTAAATCGAATAGTAATATTGGTCAAGTTTTAAAAGATCAAGGAGTTACTGAAAAACATTTAAAGGCGGCCATAGAAGAGCTAAGAAAAGGAGAAAGAGTAACTTCTCAAAGTCAGGAAGAGACCTATAATTCTTTAAATAAATATGCTAAAAATTTAAATGAATTAGCAAAAAATGGCAAGTTAGACCCTGTAATTGGTAGAGATGAAGAAATTAGAAGACTTTTACAAATTTTATCACGTAGAACAAAAAACAATCCAATTTTAGTTGGGGAACCAGGAACGGGTAAAACAGCCATTGCCGAAGGTTTGGCCCATAGAATTGTAGATGGAGATGTACCAGAAAACTTAAAAGATAAATTAATTTTTTCTTTAGATATGGGCGCGCTAATTGCTGGTGCAAAATATAAAGGTGAATTTGAAGAGCGCCTAAAAGCAGTGATTAAAGAGGTTACAAATTCTGAGGGCGATATTGTGCTTTTTATTGATGAAATACACACACTTGTGGGCGCAGGAGGCGGCCAAGGTGCTATGGATGCTGCAAACATTTTAAAACCTGCTTTAGCAAGAGGAGAATTACGAGCAATTGGAGCAACCACTTTAGATGAATATCAAAAATATTTTGAAAAAGACAAAGCTTTAGAACGTCGTTTTCAAAAAGTTATCGTGAACGAACCCGATACAGAAAGTGCCATTTCTATTTTAAGAGGGATTAAAGAAAAGTATGAAACTCACCATAAAGTTCGTATTAAAGATGAAGCCATTATTGGTGCCGTAGAATTATCTCAACGTTATATTACCAATCGTTTTTTACCAGATAAAGCCATCGATTTAATGGATGAAGCCATGGCAAAATTGCGAATGGAAATTAATTCTAAACCAGAAGAATTAGATGTTTTAGATCGTAAAATAATGCAATTAGAGATTGAAATTGAAGCAATTAAACGTGAAAAAGACGAAACAAAATTAAAATCTCTGCGTTCTGATTTGGCAAATTTAAAAGAAGAACGTAATGAAATGAATGCAAAATGGAAATCTGAAAAAGAAATAGTCGATAATATTCAAAACGCAAAAGCAGCTATCGATGATTTTAAAACAGAAGCAGAAAAAGCAGAACGAGAAGGAGATTATGGAAAAGTGGCAGAAATTCGTTATGGAAAAATAAAAAAAGCACAAGAGGATTTAGAAAAATTTCAAAAAGTTTTAGAAGAAAATCAATCTGAAAAATCTTTGATAAAAGAAGAAGTTACATACGAAGATATTGCAGAAGTAGTTGCAAAATGGACAGGAGTTCCAGTAAAGAAAATGATTCAGTCTGAACGTGAGAAATTACTAAAAATAGAAGGCCAATTGCACAAAAGAGTTGTTGGACAACAAGAGGCAATTATAGCCGTTTCTGATGCTGTGAGGCGTTCTCGAGCCGGCTTGCAAAACCCGAATAAACCCATAGGAAGTTTCTTGTTTTTGGGAACAACAGGTGTAGGAAAAACGGAATTAGCAAAAGCGTTGGCGGAATATTTGTTTGATGATGAAAATGCCATGACAAGAATTGATATGAGTGAATATCAAGAACGTCATTCGGTAAGTAGATTAGTAGGAGCGCCTCCTGGTTATGTTGGTTATGA
>JBNMNV010000213.1:0-5692 GCA_051278125.1 Polaribacter sp. | reverse complement strand
GCGCCATTTTTGTGCTATTTTTAACCGCTTCTTTTTCTGATGGTGGCTGGGAATGGACTCGAGAAAGAGCCATCGGTTTATTAACAATTTACACAAGTTCAGTGTATTTAACACCTTTGCTTGGTGGAATTATTGCCGATAAATTACTTGGATATCAAAAAGCCGTGGCTTTAGGGGCCTTTGCGATGACTTTAGGACACGCTTCTATGGCTATGGAAACCGAATTCACACTGTATATGGGAATTACTTTTTTGATTATTGGGAACGGATTATTTAAACCTAATGTAACCTCTATTGTCAGTGGTTTGTATGATAAATACCCGGAACGCAAAGATGGAGCATATACTATTTTCTATATGGGTGTAAATGCCGGTGGTTTTTTAGGCGTCTTACTCTGTGGTTTTTTGGCTAGTAATTTAAGTTATTCTTGGGGGTTTGGTTTAGCAGGAATTTTTATGTTTTTAGGAACTTTACAATTTTGGTTTGGTAGAGAAATCTTTGAAAACGTTGGAGTCACTCCAAATACAAAAGAAAATCTAACAAAAACAGTTGATCATTTAGAGACTCCTGAAAAAGAAGTTTCACCAAATATTCAGAGAGATCGCTACATTGTTGTTGGGCTTTTAGCTTTTTTTACCGTTTTCTTTTGGGCAGCTTTTGAACAAGCCAGTGGTTCTATGAATATTTTTGCAAGAGATTATACACAAAGAACATTGTCTGGAAATGCTGCTTTTATTTTTAAAATAGTAGATATTCTAGTATCTACAGTGCCTTTGTTGATTATTTCTTGGGTTTTAGTGAAATTATTCCGTCAAACTTTTAAGATAATATCTTTATCAAATAGTATTTTAGGAATCAGTTTTTTAAGTATTTGGGGATTGGTCATCTGGAAACTTTCTGTAATTATCCCTAAAGATTCCGCAGAAATTGAAGCGTCTTGGTTTTTAATATTAAACTCACTTTTTATCATCTTTTTAGCACCTTTATTTTCTAAATGGTGGGAAAGTAAATTCAATCCTTCCGCTGCCGTAAAATTCGGAATTGGAATGATTCTATTAGGTATTGGTTTTGGTGCTTTGGCATATGGCTCTGGCGGAATTCCACAAGGAGCAAAAACGGCTTCGGTAAGTTTAATTTGGTTGGTTTTAGCCTATTTATTGCACACTATGGGAGAGTTATGTGTGTCTCCTGTTGGCTTATCTTATGTTTCTAAATTGGTTCCTCCTAAAAAAATAGGAATGATGTTCGGAGTTTGGTATTTAGTAAACTTTCTTGGAAATCTAATAGCAGGTTTAATTGGTAGCTCTATTGATGCCATTGTTGAGGAATATTCCATGTCTTTCTTCTTTTTAATTTTTACAGTAATTCCGGCAGGAGTTGGTCTTATTTTCTTAATTTTAAATCCTTTGATCAAAAAATTAATGCACGGCATTCGATAATTTTATAATTTGGCATATAATTTGTAGCTTGTATAACATGAAAAAAATAATTTTAACACTCATAGCTTTTGTTTTTTTTAGCATCAGCATAAAAGCACAAGAAATTAACTGGATTTCCTTAAATAAAGCTTTAGAACTTCAGAAAGAAAATCCTAAAAAAATAATGATCGATATTTATACAAACTGGTGCGGACCTTGCAAATTACTAGACAAAAAAACATTTAAAAATAAGGATGTAGCTGCGTATGTAAATGAACATTATTATGCCGTTAAATTTAATGGAGAAGGGAATGAAACTGTAAATTATAAAGATAATAATTTTGGAAATCCTGAGTACGACGCATCAAGAGCAAACAGCAGAAATAGCGCTCATGAGTTTGCAGATTATATGGGTGTAAATGCTTACCCAACCATTGCTTTTTTAAATGAAACAGGCGATTTTATAGCCCCAATAAGAGGCTTTCATAGCCCACAACAATTAGAGTTTTTTCTTAAATTGTTTGTGACAAATAAACATATTGAACTAAAAACTAAAGAAACATTGGGTGCTTATTATAAAGCTTTTGAACCAAAGTTTAAAGGTTAATATTCAAATACCTAATATTTAAAAGCTCCCTTTTCACCTGTATCGTGAAAAGGAATTTTTAATTTTTTAGCACTCATTCTCCATCTTTTTACATAGCTTTTATAATTAGAACCGTCTGCAATAATATGGCTTGGATTCATTGTTTTTATCAAGCGTTCCATATTTAGTTTAGGGGAATTCCGTATCATAACAATTGGTTTTTCTAAACCTTTTACTTCATAAACACCCAAACTATCAATGACTAAAACATCCTTATTTTTAAAGCGAAAAACATCTGAAAATTGGTTTATAAAGATTGGTTTTATATTTTCGCCAACGGTATAGGCCTCAATCATATTTAAATTTTCTACTTCTAAAGAATCTATATTATGATAGATATTCACAACATCTCTATTCCTTAAACCTAGTGCCGACTTTCTACTTTTATGAAAGACAATCAATTCTTTTTTAGCGTTCTTTTGATACTTTTCAAACAGTATAACACCTTGAAAAATCAATACTGAAACTAAAAAATAAATTGCTTTTTTGGGTGCTGTTTTTATTAAAAATCGAATCCCAAAAACAAGTAGTACATAAGTAGCGATCATCATTAAAAAGGATAACGAAATATCTTTGAATAAAAAATATTCTTGTTTAGAAATCCAACGAACAAAACTGTTCATTAGCGAAATAATAAAACCATAAATCGAAGCCAAAAATTGCGGAAGCCCACCCAATAATGCCATAAAAATAATAAGAATTCCGCCAATTAAAATTGCTCCTAAACATGGAATTATAACTAAATTAGAAAGCATAAACAACCCCGGAAACTGATGAAAATAATACAAGCTCAACGGTAAAACTCCTATTTGCGCAGCCATTGAAACGGTTATTAATTGCCATATTTTATGCTCGATTTTGTAAGTAGGTGTATATATTTTATATAGTTTTGGTTGAATCCATATAATTCCAAAAACAGCGAGATAACTCAATTGAAAACCAACATCAAATAAAAATAAGGGTTTTACCAACAAAAGAAAGAACATGGAGGAAATCAAAGAAAATTCTGTCACTTTTTTTCTTTTAAAAGCATTTCCGATGGCTAAAAAAGTAAACATGGTAACAGCTCTTACAACCGATGCCGAAAGACCTGCCACAAAAGCAAACATCCAAAGAATGCCTATAATAAGAAGTGATTTTATAAAATTGCCGTTTTTAAATCTTTCTACGGGTTTCAAGAGTAAAGATAAAATCAGTAAAATAATTCCAACATGTAAGCCTGAAACCGCTAAAATATGAATGGCTCCTGCATTCGAATACTGTTCTCTTAAGTCTTTGGAAATATCTTGTCTCTGCCCCAATAATAGCGCATTTATAACCGCTAATTCATCAGGTTTAAAGTGATACTTTGAAAGTGCTTCTTGAACTAAATCTCTAAATTTTGCTGAAAAACCAACTAGAGACAAACCATCAAAATCTAAACTTTTATAATCGCTTTTTTCTAAAAATAGTTGTTGATGAATGCCTTGTTTGGCTAAATACAATTTGTAATTAAATTGATGTGGATTTAAAGGTGGATTTATTTCTGAAAATATTCCTTTTGTAACCAAAATTTCATCCACTTTTAAAGTGCTAGAAAAACTATCTTTAAAGATATTTAATAAGATTGTACCTTTTGTTTTTAAAGTGTCAACCTGAATAACATCGGCTTCAAACTTATGAGTATACATTCCTGATTTTAAAATCTTAACAACTTTTAAGGTGACTTGAGCATTGTTATTTAAATAGCTTTTATAATGATTTTGATAATTCGTCTTATTATTGATAAAAACAGCGGAAACTCCAATAAGAAAGAACACTAAAAAAGAACATAAAGTTCTAATGATTTTACTCGGTATTAAAAAAAACAACCCTAAAAACAATAGCAGTAAGAGAAACAATTGCACGAAACCAAATTGCCAAAAATTCGTATAGAATTGCGTAAGAATTCCTAAAATTAGGAATAGTAAAAAGTGGATGGGTACATAATTAAATAACCTTTTCATAGCGAAATAAAGTTACAACTTTATTTCTAAAAGAAGTCTAGAGCACTCTTGTTGCTTTTACAAACGAGTTTTTCCAATATTTTTCGGACATAGAAGACACAGTGACGCCTCTAGAAGTTGTAGCATGTATAAACATTACTTGTCCGTTTTTAACCGAAGTAACCAAGCCTACATGATTAATTCTTTTTTTTCTTCTAGAAATTTTAAAGAATAACAAATCTCCTTTTTTTGCTCTCCTTAAAGAGATTTTTTTTCCTCTTTTTGCTATATCCCTAGAAACTCTAGGTAACTGCACATTCTCTTCCCCAAAAGCAACATAAACTAGTCCAGAACAATCCATTCCTCTTTTGGTGGTTCCACCATACTGATACTTTACACCTTTGTAACTTAAAGCGTTTGAAACAATTTTATCTGTTTTCGTAATTTTTTTTGCAGCATTTTTTGATGCAGCACACGCACCAAAAATCAAAGAGGTCATTAATAAAATTAAAATCTTTTTCATAGTACTTTTACTTATAAACTTTCCACAATCAACTTTGCTGTTTTCTGAGATGCGCCTTTTCCGCCTAACTTTTTCTCTAACTCATAGTACTCTAAAAATAACTTCTGACGGTGTTCATCCTCTAAAATTTTAGTGAGTTCTTTTCTTAATTTTGTTTTTGTAAAATCTTTCTGAATTAATTCTGTAACCACTTCTTTATCCATAATTAAATTAACCAACGAAATAAATTTTAAAGTAATAATTCTCTTTGCTATTTGATAAGAAATTGAGCCTGCTTTATAACAAACTACTTGCGGTACTTTAAACAAAGCTGTTTCTAAAGTTGCCGTTCCAGAAGTTACCAAAGCTGCTGTTGAAACGGACAATAAATCGTAGGTTTTGTTATCAATAAAACTCACTTTTCGATCACCAATAATACGTTCATAAAAAGAAAAATCTTGACTTGGCGCTCCTGCGATAACAAATTTATAATCGAAGAAATCATCAACCAAAGACAACATAACAGACAACATTTTTATAATTTCTTGTTTTCTACTTCCTGGCAATAATGCAATTATAGGTAAATTACCTAATTGATGCTCTTGCCTAAATTTTTGTTCGTTCACCTGCTTTCTATGAGCAATGCCATCTATTAAAGGGTGCCCAACAAACGTTACTTCGTAATCATATTTTTTATAAAACTCCTTTTCAAAAGGTAGAATTACAAACATTTTATCAATATCTCTTTTAATCCCTTTTATTCTGCTTACTCTGCTAGCCCAAACTTGCGGGGAAATATAATAATTAGTTCTAAGTCCTGCTTTTTTTGCCCATTTTGCAACCCTTAAATTAAAGCCTGAATTGTCTATAAAAATAATGACATCAGGCTGAAACTGCTCAATATCTTTCTTACAGAATTTAATAAACACCAACACTTTATTCAAGTTTCTTAAAACCTCAAAAAAGCCCATAAAGGCTCTGTCCTTATAATGACTTACGAGGGTGCCGCCAGCTTTTTGCATTAAATCTCCACCCCAAAAACGAATATCTGCCTTTGCATCTTCTTGGTACAAGGCTTTCATTAAATTAGAACCGTGTAAATCTCCGGAAGCTTCACCTGCAATGATATAATATTTCATTAGACAAACTTTAAAATTAAGGT
>JBNMNV010000212.1:0-5695 GCA_051278125.1 Polaribacter sp. | reverse complement strand
TTTAAAAGATGAATTCTTAGAACAAAATTTAGAACTCATCAACGTATTTGCAGTAGAAAGTTTAATTTGGTTGGATAACGAATATTTTGCGAATATGTTAGATAAAAAGAAATCGAAAACCTTAAAAGCATTACAACAATTAACTCAAAATGATGAGTATTTATTACCTTTTAGTCCGCATATGATGATTGCGGTTAGGAAATAATAAAATAGTTTGTCCTATAAAATCCTGATACATTTACCAAATAGAATCTAAAGCCAATTTTGAAACACTTTCAATATTTTAAAAAAGATATTTCTGGAATTTCACTTCCAAAGAAATTTACATTTCCTTTTTATTACGAACCGCATCTTTTAGCTAAAATTGCTACTGAAGAGTTACAAGTATATTTAGAAAATCAGAAAGATTTTAAGCACAATTTCGGTTTTCATACCGATGAAAAAGAGCTAGCCATTGGTAAAATGTTTGGTGTTTTGGTGGTACAAAATAAACAAGACGAACTGGGGTATTTGGTTGCTTTTTCAGGGAAATTAGCAGATAAAAGGAACCCAGAAAAATTTGTTCCTCCTATTTTTAATATGAGAACAGAAGGTAGTTTTTACATTAAAGGGGAAAAAGAAATTGAAAAAATTGGAGAAGAGATAGCAACCTTAAAAAACGATAAAGTCTATCGTTCTTTAAAAGTCGAAGTTCAAAAAACAACGAAAAAGATCGAAGAGGATTTAGCGCTTCAAAGAAAAAGAATGAAAACTTCTAAACAGGAACGAAAGATTCGAAAAAAGAATGCCGAGCAAACATTAGCTTCAGAAGATTTTATAATTTTCGAAAAAAAATTGATCCAAGAAAGCTTTAATCAACAATTTTTCTACAAAGAATTGGTAGAATACTATGATACTAAAATTGAAAAAAGCCATCAAAAACTCCTCAATTTTGAAAATCGAATCGCAGCTTTAAAAAAACGTAGAAAAGAAGTTTCTGCCAAGCTTCAAAACACTTTATTTGGAAAATATCAATTTTTAAATCGACATAAAGAGCCAAAAGGATTGACCGATATTTTTAACAATCCCGAAATAAAACCACCTGCCGGTGCAGGAGATTGCTCTGCTCCAAAACTATTACAATATGCTTTTCAGCATGATTTAACGCCAATTGTCATGGCAGAGTTCTGGTGGGGAATTTCTCCAAATTCAGAAATTAGAAAACATCAAAATTTTTATCCCGCTTGTCAAGGTCGATGCAAACCTATTTTAAAGCATATGCTACAAGGTATTGAAATGGATGATAATTTATTGCTAGAAACCTCATCCGAAAAACAAGAATTAAAAATAGTTTTTGAAGATGATGCGCTTATTATTGTAAACAAACCACCAGAGCTGTTATCCGTTCCTGGAAAAGAAATAAAAGATTCTGTGTATACAAGAATCAAAAAACGGTACCCAAATGCCACGGGTCCCCTAATTGTACATCGATTAGACATGGCAACTTCAGGAATTTTAGTGTTGACCAAAACAAAAGAAGCCAATAAAATAGTACAAAATCAGTTTATAAACAGAACTATTAAAAAAAGATACATTGCGTTATTAGACGGTAATTTATCAGAAAAATCGGGCACCGTACACCTGCCTTTACGATTGGATTTAGACGATAGACCAAGACAATTAGTAGACTTTATCCATGGAAAAAATGCCAAAACAGAATGGAAAATTCTCGGGCAGAAAAATAACCAAACACGCGTTCACTTTTATCCTATTACAGGCAGAACACATCAATTAAGAGTTCATGCTGCTCATAAAGATGGTTTAAACGCTCCTATTATTGGTGATGATTTGTATGGGAAAAAACAAAATAGATTGCATTTGCATGCAGAATTTATTGAGTTTATACATCCAATTTCCAACAAAGTTATTAGTTTTACCGTGGATGCAGATTTTTAAGAATAGTATTTAAAAACCAGCAAAAGTAACATTTTTATCTAATGAAAAAAGAAATTGCAATTATTGGCGGCGGACCCTCAGCTTTTCTATTAGCTGCTTTTTTAGATCCAGAAAAATTTAGGGTGACTATCTATGAAAAAAACAAAACTGCAGGTCGTAAATTTTTAGTTGCCGGTAAAGGTGGATTTAATTTAACCCATTCAGAACCTATTGATCAATTTGTAAAACGGTATCAATCAACTAATTTCTTAGACCAAGCTTTATCTCATTTTACGAATATTAATTTTAGAAATTGGCTAGATCAAATAGGGATTTCAACATACATTGGAAGCAGTAAAAGAGTCTATCCAAAAGAAGGGATTAAACCGATTGAAGTGCTGAATGCTATCATAAAACACCTAAAAGAAAAGGGTGTTAGTGCTCAATATAACCAAACTTTTTCGGATTGGGACCCTCAAGAGAACCCAATTATCAATCATAAAAGCATACAAACAGATTACACCGTTTTTTCTTTAGGCGGAGGAAGTTGGAAAATTACTGGATCTGATGGAACATGGCTTGATACTTTTTCTAAAAAAGGAGTAAAAACAAAACCGTTTCAAGCATCAAACTGTGGTTATCAAATTGATTGGAAATCTAATTTTATTCAAAAACACGCAGGAACTCCTTTAAAAAATATTGCGATTTCTTGCCATGAGAAAATTCAGAAAGGAGAAGCTGTTATTACTAATTTTGGTTTGGAAGGAAATGCCATTTATGGATTAAGTCCACAAATTAGAAAACAATTGTTTACCAATTCAAGAGCAACTATTTTTATTGATTTTAAACCTTCGCTAACTTTAGAGAATATTCTCTATAAAATAAA
This sequence comes from Polaribacter sp., assembly GCA_051278125.1. Classification (GTDB taxonomy): domain Bacteria; phylum Bacteroidota; class Bacteroidia; order Flavobacteriales; family Flavobacteriaceae; genus Polaribacter. The sequence goes on along the minus strand of JBNMNV010000212.1, from coordinate 2,895 downwards.
AAAATCTATCTATAAAAACACTACTCAAATCTTACAAAAAGAACTCAAACTCACGGTTGCTCAAATCGATTTATTAAAAGCGCATCTTTCTAAAGAAACTTATTTAAATCCTAAATCTTTATCAGAAAATATCAAAAATTTTCCTTTAAAAATCAACAAAGCCGCAACCATTGACGAAGCCATTTCTACAGTTGGCGGCATTGATTTAAAATCGGTCACTAAAAACTTTGAACTCAAAAACATGCCCAATCAGTATTGTATTGGCGAAATGTTAGATTGGGATGCTCCGACTGGCGGATACCTTTTACAGGCTTGTGCAAGCATGGGTGCACACCTAGCCAATCACCTGAACAAAAAGTGTTAAAAAAACTTACCTCTTCTTCTTTTTAGGAGCTCTACTCACTTTTTTCTTTCTTCTTTTTTCTTTCTTCTATTAAAAGGAATCGCATAAATGAAGATTTCATACTGCTCATAAAAAGGGTTTAAATGCACCTATTATTGGTGATGATTTGTATGGTAAAAATCACGTCCGACTGCATTTACATACTTAGTTTATTGAGTTGATTCACCCAACAACCAATGAAAAGATCAATTTTACTGTTAAAGCACCTTTTTAGAATTGTTTTCTATCTAAAAAATTATTTCTTCATTCCTGGTTGAACCAATTTCCAATTACTTTTTGCTTTTTCTTCATCCACCATTTTCTTTACATCAGCAAGTAATATTTTTGCATCGTAAATAACACCATCTTTTATGGTATATTTTACACCACCTGCTCTAATTACTTCATTTTCTTCATTCAATTTTACTGCACCAGTTCCGTATAAAACTTTTAAATTTCGAAGTGGGTTTTCATCAACAATTACAAAATCCGCCAATTTACCTACTTGAATTGAGCCAATTTTATCATCCCATCCTAAGGCTTCTGCACCATTCAAAGTGGCAGCCCTTATTACTTCTAAAGGATGGAAACCAGCTTCTCTTAATAATTCTAATTCTCTAATGTATGCAAAACCATATAATTGATAAATAAAACCAGAGTCTGAACCTGCTGTAACTCTACCTCCTCTATTTTTATATTCGTTGATAAAAGTCATCCATAATTGATAATTTTTACGCCAAGAAACTTCTTGTTCTGTTCCCCAATCATGCCAATAAGAACCATGAGATATTTTACTAGGCTCGTAAAATCTCCACAAAGAAGGCAAGGTATACTCTTCATGCCATTCAGCTCTCCTTGCTCGGTGCAAATCTCTACTTGCCTCGTAAATATTAAAAGTTGGATCTAAAGTAAAATCTAATTCTAGTAATTCATTCATTACATTATTCCAGTGTTCTGAGTATGGTTTTGCAGCTTGCCCCCATAATTTACCAGCTTCTTCAAAACGATGTTGCTCATTTTGGTAATTGTAATCTAATGGATAATTTTGTACGGTTCTATCTTCAAACAATGCTTCTGGCAAACCATACCAATGCTCCATAGAAGTTAAACCTGCTCTTGCAGAATGCAATACATTCCAACGTGCAACACTTAACTGTGCATGATGACAAGCAGAACCTAAACCTAACTTTTTATTTTCCTCTAAAGCTGCAGCCATAATTTCTGGTTCTGCACCAAAAAACTTAATTCCATCTGCACCCTTTTTAGCATTTTCTCTTACCCAGGCTCTAGCTTCTTCAACTGTATTTATGCCATTTTTAGCACCAGAACCAAAACCAACATAATCGAAAATTCTTGGTGCAACAATTTTATTTTTTGCGCTTAATTGTTTTAATTCTTTTGCATCAATTCCACTTGGTTGTCTTACTGTTGTAATGCCATGTGCCATCCATAATTTAAAAACATATTCAGGACTTGCTCCTTGCGAATCTCCTCCTATATGACCATGCATATCTATAAAACCAGGCAATACATACATACCACTTGCATCTAATTCTTTACCTCCGTTTTTAAGTTTTGGGCGTTTATCTTTGTTGATTTTAACACCTGGATAACCGACCACTTCTATTTTGGTAATTATATTATTTTCTACCACAATATCTACAGGACCTCTTGGAGGTGAACCATCACCATTTATTAAAGTTACACCTCTAATAATTAATTGATTGAAAGGACCTTCTCCCAAATAATTGTCTTGAGAAAAGACACTAAAGGTTAATAAAAAAACAGCTATTTGTAGTAATCTAGAAAAATTCATGAAAATTGATTTGTATTTTCTAAAGATACTTAAATTTTGATATTTTAAAAGTTTAAAAACGCAAAAGAATATACTTCAACTTTTTATCCAATTATAAGTGATATCTTAAAAGCTCCAAATAAACTAAAATGAATAAGAAAACTATAACGCGTTCAATTTTAATAATATTAGTAGCATTAGCTGGTCCAGTTGGAGTTGGGATGGGTATTTTTAAAATTGGAGATGCTGCTTTCTCTGGCAGTAATAATACCAAAAGCATTACTGGTTATTATTTATTAGATTACATTACCATTAGTGCAACCTATAATCTGTTTTTTATTGTAGCTTTTGCTTTAATTGGATGGATTATTAAAAGTAGAAAAGTTCAGCTATCCACAATTATAAATTTCACATTAATAGGACACCTCTTTTTTGTACCTTCTTTTTTAGTGTCCTTATTTCTAACCATGATTCCTGTTGAAGGAAATATCAAAGGGTTTATCATATTTCCTGCCTTTATTCTTTCTGCGATTGGAGGTATTATTGGTTTCTTGACCTTCTTTATTGTAAAGTTACTCAAAACTAAAAAAGCAGAAAACAACCATTCTGAACTGCGTCTTTTAGCTCCTTATGGCATTGTAATAAGTGTTTTAATGTTATTACAATTGGTCATAAATAATGAAGGCACAACTACTATTGAAATTGTTTCTTTTAAGCA
>JBNMNV010000211.1:0-5722 GCA_051278125.1 Polaribacter sp. | reverse complement strand
TATTTGAATCTATTACAGGGTAGGTTTGAAAAAGGTTTAAAATTTAATATTTCTATTGATGAAAATGAAAAATACATCGTTTCCACTATTTTGCAACAAGTTTTAGAGAACGTTGTAAAACATAATGAGATTAGCGAAAATAAATTAGTGAACATAAAAATATTCACAGAAAATAATCATTTAATTGTCGAGAATAATAAAAATCCTAAATTGACAAAAGAGGAAAACTCTAAAAAAGGAATTGAAAATATTAAAAATAGAATTGCATTTTTTACAGATGAAAAAGTAATTATCAAAAATACAGATGAATTGTATAGAATTCAACTTCCAATTTTAGAGACCGTATAATGAAAGCACTTATCATAGAAGACGAATTGCCATCTGCAAGAAGATTAGAAAGATTATTGCAAGATTTTGAAATTGAAATTTTAGAAAAATTAACTTCTATAAAATCTTCAGTTGTTTGGTTTCAAAATAACCATCAACCAGATATTATTTTTTTAGATATTCAGCTTTCAGATGGTTTGTGCTTTGAGATTTTTAAACATGTAAAAATTACCTCCAAAATAATTTTTACAACTGCTTTTAGCAATTATAGTATTAAAGCTTTTGATTATAATAGTATTTCTTATTTGTTAAAACCCATTCAAAAAGAAAGTTTAGAAAACGCTATTTTAAAAGCACAGAAAGTACTTCAAAAAGAAACTGATTTAGAACAGTTCAAAGAACTTTTAACCAATTATAAACTAGCTATTTATAAAGAATCATTTACGGTTAAAATCGGAAAAAAAATAAAAATATTGAATGCAAAAGAAATTTGTTGTTTTTACAGTTTCGAAAATGCTACTTATTTAAAAACGGATGTCTCAAATTATGTAATTCATCAATCTTTAACCAACTTAGAAACCGACTTAAATCCGAATGAATTTTTTAGAGTAAACCGAACTTTTATCATCCAAAAAAAAGCAATTAAAGAAATTATACAGTATTCAAACTCTAGATTAAAATTGATGCTACATTCATTTAAGGATTCAGAAATTATAGTAAGCAGAGAACGTGTAAAAGATTTTAAAATGTGGATTGAATAATATTTTCTTAAAAAATTATACGTTTAAAACGTTTTTAAAAACTAATGATTGGAAAAAACCGTAAAATTTATAAAACTAAAAAACCTCAACAAAGTAAATGTTGAGGTTTTTATCTGTACAGGCGGAGTTTTTTCAAATATGAATTACAATTTACAAAAATATACGAATGCCTATTTTAATAGAAGGTTAAAATAGATTTAATTACTGTTCATACTGGAAGGAGAACATTCGCAACCAACCTATTCTTAAAAAACACTCCAATAAATTTAATTACGGCTGCTAGTGGTCATGAGACTGAAAAAGCATTTAGAACTTATATAAAAGCAAGTGAAATTGAAAAATAAAAAGGCTTAATAAATTATGTTGGTTACTAATAAAAACACCTGTTTTTTAATGGGTATTAAATTATACAACGAAATAAGATTACACTATTTTTAGCCTTTTAAAACGGGAGTGTAAATTAAACTTTTTCTGATGCTTTTTTTTCTAACTCTTGTTGTTCTTGTGTGTTCATCTTTTTTGTTTGAATAAAATTAATACTTTTTTTCTATTCAGACAGAGTTGAGCTTACAGTCTCCTCTATGGAAAAAATAGGCAAAGCAATTGGGCAGTATTCGAGTAATACACAATTGGATAAAATTTTATTTTTTGAATTGGCCCTGTTTAGGTTTTTTAACAGCTAATAATGATATGCATTTGAAGAATTTTTCTATGATTGAAGTAATTTCTGGTTGGATATAGGCCCCAGCCTATGATTTGTTGAATGCGACTATTGTATTGCCAAAAGACACCGAAGAACTTACTTTGACCTTAGCAGGAAAAAAAAGTAAACTTAAAAAAGAACATTTTGAACAATTAGGCATTGACTTAGCTTTAACGGACAAACAAATTAAAGGCGTTTTTAAACGAATGTTAAAAAATAAAACCAAAGCCACTAAATTAATTGAAGCTTCCTTTTTATCGGACGAGATGAAACACTCTTACAAAGCCATTTTAAATCAAAGAATACATTAAAAACCCAAGTTCGAAGTAAGAAACCTAAATTTTTTATTGGGAAAAAGGCAGGAAATTAGCATATTTAAATATTGATAATCAAATATTTAACTAATTTTATACCTTATACTTTCTTTAAATAAAGCTACAATTTTTTTTTTGTGATTAAGTATCACTTATAGCCTTAATTCAAGTGACACCTAATTAGACTCCTAAGCCTTGTATTTTAATACCTTTTTTTGGTACTTGTAGAAATGTAAAAACCCTATAAACATAATGTTTATAGGGTTTTGTTGTTGTTTGCTGTTTATTTCGCAGAGAGGAAGGGATTCGAACCCTCGATACGTTGCCGTATACACACTTTCCAGGCGTGCGCCTTCGACCACTCGGCCACCTCTCTTTTTATAAATACAGTTCAATCAATCCTTCCGGAGTATCTACTTGTATAGTTTTGTGTTCTCTGTCTACTTTTTTAATAAAGTCATCTACCATCGGAATAAAAATCTCGGTACCATCTCTATCAATTTCAAAAAGCGGTTGCGCAGCTTTATCATTTATATGAACGATTTGACCTACTTCACCAAAATTAGCATCTACAACCGTAAAACCAATCACTTCATGAAAATAAAATTTATCACCAGAAAGTTTCGGTAACATTGTAGAAGGCAAATAAATACCACATTTTAAAATAGTTTCTGCTTCTTCATCAGAATAGACATCTTCGAACTGAACACGCAATTGATTCCCTTTATGAAGCGAACTTTTTTCAATAAAAAACGGAACCAGATTACTGCCAAACTCGACATAAACTGATTCCATTTCTGTGTACAACTCAGGTTCATCGGTATCAAGCTTGATGACCACTTCCCCTTTAAAACTATATTTTGTAACGATTTTGCCTAAATAAAAACAATCTTCTTTACGCATTTTCGTAATTCTTTATAATTTATTCTGCTGCTTTTGCTGCTGCTTCATCAATTGTGTCAGGAGCCGCCTCAACAGCTTCTTCAACGACAACTTCTTCAACAACTGGTTTCGCTGCTTCAATTCTTGCTTCGTTAACTGCTTTTTCTGCTGCAAATGCTGCTGCTTTCGCATCAGATTCTGCTTTAGATAATCCAGCTTCTTTATCTGCAACTTTTGTAGCTTTTTGTTCTAACCAAGCTGCAAATTTAGCATCTGCCTGCTCTTGCGTTAAAGCTCCTTTTCTTACACCACCCTCTAAATGATTCTTTAACATCGCACCTTTATAAGCTAAAATGTTTTTCGCAGTATCAGTTGGTTGTGCTCCATTTTGTAACCATTCTACAGCTTTATCAACATCTAAATCAATAACTGCTGGGTTTAAATTTGGATTGTACGTACCTAATTTTTCTAGGTAACGACCATCTCTTTTTGCACGAGCATCCGCAGCAACGATCCAATAAAATGGCTTGCCTTTTTTACCGTGTCTTTGTAATCTAATCTTTACAGACATAATTTATTAATTTTTTAAGGTTCTCGACCTTGATTATTAAAAATCTTACCATCTCGTAGTAAGTGGGCGCAAAAATACAAAACCTTTTTAAACTAAAACCCTAATTACCAATAATTTTTTGGGCGTTTTAACAGGCTTTCCGCTGTATCTTTTTTTACTGCATTTAATTTTATCTTAAGTTCATTATTACTGGTTACTATTTTCGCTTTTAGGTATCATAAATTAAGTTCAATATAAAAAAAGGATGTCGCTTCAATCCCTAACGCAAAACCCACAACCGTTTTCACTTCGCCGACAGGAGAAGTTACATGAGCAGCTAACACAAACCCGCAAACTTGTCACTTCGACGACAGGCGAAGTCACATAAAGAAGATAACACAAAGTTTAGCAACTTTATGAGATTTCTCTCTACGTTCGAAATGACAAAACTGGACGACAAAAATTAGACGGCAAAACTTTATCAAAAGAAACAAACACAAATCCGTAAACTTGTCATTTCGACTACAGGAGAAGTCAAATGAGCAGCTAACATAAACCCGCAAACTTGTCACTTCGGCGATAAGAGAAGTTACATAAACATGCAAACACAAGGGTAATAATCGTTATGTGATTTCTCTCTACGTTCGAAATGACAAAACTGGACGGCCAAAATTAGACTACTAAACTTTATCAATAGAAACAAACACAAACCCGAAAACTTGTCACTTCGACGAAAGGAGAAGTCGCACAAACATGCTAACACAAGAGTAATAATCTTTATGAGATTTCTCTCTACGTTCGAAATGACAAAACTGGATGGCAAAACTAAAAAGTAAGTTGTTAATAACAACCAAAAAATCTTTAACCATTCTTAGTAACAAATTCCTATTTTTACGAAACATTTATACAGCTAATCACTTCAATAATTACCCATAGAAATGTACTTAATTTTCGATACTGAAACCACCGGTTTACCTAAAAGTTGGAACGCTCCTATAACAAATACAGATAACTGGCCAAGGTGTGTGCAAATTGCTTGGCAACTGCATGATGAAATGGGAAATATTTTAGAGCATAATGATTTTCTCATTAAACCAGAAGGCTATAACATTCCTTATGATGCCGAGAGAATTCACGGAATTTCCACAGAATTAGCTGAAGAACAAGGAATTAATTTAGACGAAGGTTTACGCTTATTTAATGAAGTTTTAAGCAAGACCAAATTTATTGTAGGTCAGAATTTGAATTTCGACATCAATATCATGGGCTGTGAATTCCATCGATTAGGTGTTGAAAATACCCTAACTTCCCTCCCAATTCTAGATACGTGTACAGAAAAAACGGCATCCATGTGTCAGATTCCTGGAGGTCGTGGCGGAAAATTTAAGTTACCAACCTTAACCGAATTACACAATCATTTATTTGGCACTGGATTTGGTGAAGCCCACAATGCAACTGCCGATGTAGAGGCAACAACTCGCTGTTTTTTAGAGTTAATTCGTATTCGAGAGTTTACCAAAGAACAATTAGATGTTGATGCAGATTATTTCAAAAATTTCTCGAAAGCCAATCCAAAACCGATTCAGGTTATTGGTTTAAAACATATCAACCTAAAGAAAGAAAGTGACAAAATTCGCAAACGTCTAGAGAAATTAAAAGACAACGTAACTACAAAATCTACCTCTGTAGGTTTGGCGGAATTAGAAAACGTACAATTTTCGCATTTGCATAATCATACACAATATTCTGTTTTACAATCTACCATGCAAATTGGTAATCTTGTAGCTGCTGCTGCAAAAGACAATATGCCAGCAGTTGCCATGACAGATACTGCCAATATGATGGCGTCCTTTCATTTTGTGAGTGCTATTTTAAACCATAATAAAACTGCAGCAACTCCCATGAAACCGATTGTGGGTTGTGAGTTTAATGTGTGTGAAGATCATAAGAACAAATCCGTAAAAGACAATGGATATCAAGTTGTTTTATTAGCAAAAAACAAAAAAGGATATCACAATTTAGCAAAAATGTCTTCAATTGCTTTCGTAGATGGTTTTTACTACGTTCCAAGAATTGATCGAGAAGTTATCAAAAAATACAAAGAAGATATTATTGTTTTAACCGGGAATTTATATGGTGAAGTTCCGAGTAAAATTCTAAATCTCGGAGAAAAACAAGCAGAAGA
>JBNMNV010000210.1:0-5723 GCA_051278125.1 Polaribacter sp. | reverse complement strand
TGGCTGCAACCCAAAGAAAAGTATTCGGTTTATTAGAGACTTCAGAAATTTTCTTTTGAACCTCTATCAAATTATCCGAAGCATAGATAAAAAGTTCACTGTTTTTTGTGATTGCTTTTCCAAATATTTTTTGATAATAATTATATCCTAAAATACCTCCAAGTATGATAAAGAACGTTAGTAAGTAAATAATTTTCTTATTCAATTGTTTTCTAATTTAAATCGCAGTTGCAAAATTACACTTTTATCAATTGAAATAAAATTTCATCCTTAAATTTTCCTTGGGATAAAATCCAATCTTTTTTAACACCAATTTTAGAGAAATTATATTTTTTAAATAATACCATACTTTTCATGTTATCTGCAGTAATCTCAGCATACAACTGATGCAATTGTAAATGAGAAAAAGAGTATGCTATTAAGAGTGATAGCGCTTCTGACGCAAACCCTTTTTTCTGAAAATCAGGATGAATTAAAATACCAATTCCAGCTCTTTTGTGCTGCGGATTAAAATCAAAAATATCAATCATACCCAATTGTTTTTTCGTGGATACTTCTTCAATTAAAAATCGTAGTTGTTTCGTTTCATAAATATCTAAATGGGCACTTTCTAAATACTGTTTTAGAATATATTTGGAAAATGGTTTTTGGGTATGACTTACTTCCCAAAAAGATTCATTGTTTTCTATTTGATATAGAAATTCTAAATCTTCGGGTTCTAAAGCTCTTAAGTTTATTTGTTTACCTTTTAAATTCATAGAAAAACAGTGTACGGTTTAAAATAATGTGATAAATTAAAAAACATGCTAAATACAACTAAATAAAAATAGCCCCTTTAAAAACAAATTGAGCGGGACCTTTTAAAAATACATTTCTGTAAATGCCATTTTTTTCTTCAAAAGAAACCTCTAAAAGACCGCCTTCAACAGGTAAAGAAACGACGTTACTTCTTGTTTTATTCGTTTTATGCATGGCTATGGCCACTGCAGTAACACCGGTTCCGCATGCCATTGTTTCATTTTCAACGCCTTTCTCATAAGTTCTTACTCTAAAAGTATGGTCATTTAATTGTTGCACAAAATTTACGTTACTTCCAGGATCTTTATAAGAATTTCTAATTTTTTTACCATTTTCAAAAACAGGATAGGTTTCTAGTTCATCAACTATTTCTATATGATGTTGAGTTCCTGTATACATAAAAACAGCATTATCATCTACTTTTATTTCATCTACATCAATCATTTGTAATGAAATAATATCGTTTTTTATTTCCGCAAAATGTGATCCGTCTACCGCCAAAAAAGTAGTTTTGTCATCAATAAGATTCAGTTTTTTTGCAAAAGCAACAGCACATCGGGCACCATTTCCGCAAAACGTCTGGCTTCCATCCGCATTAAAATAAATCATTTTAAAATCGAACTGCTCATCATTTTCAATCAAAATAATTCCATCTGCGCCGATACCAAAATGTCTGTCACAAATTCGTAAAATAATGTCAGTATTTTGTTTTGGAAAGATTTTTGTTCTGTTATCAATCATCACAAAATCATTCCCGGTTCCTTGATATTTGTAAAAGTTCAAATTCATGCAACAAAGATACATTTTTCAAGAGTAAAAAAAGACTGTTAAAGCCGGGTTAAAGTAAGTTAAATGGAAGTTAAACAACATTTCTTAAAACGTTAAAAGTGTATCTTTGAGTAACATAATTTAAATTAAATTATTAAAAATGAAAAAAGCATTCAGTTTTCTAGGTATGGCAATTTTAGGAGGAGCACTTACTTTAGGTGGTTACAAAATGCTATTCGACAAACAAGTAGTAATTGATAATACGTCAAAGAATCCGATTGAAACAGTAAATACAAATTACAATCCAACGTCCAAACATGTTGCCTCGGTAGAAGCAACTACAGATTTTACGGTTGCAGCGGAAAAAACAGTTCATTCGGTAGTTCATGTAAAAAATACAGCATTAAGGACACAAACGAATCCTTGGGCAGAACTTTTTTACGGAGGCGGCAGTGGCTCTAGGCAATATGAGCAAGTAGGTACAGGAAGTGGAGTCATTATTTCTGCAGATGGTTACATTGTTACGAATAACCATGTAATTGAGAATGCAAGCAATATTGAAATTACATTAAATAATCAAAAAAAATATCCAGCAAAGTTAATAGGAACTGACCCAAGTAATGACATAGCATTGTTAAAAATAGATGCAGATATGGATTTACCTTATACACCTTTTGCAAATTCAGATTCTGTTAAAATTGGCGAGTGGGTGCTAGCCGTTGGTAATCCGTACAATTTAACATCAACAGTGACAGCAGGAATTGTTTCTGCAAAGGGAAGAGATCTAGAGGGAAATAGGAACATTGAATCATTTATACAAACAGATGCCGCGGTAAACCCTGGAAATAGTGGCGGTGCTTTGGTAAATACAAGGGGAGAACTTATTGGGATAAATACGGCAATTTCTTCAAAAACAGGTTCTTTTATCGGTTATTCTTTTGCAGTACCTTCTAACATTGCTAAGAAAATTATTAACGATATTTTAGAGTTTGGAAAAGTACAACAAGCAATTTTAGGAATTAATGTGGATACAAAGTATACTGAAGAAGGTGTAAAAGTAGCCGGAGTGGTAGAAGAAACTGAAAACACCAAAAACTCTGGTCTGCAATCCGGTGATATTATAAAGAAAATTAACGAGGTGAAAATTAAGAAATTTTCTGACTTAAAAGGACAATTAACAGCAAAAAGACCCGGAGAATATGTAGATGTAACGATCGATAGAAATGGAGAAACCTTGATAAAGAAAGTAAAATTATCTAAATCTATCGAAAGATATATTGCATCTGTCTTCCAGTGGGAATTAAAAGATTTAACTAAAAAAGAATTGAAAACATTAGAGGTTGATGCTGGTGTAAAAATTATTAGAACGGGTAAGGACAATCAAGATGAAAACCTTAAAAATTATGTGATCACTAAAGTTAATGATACAGCCGTAAAAGATGCAAAAGAAACAGCAATTCTTTTGGACAAGTTAGGAATTAGTAATTACCGAGTTACCTTGGAAATGTTAAATCCTAAAGGAGAAAAAGAACGATATACCTACAGATAAATATATATCTTTAAATTTAAAAATCCTGAAATAAAAATCAGGATTTTTTTTGTTTAAAAATTTCAGCGAAATCGATTTCGTGTTTTCAAAAAAAGAAATACTTTTGTCAAAAATTTAAATTAATCAAACTATGCCATCAATTTTAAATTACGAAAAAGAACTTACTGCTCAAGCACTAACAAAGAGAGCTACCGTAGAATTTATAAATATTGTACACGATTTATGGTATGATAAATCTATTGAATTGATTATGTTTAGAAACCCACTTGTAGATAAAAGAGCAAGTGAAATTTTAAATTTAATTAATTATGCAAAAGAATTTGTGAACAAACCCATCACAATTTTAGATGCGTTAAGCATTGCGAAAGCAATTCAACAGTTAGATTTGCCATCCTCTAAGCTAGATATTGGTAAGTTGGCCTATGAATGTTATCTAAATCCAAAAGGGAGCGAAGATAAAGTTGCTTTTATTAAAAAGAAACTAAAAAATGCAACCGAAGCCAAAAATATTATACCTAAAGACGTTGTTTTATATGGTTTTGGTAGAATTGGTCGCTTATTGGCAAGAGAGCTCATGACTAAAATGGGTAAAGGTTCTCAATTACGCTTAAGAGCTATTGTAACTCGTGGAGAAATTACACAGGCTGTTTTAGAAAAAAGAGCATCTTTATTAAATGTAGATTCAATTCACGGAGATTTTTTAGGGACCGTACAAATAGACCTAGAAAACAAAGCTTTAGTTATAAACGGAACAACCGTTTTTATGATTTCAGCTAACAATCCGGAAGAAATAGATTACACAGAATTCGGAATTCAAGATGCCTTAATTATCGATAATACAGGTGCTTTTAGAGATGATGCAGAACTAAGTAGGCATTTAAAAGCAAAAGGAGCCAGCAAAGTTTTAATAACAGCTCCGGCAAAAGGAGTTCCAAATATTGTGCATGGTGTTAATCATAACCAATATAATCCTGACAAGTTCGATATTTTTTCAGCGGCATCTTGCACAACGAATGCAATCACGCCTATTTTAAAGGTTTTAGAAGATAATTTCGGAATTAAAAAAGGGCATTTAGAAACAATTCACGCATATACCAATGATCAAAATTTGGTGGATAATATGCATAGTAAATCAAGAAGAGGTAGAGCCGCAGCTTTAAATATGGTGATTACAGAAACTGGAGCGGGTAAAGCGGTAGCAAGAGCATTGCCAGCTTTAGAAGGTAAATTAACATCTAATGCCATTAGAGTGCCGGTACCAAATGGATCTTTGGCAATTTTAAGTTTACAATTAAGAAGACCAGTTACTACAGATATTATAAATGCGATTGTAAAACAAAATGCTCTAGAAGGAGATTTAGTGGAACAAATTAAATATTCATTAGACAATGAATTGGTTTCTTCAGATATTATTGGGTCAACAGCGCCTTCAATTTTTGATAGTAAAGCCACGATTACAGACGGCGAAACCATTGTGCTTTATGTTTGGTACGATAATGAATACGGATATTCGCATCAAGTAATGCGTTTGGCGAAACACATTGCAAAAGTGAGAAGATTTACGTACTATTAATGAAGCTATATTTCCAGTTATTTCCTTTTTTTTGGGAATATTTGAAAGGAACTAGCGAAACGAATCTTTTATTTTAAAGTAAAATATTTTACATAAAATTCAGCATATTTTTAAAACCCAAAACATTGATATGTTTTGGGTTTTATCTTTTGAAGTTCTGTGCTACTTGAAATTTACATGAATACGTGAATAGCTTTTTGTTTTGGCCTTATTCTCAATATTGAATCAACTACTGATGTACCTTTAGATTTTCTAGATCGTTATTTAATCGAAAAGAATTCCTCGATGCTCTGCGTCGGGGTTTCCGTTGAAATTGTCATTCCCGTGAAAACGGGAATCTAAATAATAGAATTTTGGTTTTTGACCTTTTTAGGTCAAAATGAAACGAGCGAAACCTGCCTGTCGGTAGGCAGGTACGTCTATGGCTCTGCCTCGAGGATAGTTCGCTTCAAGAAATTCTTTATTCCTCTGAAAAAAAATCAATCTCACTATCAAATTCTGGTTTCAAAAATTCATCCTTGCTCATAAAATATTCAGAGGTGGTGATCCTATAGCCGGTTTCATTTTTTTTCAAATCCCAAATAATATCATTTGCTTCTTCAAATTCTTCCTCTCCGTCTAATTGCTTTCCAAATAATCGAAGAATCACATTATGACTGTCTAAATTTTGAGTAAAACATTTTAACGCAATTTCTTTTGTAATGGTTTCATCAGCATTTTTTTTAGGAAATATTTCAAAATCTACAATCGTAGCTTTTGTGTTTGGAAATTTTCCGTTAAAAGCCTTATACAAAAGCTGATTTACACAAAAAAGTGTTTTGTGTAAACCAATTCTTGGGTACTCTTCAGAAATTTTATCAACTAACATTTCATAAGAAAGAGAGTCTATTTGTCCTTCATTTAAATGGTCAGACAATTTATAATCCAATACAATCCTAGCGGCGTCGCTTGGGTCTTGATCGGAAATTGCCATAAAAAGTAATTCTCTTAATTCTTTGAGATCGTTTATAGCATCATTCGCAAAATCAAATCTTC
>JBNMNV010000209.1:0-5749 GCA_051278125.1 Polaribacter sp. | reverse complement strand
CAATGCTAACTTGTTACATCTCTAAAGAATTGGCAAATGAGCGCGGTTATAATGCAGGAACTGTTGTGAGAGAGTTAGGAAAACTAATACATGGTGGCGGAGGTGGTCAAAATTTCTTTGCTACTGCCGGTGGCAAAAATCCTGGCGGAATTCCTAAAGCTTTAGAAAGAGCAAAAGATTATTTGGTGTAATTTTTAAATACGTTAATTTGAAAACAAATCGACAGAAATTGATATTTGCTCTAATAGTTTCGATCATTATCATTGTACTAATACTTTCGAGTATCGGAATCTGGAGAACAAGTTTATTTCTATTTGATAATCAGTAATTGTTAAGCATATATAACAATTCGTTGTCCTCTGCTGATAATCAGGTGCAATAATAGTTATATTCGCAAACTATTATTTTATGCATGAAAAACACTTTAGAAGAATTAAGATCAGGAAGCCTAGTTGGTTCAAAAAGATTAAAACTGGCTTGTGGTCTAAAGCAATTTCCAGAAGAAATCTTATCGCTTGCAAAAACTTTAGAGATTTTAGACTTATCGGACAACCATTTATCTGAGCTACCTGAAAGTATCTCTCAACTACAGCAATTAAAAATTATATTTTTCGAACGTAATAACTTCGAAGAATTCCCAAAAGTCCTCCAAAAATGTCCTCAGTTGACGATGATTGGCTTTAAATCTAATCAAATTCATACCGTTCCAGAAAATGCCTTTCCATCAAAATTAAGATGGTTAATTTTAACCAATAATCGCATTCAAAAAATACCAAAAAGTATTGGGACTTGTTTTTGGCTGCAAAAATGTACCTTAGCAGGCAACCAAATTGAAGCATTACCTTCTGAAATGGCAAACTGCGTCAATTTAGAACTTTTAAGAATTTCGGCAAACAAACTCCAATCAATTCCGAAGTGGTTATTCGAACTACCAAAATTATCTTGGGTTGCTTTTGGTGGAAATCCTGCTTCACATCAAATTCCAAAAAATACTGATTTCGACTCCTTTCATTGGAATGATTTTACCATTAAAAAGCAACTTGGAGAAGGTGCCTCAGGCATGATTTCAAGAGCACATTGGAAATTAAAAAAAGAAGATGTAGCCGTAAAAATTTTTAAAGGCGACATGACAAGCGACGGATTACCAGAGGATGAGATGGAAGTTTCAATATCGGCAGGATCTCATAAAAATTTAATTGAAGTTTTAGGAAAGATTAGAGAGCATCCTGAAAAGAAAAGTGGTCTAGTTATGAAGCTCATTTCTCCTTCCTTTATCAATTTAGGAAACCCGCCTAGTTTGGAAACTTGCACAAGAGATGTTTTTGATGAAAAAACCGTTTTTACGGCTAAAGAATCACTTAAGGTTGCGAAAAGTATTGCTTCTGTTGCTGCACAATTGCATAACCGGGGAATTAATCATGGAGATTTGTATGCTCATAATATATTGGTCAATGTCAAAGGAAAATGTCTTTTTGGAGATTTTGGGGCAGCCGCATTTTATGATGTAAATTCAACTTTAGCACACCATATTCAACGAATTGAGGTAAGGGCATTTGGATGTTTATTAGAGGATCTTTGGAATTTAGTAGATGAAAACAAACTTGAGAAAAATCTGCTGACCAAATGGCAAGAATTAATTAGTGAATGTACAAGTCCTAACGTTAAATTACGTCCTAGTTTTACGGAAATTCTAGACAAATTGAATCACTTTTAAGTTGTTAAACTTTTTGAACAATAATTAATGAAACTACAAACTCAAATACCTATAAGTAAAGAAGCTAGAAACCCTATAGGTTACCATTCAAAATTACTGCTGTTGGGTTCTTGTTTTTCAGAAAATATGGGTCATCAATTAAATTACTTTAAATTTCAAGCTAGTCAGAATCCCTTTGGAATCCTTTTTCATCCAAAAGCCATAGAAACTTTTATTACAAATGCTATCAATGAAAAAGTATATTCAGAAAAAGACATCATTTTCCAAAACGAACGATGGCATTGTTTTGATGCCCATTCTAGCACTAGTTCTGCTGATAAAAATAAACTTTTAACCAATTTAAATACAGCAATATTATCCACCAATAAAAAGCTAAAAGAAGCTTCTCATATCATTATTACATTAGGCACTTCTTGGGTGTACAGGTTTATAGAAAGCGATATAATTGTGGCGAACTGTCATAAAATTCCACAAAAAAAATTCTTAAAGGAATTGATTTCTGTTGATGAAATTTTAAAAAGTTTAGACGCCATAATTGCTGTTTTAAAATCTGTCAATACAGATATAAATGTGGTATTTACTGTCTCTCCTATAAGACATTTAAAAGATGGTTTTATAGAAAATACTCTAAGTAAGGCTCATTTAATTGCTGCCATTCATGCTGTTATCGATCGTAGAAAAAACACTTATTATTTTCCTTCTTATGAAATTATGATGGATGAATTAAGAGATTACCGTTTTTATACAGAAGACATGTTGCATCCAAATAGAACTGCCATCAATTATATTTGGGAAAAATTCGTGGATACTTGGTTTTCTTCTGAAACAGCATCGACCATGAAAGAAGTAGATACGATTCAAAAAGGAATTCTACACAGACCTTTTAATGAAAAATCTGAACAAAATCAACAGTTTTTAAAAAATTTAGAATTAAAAAAGGAAAAAATTCAACAACAGTTTTCTTTTATTAATTTCTAAAAATACGGCATTTGACGTATTGTATACACTTTATATTTTATAGAATTTTGGACAAAATAACGCCCAATAAATCTATAAAATTATGAATACAAAACAAATTACAAGTTTCTTATTAATCACATTAATGTTTGCTTTTAGCCCTTTAAATGCCCAAAAAGTAGAAAAATCTAAACTAAATTATGGAGGCTATGGTCAAAAAAAGTTCAATAATGGAGATAAGAAAATTTTTATCGAACAGTTTACAATAAGCTATCAATACATTTATGCTAAAACAAAAAAGAAACATGGAGGTAGGCAACTTGGAGGTGGTTATTTAGGTGATGCTAAAGCAGCTTTGTTTTTAGGATTAGGAAATATTGACCCTCAAGAACTACAAAAAATTACTGATAAAACTTATAAGGAATATACAGATAAATTGAAGAATGCTGGTTTTACCATTTTAACTGGAAATGATTTTAAAAATCATTCTTATTACGTAAATGCTGAAATTCATACTGGTGGTAAACCAACAGAATATTATCAAGGTTTTATTTCTACTACACCAACTGGGGAAACCTTTTTAAGTAAAGGATATGGAATTTTTAATACAACATTAAAAACTTCTAAACAATTAGACGGAACTATTGTAGCTAGAGTAAACATTATTATTCCTTTTGCAGAAGATGGAGAATCTCAGGGTAGTAAAGCTTTAGTTAAAACATTTGGTGGTATTGCAAAAGTGGTTGCAAAACCTAACCTAAGAATTGGTAAAACAACCATACAAACTAAAAGTAAATTAGGATTTGACAAATACAATACAGTTTCTACTAATTATGATATTGGTTATAAAACAGGATTAAAATATCAAGCTTGGCATATGGCTACTATTAAAAAAGAGATTGCAATTCAAGGCGTTTTACCAAAGAAAAAATACAAAGCAGTAAAATCTGCTAATCAAGATTTAAATGGTGCTCAAGTAGGTAATTATAAGGTATTTAATGTTCCTTCTGCAGAATTAAAAAAAATGCAGACTATAGACTTTGATACAGCAAAATATTATAATGGTGTGGGAGAAGCAATTGATTATTACATAAATTCTGCAACTGATAAATTTATTTCTTTTGTAAAATAAATAATAGTGTTATAAAAACTTAAACCTAGAAAAAAAGTAAAATACCATGAAAAAATTAAAAAACGTAATATTATTTGTGTGCCTTTCAGTATTAATATCTTGTGGTAATTCTACTGATGATGACTTAGGTCTTTCAGGCGAAGGCTCTTTAAATGCAAAAGTAGCGGGCACAACTTTTACCTCATTATCAGCAACCGTTGGTGCAACGGTAACAAATGGTATAGCTGCAATACAAGGCTCTAATTCTAGTGGAGAAGTTATAAGGATTAATATTTCAAGCTATTTAGGTGTTGGAACATACAAAACAGGAGATGCAATTTCTAACTTAAATTCACTTTCTTATGGAACGATAACACCTGTTGCATTCTGGACCTCTACTTTTGATATTGGTTCAGGAACCATAGAAATTACAGAAGATTCTGCAACAACAGTTTCTGGCACTTTTACATTTCTGGGTTATAATGGACCTTCGGACAGAAAAGAAGTTACAGAAGGAAAATTTAGTGCTCCAAAAAACTAATAATTAAATTCTTTGAAAAGGAAAAAAGTACGGCATCTACCGTATTTTTTTTGTTAATTATTTATAGAGATTTGTAGAAGAACTTATAAACAATAAATCTTATGAAATCACTTAAAAAAATCACCTTTACTCTTTTTACAGCCATGGCTTTCTTTGCCTGTTCAAATAATGATAATACTTCTTCTGGAAGTTGCGCTACAGTTTGTGAATATACGTTAACATCCAGTGATACTGCAGGAACAGCAGCAACTTCCATTGAAGGATCTTACTCTTTAACAATGCACTTTCCAGATGTAGCTTCTCCTTTTCCAGAAGGAACTAAAGCTACGTTTACACTAATGAATAATGTTTTAACCGTAGAAGTTGATGGAAAAGAATGTATTACTATAAAAAACCCAAGATTAACAACATCTGGCTCAACTGAAGTTCAATTTAGAGATACTTGTAGAGACAAAATATCTTATGATGTTTCTGAAAGTAATGGAGCCTTAAATGAAATAAACATTTCATCCACAGAAGATGGTAAATGGTTAGGTCAGTTTAATGATCGTTAATAATATAAAGATGGTTTTTAAGGCTACAGTTTGGCTATTTAGGAACAAAAACGTCATCCATCTCCTTTAAAACATCTAAAAAGCCTTAAAAGTTTTTATTCTGATTCGTGAAAAAGAGAACATAATTACTTTTTATCTTTTATAGCCACTAACAAATTAATGCACATATTATCTGACAACATATATCTAATTCCTCTAATTATGGTTCCCTCTGTTTTATTGATACTTTTTTGGTTTTCAAAAAAGTATCAATATTTAAAATATCAAGAAACTAAAAGGTTAGAATTGTTGTACGTTGAATTAGCATCTGAAAAAAAGATTGCTATAAGATTAAAAAATACACCAAAAAAAGTGCAAGAATTAGACAGGTCTATTCAGAAAAAATTACTAAAAATTAGAGTTAATATCTTTAATATTGATTTCACTTTGTCTGAATTTTTTTAACTTACCATTCAAAATAAAGTTATTCTTTTAAAAATGAACAAAAAATTGCTTTTTATATTCTTATTTATCTCATCAACTATCGTTGGTCAAAATATAAATTACTTAGATGCAATTTTAGCTTTAGAAAATAAAATTCCTAGCAAACAATTTTTAGATACCATTTTAAAAATTGAATATGACAAAGCTTTAATAGATGCTAAAAAATATCTTTTGCTTTCTGAAAAAGCAGAAAAAATAGCACTAAAAATTGATGATGAAAAATCGTTAGCAAAAGCGTACGCAGCTAAATCGTTAGCATATTATTTTTCTTCAAAAGCAGTACTTTCTATCAAAAATACTTTAAAAGCTGGTGAAATATTTGAACAGATTAATGACATAGAAAACTTTGCAAACACATACATTAATTTAGGTTGGCAACTAAAAAACAG
>JBNMNV010000208.1:0-5864 GCA_051278125.1 Polaribacter sp. | reverse complement strand
CAGAAAACAACCATTCTGAACTGCGTCTTTTAGCTCCTTATGGCATTGTAATAAGTGTTTTAATGTTATTACAATTGGTCATAAATAATGAAGGCACAACTACTATTGAAATTGTTTCTTTTAAGCACGATGATTTTAGTTGGGGTATAAAACAAAAGAAAAAAAGTAAAATTGGCATGATTAAGAATGAAAGAAATGACCCTTACTTTGCCTATATTATATATGATAATAAAGAGGCTGATACCATAAATATAAAACTAAGACAAAGTTATCATTCTTTATTTACAGAAATGGATTCTGTACTTTCAGTGCAACCAAAAATAATTGAATATCAAAAAAATAAGAGTCCGTTTATTACTACTGCCGATTTAAACAAAATCGAAATATTTACACCTAAAAACACTTCTGATGTGCTTTACTATCGTATCAGAAAAGCTTTTAGTCCGTTTACTATGTATCTAGAATCAACCGTCATCAGCGCAAGAGTTGCTTCGATAATTGCAAGTGATATTATTAGCAATAGCTCTGAGAGAAGATATTTTCATGAAATGCAAACCGATTTAATTCTAGAAACTGTTGCTCTTGGAGAAATTAAAAAAGCGAATCTACAGGAATTTAAAAACAATAATGAATTTGATTTAAGGATTTCTGTGGATGGAAGACTACAAAAAAAACAAAAATCAACTAATGTAAATGATCAAAGAGATTCTTTTTATAGCCAAGTAATAGGACAGGTTAACGAGGGCGTTTTGCATATAACATCTCCCATCAACAATGTAGAATATTTTGAACTTGATGAATATAAAAAAATTGATTTTACAAACTATAAAAACAAGAATGGCCAATCTATTACAGATGCATACACGTTTATAGAAGATATAGAATGTGCTACAAATATTACTACTGCTTTAAAAGAGTGTCCTGATATTGAAAGCCTTTTCTTAATAAACCCAGCTTATAATGGCATTCAAGAATCTATTGGTGCGCTTACTAATGTAAGTTACTTGGGCGCAAAAAACATAACAATAGATAAAATTCCAAGTAGTATTTGCAAACTAAATAAATTGTATTCTATTAACTTTTTAAATATTAAAGGGAATGTAAGCTTCCCAAGTTGTATTCTAGACCTTAAAGAATTAAGGTACGTTAATTTGATAAATTGTAACCTAAAGAAGTTTCCAGAAAACTTTAAAAACCTAAAATATATTGCCCACTTAGGTCTTCATGGCAATGCTATCAGAGAAATACCCAATGAAATTGGAAACATGAAGAACTTAGAGATTTTTAGTATTGATTATCATGCAGACTTAATCATTCCCGAAAATTTAATTCTTAAAAAAGAACTTCGTTTAGATTTAGTTACCTATAACAAAGCTGATACTGAAGCTGCTAACAAACTCTTAATAAAATTAGGAAAAAGTAGAGATCAAGACAGAAATAATGAGGAAATAAGTTTTTGGTATGTTGATGATAAGAGCCAAGAAACAGAATAATAATTAATTTAAATAAGTTTTAAATTTTGAAAATTATTCATACAACAATAGAAATTACTTCAATATTGTTTACTTAACCTTATCATACATCTCCAATTAATTCGGTAAAAAAACTACCTCCTCTTTTTAGGAGCTCTACTCACTTTTTTCTTTCTTCTATTAAAAGGAATCGCATCATCAAAAGTATGCTGCGCGGTTTTATGCGTCGTTTTGTTCTTTTTCCAAGAATTATTTTCTGGTAACAACACCTGTAATAAATCAGAACGACCAACTTTGTTCAGCGTATTTTTAATCCATTCTTTATTTTCTTTTTTATACCAAAAGAAAAATTTATGTTGATCTTCTTTCTCCTTTTTAGTCTTCGGAGTTTTTGTTGGTTTTAAAGTGTAAGGATGGTATCCTGAATAATAAATAACCGTTGCAACCGTCATTGGCGTTGGTGTAAAGCCCTGAACTTGCTCTAACTGAAAGCCCATATCTTTGGTTTCTGCTGCCAAATTTGCCATATCTTCTACTTCACTTGCTGGGTGACTTGATATAAAATACGGAATCAATTGTAAGTTCAATTTCTTCTTGATGTTAATTTTATCAAAACGTTCCTTAAACATGTGAAAATACTTAAAAGAAGGTTTTCGCATCAACTTTAATACAGGATCAGAAGTATGTTCTGGAGCTACTTTTAAACGTCCTGAAACATGCTTGGTCATGACCTCTTCTGTATAAGCATCCAATTCTTTTGGATCTGCATTTTTATTAAATTCAGGTACCAACATATCATGTCGAATTCCACTTCCAATAAAAGATTTTTTTATCTTGGGATGCTTGTCAACCGCTTGATATAAATCCGTTAAAGGTTTGTGAGAAGTATCTAAATTAGAACAAATCACAGGCGAAATACAACTTGGCGCAACACATTTATCACAAATAGATTGCACCTTTCCTTTCATCTGATACATATTCGCAGAAGGGCCACCAATATCAGATAAATACCCTTTAAAATCGGGCATGCTCGCTACTTTATCAACTTCCTTTAAAATAGATTCTTGACTTCTACTCGCAATAAATTTTCCTTGGTGCGCAGAGATGGTACAAAAACTACAACCACCAAAACATCCTCTATGAATATTAATTGAAAATTTAATCATTTCAAACGCAGGTATTGGTCCACGTTTGTTATATTTTGGATGCGGTAAACGCGTAAAAGGCAAATCAAAAGAACCATCAATTTCCTTTTCTGTCATGGTAGGAAAAGGTGGATTGATAACCAAAGTTCTACCTTTTACTTCCTGTAAAATTCTTCTTGCCTTTAATTTATTTGACTCTTGTTCTATCGTCTTAAAATTAGAAGCAAATGTTTTTTTATCAGCTAAACAAGCCTCATGAGAATTGATAGTAACATCATCCCAATCATTTACAACCGGTAATTTTTCATTATTTTCATCGATTAAAACCGCCGTTTGTTTGATGTTTTTTAAACTAGAAAACGGCACTCCTTTTTGCAATAAAGTTACGATTTCTCGCAAAGGTTGTTCTCCCATTCCGTACACCAACATATCGGCTTTAGAAGTTTCTAAAATTGTTGGCAATAGTTTATCAGACCAGTAATCATAATGTGTTACTCTTCTTAAAGAAGCTTCAATTCCGCCAATTAAAATAGGAACATCTGGAAATTTATCTTTTAATATATTCGAATACACAGAAGTTGCATAATCAGGTCTAAAACCTTTATCACCATTTGGTGTGTATGCATCTTTATCTCTTCGTTTTTTACTTGCCGTATAATTAGACACCATCGGATCCATGCATCCTCCAGTACAACCAAAAAACAATCTCGGCTTTCCTAATTTTTCAAAATCTTGCAAATCATCATGCACACTGGGTTGTGGCACAATGGCTACTTTTAAACCATAACTTTCTAAAATACGACCAATGACTGCGGGCCCAAATGATGGATGATCCACATACGCATCACCGCTAAAAAGTATTACGTCTAATTGTTCCCAACCACGAATTTTCACTTCCTTGCTTGTTGTTGGTAACCAATCTGTTAATTGATGTTTTGTAGTTTCTTGCATAGTTTTGCAAAAATACGAACAATTTTATTAGAAAAAAGTTATTTTATAAATGCCTTTCCGCTAATTATTTGAAGTGATTTCCTGCTTTCACTAATCGCTTTTTTTATGCCGAATTTATTTTAACACCTGTAATTAGCTATACATAATTTTATTATTTATAGCTATATTGCTTTCATTATAGCATAAAAAAGAGCTCAAACAGGCCGTTCAATCAGGGCTAAGATTATTTACCAGCTTACAAGAATTTTACAGTTAAAATTCACTTTTACAGACCTTTTAAAGTTTTGTTAAATAACTTAAAACAAGCCAAAAAACGCTTAATATTGCCAAAACTCAAATCAAAAACATGAAAAAAATATTAATTGCATTTATTACAATTGGTTTTTTTGGAAGTTGTGTAACTTCAAAAATAAACTCAAACAAGCTAAAATTAATTGAAGTAGCCATCAACTTAAACAATGTTGTTGATGACAAAGTTAAAGTTGAAGTAAACCCTCAAAAAATAAAAGAAAATACGATTGTATATCAAATTCCTGCTATTGTTCCTGGAACCTATGCAATGAGCGATTATGGAAAATTCATCACGGACTTTAAAGCATTTGACAAAAAAGGAAATGAAATGAATGTTCTTAAATTAGATACGAATTCTTGGCAAATTAACAATGCCAAAAAAATGGATAAAATTACCTATTGGGTCGATGACACATTTGATTCTGAAAAAGAACATGACATATACGTAATGGCAGGAACAAACATAGAAGAGGGCAAAAATTTCTTTTTAAACTTACCTGGTTTTGTAGGGTATTTTAAAGGTCTTAAAGAATCTCCCTACAATCTTTCTATTACGCATCCTGAAGATTTGTATGAAACATCGTCCTTAATCAATAAAAATACAACGAAAGAAAATAATACTCTTGATACTTTTTATGCAAGTAGATATGACGAAATATCTGACAACCCAATTATGTACGCGCCATTAAATACGGTAAACTTTACGGTGGGTGGTGTTAATGTTTCTTTAGCCGTTTACTCTCCAAACAATGTTCACGCTGCAAGTGACATGGAAGAAGATTTAAAGAAAATGGTCTTAGCGCAAACTAACTTTTTAGAAGGATTTAAAACAACAAACGAATACAATATTTTAGTTTATTTATTTGACCCAGAAATTTATAAATGGCAAAGTTTTGGTGCTTTAGAGCACTTATCTTCCACAACAGTGGTATACCCAGAAACGTATTCTAAAGAACAACTTGCAAACGGAATGATTAACGGAACTGTTTCTCATGAGTTTTTTCATATTGTAACGCCACTTTCTGTGCATTCAGAAGAAATTCATTCTTTTGATTTTAACACACCAAATATGTCGAAACATTTATGGATGTATGAAGGCGTAACAGAATATTTTGCAAATCTTTTTCAAGTGAATCAAGGTTTGATAACAGAACAGCAATTTATTGATGAAATGAAAACTAAAATTGCGAGCTCTTTGCGCTATAATGATACTCTATCTTTTACTAAAATGAGTAAACATATTTTAGAAGATAAATACGCTAAAAATTATGGAAATGTGTATCAAAAAGGGGCTTTAATTGGTATGAGTTTAGATATCTTATTAAGAGAAGAAAGCAAAGGAGCTTATGGCATTAGAAATTTAATGAAAGATTTATCGAACAAATTCGGACAATATAAACCTTTTAAAGATGATGAAATTCTTGATGAAATTGTAAGTATGACCTATCCTTCTGTTGGAGAGTTTTTCAAAAATCACTTAACAGGAAATGTACCCATTAATTATTCAGAATATTTTAATAAAGTTGGTGTCGCAAATAAAATAAAAAACATTGATGCTTCTTATTTTATGGATAGTGGAAATCAATTATTTATATCTGCAAATAGTGAGAAGAAAATTTTCTTTCTAGAAAGAAATAATACGGCATTAGCTAATTTAGGCGTAAAACCTGGCGATATTTTAAAATCTGTAAATGGTGAGGCTGTTACCTTGCAAAGTGCAAGAATTGTTATTGGAAAATCTATGCAATGGCAAGAAGGAGATGCTTTAGTTTTTGAAGTCATCAGAAATGGTGAAACTTTAAAGTTAGAAGGTGACTTTATAAAAGGCTCAACAGAAATTGAAAAGCTAATTATTGAAGACCTACCAGATACAAATCCGAAGAAAAAATTACGAGATGCTTGGTTAAAGGCATTGTAATTCTGCTTCTTTGTTAAAATTTAAAGGCTCTCAAATTTGAGAGCCTTTTTTATTGCATTCAATTTGTCATTTCGAATGAAACAAAGT
>JBNMNV010000207.1:0-5871 GCA_051278125.1 Polaribacter sp. | reverse complement strand
CTAACTGCACCCATAAATATTCTAAATAATCTTTAGAATTGTTGTGGTATGTAATTTTTTCATCACCATAAATTTTGTTGGTGCTTTCTTCTAAACGAATGTCCATCACATAATCAACTTTTTGTTGTGTATATTGATGACCTGGTGCACCAGAAGCAGTACGTTGATCGTTAGGTGTAGCCAAAACATCTTTCATTTGTCTGAATTTGTTTTGATCTGTGTGACCTTGTTGTGTAGTCTTTTTTTCTGTATTTTCTTGTGCTATGATAGCCACTGTAACAAAGAAAAAAGAGAATACTAATAAAGCGATTTTTCTCATATTTTAGTTAAATTTAAATTGCGGTGTAAATTACTAATAAGTAATTAATTTTGTTAATAATGTTAAAATTTTAACAAACCTTTATCATAAAAAAAAAAGGCAATATGAACTCATATTGCCTTTTTTTAAGTTTTTTAGGTTTATCCTTTTAGTTTTTTAAATTTGTCAAATTTATTAGCTGTTTCATTTGGATAACTATTGTTAGAAGTATCTACATCTGCTGTCTCTAAATCTGGATCTATCATAATACTTTCTATTTCTTTTGATGAAGAAAATACTTTGGTAATTTCCTTATCATTATATCTCCAAATTTGTGCAGGATATGTTTTCTTTTCTTTGGTGCCATCTTTATACTTAAATTCTACAATGATTGGCATCACTAAACCTCCTGGTTTGTTATACGTAATTTCATAATGATATTTAGAGTTTTCATTTTTCTTTGCAAAACCTAATCCTTCAGAAGTATCTTCAACAAATTCTACGGAATCTCCCATAGTCTTTGTTTGAAATTTCTTAACACCTTTAATACCAATATCGGTAACATCTGTAGTGTAAAACCATCCTCTCCAAAACCAATCTAAATCAATACCAGAAGCATCTTCCATAGTTCTAAAGAAATCTGCAGGAGTAGGGTGTTTAAACATCCATCTTTGAGAATAGGTTCTAAAAGCATGATCAAATAATTCATGACCCATAATAGTTTCTCTTAAAATCCATAATGCAGTTGCTGGTTTACCATAGGCATTATTTCCAAAACTATGTACATTATCTCCTTTAGACATTATAGGTGCAATTTTAGATTGATCACCACTCATATAACCTACAATGTTTTTTGGTAAACCTCTTCTTAATGGATATCCTTCTTCATATTCCATCATAGCTAACATTTGTACGTATGAGTTTAATCCTTCATCCATCCATGTCCATTGTCTTTCATCAGAGTTTACGATCATCGGAAAAAAGTTATGACCAACTTCGTGAATTGTAACTCCTATTGTTCTGTATTTTTGTCTATCAGAATATCCTCCATCAGGTAAATCTGGTCTTCCTGGATTAAAACATATTTGTGGATATTCCATTCCCATTTGTCCATCTACAGAAATTGCTTTGTGATAAGGATAATCAAACGTATATTTAGAATACGTTTTTAAAGTTTGCACAACAGATCTTGTAGAATGATCTCCATACAAAGGGTTTGCTTCTTTAGAATATAAAGAATAAGCCATAACAGTTCTACCATTAATATCTACAGCCTGAGCATCCCAAATAAATTTTCTTGAAGTAGCAAATGCATAATCTCTTACATTTTCTGCATAGAATTTCCATGTTTTTGTGCCTGATGCTTTCGTCTTTTCGATTTTTTCAGCTTCTTTTTGAGTTCTTATAATTACAGGTTTGTCAAAAGTTTTTCTTGCTTTTTCCAATCTGCTTAGCTCTTTTTTAGTAAGTACTTCGTTTTCATTTTGTAAAACTCCTGTTGCTCCTAACATATGATCTTCTGGTACTGTTATGTTTACTGTAAAATCTCCAAATTCTAAAGCAAATTCACTTCTTCCCCAAAACTGGTCATTTTGCCAACCTTCTACATTATCATACACACATAATCTAGGGTAAAATTGAGCAATTACATAATTGTTATTTCCATTTTCAGTAAAATGTTCATAACCAGATCTACCACCTTGAGTTCTATGATTGTTGATGTTATACCACCAAGAAATATTAAATTCAAACGTTTTTCCAGCAGCCAAAGGTTTTGGTAAATTAATACGCATCATGGTTTGGTTAATCGTATGAGCTAGTGCACTTCCGTCTGTATTGGTAACACTCATAATATTAAATCCACCATCAAAACGTTCTTCAGGGAAACTTCTTTCAAACCTACCTTTACTCATTTTTTCAGGAATTGAGTTGGTAGAGATATCTGGCGTTTTAGAATCTGATGCTCGCATATTCTGGTCTAATTGTACCCATAAATAGGCTAACTCATCGGATGAATTATTATGATAGGTAATCTTTTCAGAACCTTTAATTTTAGTGTTTTCATCATCTAAAGTAATGTCTATAAAATAATCTACCTTTTGTTGCGTGTAATCTTTACCAGGTGCACCCGAGGCGGTTCTTTCAGAATTTGGTGTTGGTAACTCTTGCTTTAATTGTTTAAACTTGTTTTGGTTGGTGTGTCCTTCTTTCGCTTTTTGAGCAAAAGAATTTGCAACAAAAACAAGCGAGAACAATAAAAATCCGATTTTTTTCATGAATGGTTAAATTTAATTATACGTGATTATTGATATTCTAGTTTGGCAGAATTTTCATCTTTGGTTAATAAAACACTTTTGTGTTTTTTACCCACTTTAGATTTTATTAAATTCTGTTGTTTTGGAAAATGTTTTGTCAAGATATTATTTTGAATATTGATGTTATTGACGGCATCAATGTTTTCTATTTCTAAGTAAAAATAAACAAGATCACCATCGTATTCTTTGCCAATGTAATTAAATTTTTTCGAAATTCCGTTTACTTTAAAATCTAATTTTTCTCGTAAATATTTTTCAAAATAGATATCGTTATTTTCTAGTTCTTTTTTTGTGGTGAGTTGTAAATCGATTGCATAATCGCTATTTAAGGCCGTTTCTATGTCATCCATAAAAACATTAATGATAATTTGAATTGATTTTGCTTCACTTTTGTAATTTATCTGAGTTAAACTTAAATAATATTTATGAGCGGTAAAAGATAAAAGAGGAATGAATGCTAGTAGTAAAAATGTCTTATTAAACTTCATATCATTGTTAAAATCAAATATGGAGCCAAATTAATCATTTTTTAGTTTATTAAACTCTTTTGCTTTCAATTTTAAGAAGTTTATAAATTCAAATTTGGTTTTTGAACGTTCAGCAATAAAAGTGGAATCGCTTCTACAATAATATAAAAATCGATATTCATCTTCTTTAATAATGTTAAAATCAACTCCTAAATTAAATTTATATTCGCTGTAAAGTTCATCAACATCTGCATTATCTTCAATAATTTTCTTTTGATTTTTTAAACTTTTTATGGTTCCGTTAATCGTATTTAAAATTAAATCTAAAGGAATTGGACCATTGCTTGTGCTAGCCGTATAAATTTTTCTATCAATTGGTTTTAGTTTCGGAATCCCTGCATTTGGTAAGCCAAGCGTAACTGCACTAATTTCATTTTCAACATTTTTTACTTGAGAAACATCCAAAGCCAAAATCCCTAAAAGGTTGTGTTTTTTGAGTTCAAATTCATCTAATTCATACGTTTTTAAAGCTAAATAAATTTTAAAATTAAAACTTACAAAGCTACCTTCGTTTAAAATATATTCTTTTGTTTGATGCTGTACAGAGCTAAAAATTAAGGTATCACCTAATTTACAGTATATTTTAAAATCTCCTTTTGGTGTAGAATTTGTGCCGATTTTGGAGTTTTTATTGTAAATATTAGCATCACTTACAAAACCTAAAGAATCTACAACTGTTCCGTAAACTGGTTTTGTTTTTTGGCTATAAGAGCTTAATGAAACTATAAAAAAAAGAAAAATTATTTTTTTCACTCTTTAATAATCTTCAAATAGGGTTCGCTTTCAGTTCTTAAAATTTTAATGACTTCTAACAGTTTATTCTCTTTGTATAACGGTTCGATGTTGAAAGAATTGCAGTATTCTAAAAAATGAAAATACCGATCAATGGGTATTTTTAATTCATCAAAAAAGAACTTTTCTCCTAATTCTGATAATATTTTATAAGGAAACGCTTTCTTATATTCTAAATCTCTACGCAAAGCCCACAAACGTTCAGAACCTTTAAAAGGAATTACTGCAGCCGCTCCACCACCAATCATTGGCATAGCACCTGACATGGTATTTACGATAGGCGGTCTCGCATTGTCTATAGCATCCAACTCATAATCTTCTATGCTAAAGTCGATGTTAGAAAAATCCATGACTTTCCGTAACAGTGAATCTTGTTTGTTTTGAGGTACATCTTTTGTGTCAATACCCAATCTACCCATTAAATTGTGTCTTTTTAGCTCGAACTCTTTTAGGGTATAGGTAGCTAACTTTAAAACGATATCAATATTTCTTCGCTCTAAAATAGTATCTGTAATTATGATTTTTTTCGGTGCATATTGCACAGATGAAACGCTTAAGGTATCTCCTTTAGAAACAAATATTCTGAACAAGCCTTTTGAACTAGAAAAAGTACCTTGTTTTGTTTTAAAGTTGATGATGTTGGCATTTTTAATTACGCCAATAGAATCGGTGACCCTTCCAGTGATTAGTTTTCTTTTTTCTTGAGAAAACAGTTGTGTTGATATCGAAAAAATAAATATAAGTAGTAGTAATTTTTTGCTCATAGTTTAAAATAGTAGCAACAAAATACGCTTTTTTTCCGATAAAAATTTGTAAAACAGCTTTTAAACTTATGTTAAAAAGATTATTTTTTTTAATAAATGCAATTTCTATTTTGTTTTGACGGAAATTTTTACTGACCATCAGAAAATTAACGCTAATTTTTATTTTCTTTTTTGATTATTTTTAAATAGTTAACACTTTCATCTTGCAGTATTTGTATTACTTCTAAAAGTTTACCTTTTTGATATAAACGTTCCAAAGTTAAAATATTGCAATATTCTAAAAAGTGCTGAAAATTTTCTTCTGGTATTTTAAGGTCTTTAAAAAAGAAGGTTTCACCCAATTCAATCATAATTTTATTCGGAAAATCTTCTAAATCATATATTTTTTTCTGTTTTTTAGCTTCTCTTTTTAATTTTTTAGCTTTTCTAGATTTAAAAAAAGATATAATATTTATTCCTTCAAATTTACTATTTGGATCTGTAATGGTTACTGCTGGCATTGCTCTATTATTTTCATCTATTCTAAGGTCTATATGATTAAAATTAACGTTAGAAAAATCCATATTATTTTTTAATATTGAATCTTTTTTATCTTTAGGAACAGCTTTAGAATCTATAGTAAGCCTACCTGTTAAATTATGTCTTTTTAAATCAAATGAATCTAAGCTATAAGTTTTAAGTAATAAAGGAATTAAAATAATTTTATTGTCATAATTAGAATTATTGATTTTTAAAAACATGGTTTGATGTTGTATAGACGAAATTTTTAGAGAATCACCTAAAGAAACATAGATTTTAAAAGTACCTATATCAGAAGATGAAGTACCTAGCTTGCTATTTAAATTTATAATATTAGCATTTTTTATAGCACCTAAAGTGTCTATTAATTTTCCATTTAGTAGTGTTTTTTTTTCTTGAGAAAAAAGAGAAACCGATAATAATAGAAATGATAAAAGTAGTTTTTTTAACATATAAGTAATTTGTTAAATATCGATTTCAAATAATACATAGGCTTTTAACTTGATGTTAAAAACATTAATTTTTTCTAATCAATGCAATTTCTATTTTATTTTGAGGAAAACTTTTGCTTTCCGTCATTAAAATTGAAGTTAATTTTAGTAATTCTTTTGTATTAAAAACAGTAATAATATTCTTTTTAAAACAATAATTTAAAA
>JBNMNV010000206.1:0-5900 GCA_051278125.1 Polaribacter sp. | reverse complement strand
CCTAAACCCAGACGGCTTAAAAACTTTTTTTCAAAAGCCCAAAAGAATTTAAATTGTCCGAAAAGAAAACCAACAATGGGCAGTGTGAGTTGGTAAATTGGAAAAATCAATAAAATCCTCAGAGGATAATATAACCAGCCGGAAATTGTTTCTGGTGATAGTCCTAAAAAAGCAGTGATAGGTTTTGCAACCCAAGTAGCAAAAGAGCCATTAACGGCAAAAACCACAAAAATTGCAACAACTGACCAATTACTTTCAATACCCCAACGTTCTTTTAATTTATTCATTATGTTAATTTCTCTGTGCTTTTTGTTTTTCTAAGCATGAGCCATAAACCGATTAAAACTAAAGGAATACTTAAAACTTGTCCGGTATTTAATACATTAAAAACCCAATCTTCTCTCCCATCAACTTGAGCTTCTTTCAGAAACTCTATAAAAAAACGTAACGACCATAAAACTGCCATAAACAAGCCAAATAAGAAACCTACTTGCTGTTTTTTATCTGTTTTCCAGTATAGATACCACATCACAAAAAATAAAATTAAGTAACTAAAAGCTTCATATAATTGAGTTGGGTGTCTGGCAAAATCTTCACCATTATTTTTAAAAATAACACCAAAATTACTTTCAGTAGCTTTTCCGTAGATTTCTGAATTCATAAAGTTTCCTGTTCTGATAAAAAAACCAGCCAAAGCCACCATAATCGCCAACCTATCTAAAATAAATAGCCAAGGTTTATGTAAATGTTTTTTAGCATAATAGTACATGGTTAAAATAATACCAATTGCCGCTCCATGACTTGCAAAACCTGTAAAACCTGTAAATTTCCACGTACCATTTATTTGCTTAAAAGGAATAATTATTTCTAATAAATGGTTCTGATAATAATCCCAACTATAAAAGAAAACATCCCCTAAGCGCATTCCTACTAGCATAGAAATAAAAGTATACATAAAAAGGACGTCGAGTTTTTCAATGGCAATTTCGTCTTTAATATATATTTTTTTCATCAAATGTAGGCCCAACAAAAACGCGGCTACAAACATCAAACTATACCAACGAACTACAAAAAAACCTAAATCGATCCCTAAGGAAGGTTCCCACTTTATTGCTAAAAAACTCATATATTTCTATTCTCTTTTTGTCACTGCGAAAGTAATAAAGTAAACTAGAATTAAAGACTAAATTACCTCGTCATTCTTCCTCGTAATGACATTTTTAATTATTTCTTTTTTTCCGGCACAGGGTCATAACCACTTCCTCCCCAAGGATGACAGCTAAATATTCTTTTTAAGGCCAACCAACCACCAGAAAATAAACCATGTTTTTGCAATGCTTCTATGGTATAATGAGAACAGGTTGGACTGTATCTGCAAGTTGCTGGTGTATATGGCGATATTGCTACTTGATAAAACCGAACGAGTATAATGAACGGATATGAAAGTATTTTTTTCAAATTAAATTATTTACTTTAAAAAGTTCTCGATACAAGTTGGATAAAAAATCGAAATTCCAAAAAGTAACGAACTTCTAATTCATAATTCACATTTCATAATGATCTCTTAATTTATTGAAAAAGTGGTTCCTTCTTTTCCGTCTTTTAACTGAATTCCGAGTTCAATTAATTCATCTCTTATTTGATCTGATAATGCCCATTCTTTATTTTCTCTTGCTTCTTTTCTTAATTTGATAAGAAGCTCTACTACTCCTTTTATTTTTTCTGAATTCCCTTGAGAAGTTTCATTCATCAGACCTAAAACATCAAAAACAAAAGCATTCATAGTTACCTTAAATTTTGCTAAATCCTGGTCTGACAAACTTGCTTTTTGTTCTTTTATTTGATTTATTAGTTTTACAGCATCAAATAAGTGTGCTATTAAAATTGGTGTGTTAAAATCATCATTCATCGCTGCATAACAATCGGACTTCCATTTTTGAACATCAAAAGTAGATGTTTTACCAGCTTGAATTTTATCCATATTAGCAACAGCCTCCATCAATTTAGAATGTCCTTTTTCCGATGCTTCTAGAGCTTCACCTGAAAAATCTAGAATACTTCTGTAATTGGCTTGCATATTAAAAAAACGAACAACAGAAGCCGAAAATGCTTTTGGTAAAATATCATTTTCCCCAGACAAAATTTCATTTGGTAAAATGAAATTCCCACTAGACTTTGCCATTTTTTGGCTATTTAATAGCAACATATTTGTGTGCATCCAATAGTTTACAGGCTTTACACCACTACAGGTTTGAGATTGTGCAATTTCACATTCATGATGCGGAAATTTTAAATCCATTCCGCCTCCATGAATATCAAAGTGTTCTCCCAAATACTTAGTACTCATCACAGAACACTCTAAATGCCAACCCGGAAAACCATCAGACCAAGGAGATGGCCAACGCATAATATGGCGCTCGTCTGCTTTTTTCCAAAGTGCAAAATCTTGTGGATTTTTCTTATCAGACTGGCCGTCTAAAGTTCTTGTATTATGAATTAGATCTTCTACTTTTCTACCAGAAAGAATTCCGTAATTACCTTTTTTATTATATTCTAAAACATCAAAATAAACCGAACCATTGACCTCATAAGCAAAACCTTTTTCTATGATTTCTTTAATCATTTCAATCTGTTCAACAATATGACCTGTTGCCGTTGGCTCTATACTTGGTGGTAAAAAGTTGTAATTTTTTAATACATTATGAAAGTCTAATGTATAACGCTGCACAACTTCCATCGGTTCAATTTGTTCTAAACGTGCTTTGATGGCAATTTTGTCTTCGCCTTCTTCTGCATCATTTTCTAAATGACCTGCATCGGTAATATTGCGCACATAGCGCACTTTATAACCTAAATGTAAAAGGTATCTATACATCACATCAAAAAACATAAAAGTTCTTACGTTTCCTAAATGTGCATTACTATACACAGTTGGACCGCAAACATACATGCCTACATAACCTTCTGTGATAGGTTTAAAATCCTCTTTTTGTTTACTAAGAGAATTGTATATTTTAAGTTGATTTTCTTTATAAAGTTCCATTAAATAAGTGACTATTTATAGGGCATAAAGATAGGTACTTTAAGAAGAATAAAGAAATGGAATTTGTGAGAAGTTTGGTAATTTTAAAATTCTATTATTTTAGAAATATGAAGTTATTTTTTTAAAATTAACGTACTATATTTACCAATAACATTCATCTTATTATTTTTTGTACCAACTCTAAAATCTCCTGTTAACTGTGCTCCATTTTTTACTTTCTTATAAAAATCAGTATCACTATTATTTGCATTAATAGTTACATTTAAATTGTTAATGAGAAAATCTGCAGCTTCAATAATTGCCTCAGAATTGGTTAAATCTAAATCAAAAAAGAAGCTATCTGAATTTACTTTAGATATTGAAATATCTCCAAACTTACTTTTTAGGTTGACTTTATCACCAACTCCACTAATAGCTATACTAGAAGAATTACAACTCAAATTTGAATTGGTAACTGATGCTATTTTAGCATCAGTTACGTTGTTTAAAAATAAAGTACAGGCATTTAAATTGTTTATGGTTACTTTAGAATAATCTACAGTTAAATTACCACCATTTAAATTGTTCACATCAAAAGTGCCATATTTTACGTTACCAAAAGCCACTGTATTTGGTAATTTTACTTTACAATGGCGTGTATTTAAATCGAAAGTTGCACCTTTTGGAACCTTAATTTCCAATCTTTTTTTGATATTAATTTTCTTGCCATCAATAATTATATCCTCAGATTTAGCATCAAAATTGAAATCTAATTTTAATTTTTCAAGATGTTCCTTCGTTTTTAATAGTTCCTGCTTTACTTTTACTATATTAAGTTTTGCCATTTTTTCTTGAGACTCTTTTACCTTTTTTCTCATTTCGACCTTGGTCTCTGTTAGCTTTTTCCTCATTTTTTGCTTTTCCATTTCCATCTTCTTCTTCATTTCTGCATATTCTTTAGTTTTCTGAAATGCCTCCCATTCTTCTTTTGTTTTGATTTCTACTTTGTTTTCACCATTATTAAAGACGAATGCATACTCTCCATTTTTTCCCATATTTTTATCTATGTCCTCAAGAACATTTTCAAAATCAAAGTCAAACTGAAAGTCCATTTCAGGAATCACTATGTTTTCCATTGCTGATAAATCGATATTTGGCATTTTGAAATCGAAATTCATATCGTCAAAAAAAACAAAACCATTTTTAAATTTAGTCCCAGTATTTCCTTTAGATGTTATCTTTACTTTTTTAGAATTTCCTAAAGCTTCAAACTCCCAACTTTTAAAATACTTTTCTGCTTCTTCTTTAGAAATACCTTCTATTTCTATATAAGCATCAATTTTTACTTCGTTTTTGTTCCAGGTAGTAACATTAATTTCTGTATTTGAGGCATTTATTGCAACCGCTACATCTTTGTTTGTTTTAAAGTTTTCTGTAAACTTTTTA
The DNA here is from genome assembly GCA_051278125.1 of Polaribacter sp. GTDB lineage: Bacteria > Bacteroidota > Bacteroidia > Flavobacteriales > Flavobacteriaceae > Polaribacter. The sequence goes on along the minus strand of JBNMNV010000206.1, from coordinate 1,432 downwards.
TCAAATCTTTGGGCAAAAGCACTCCCTAAAAAGCCTATCGCAATAAAAGTTATAATTTGTTTATATGATCTGTGTTTCATTTTGTTTTGTGTTTAAATTTGTAAGTTCATTAATTTGCTTTCTTAAACGTTGTAAAAGCTTTAAGCGTAATTGTAAATTACTAATTAGTGCATCTATAGTTGCATCATTAACCCCATTTGTATTCAGCTCTTTGGTTAATGTTTTATATTCTTTAGTGAGTTCTGCAATTTTTAGCAGGTAGCCATCTACCATATCTTTATGTTCTTCAGACAAATCTAACTGACTGATTTCTATATTAATACTGTTTACATAATAAGTTTCTATCGTATTAAATTCTGGTGATATATTTCCTAGAGTGATTGTATTGTCAACACTTTTAGTGCTTGTTTCAGTATTACTGATGATATTTTCAGTGGGATAAAATTGGATTCCTAAACTAATTAATAATACAATTGAAGCTGCAATTGATAACCATTTAAAAGATCGCTTTTTTAGTTTCTTTTCGTGCATCTCTTTTTGCAATAATGCTTCAAACTTCTTTGCGTGATTCGCAGATAACGCTATATTTTCTCCTTTATATTCTTTTAGTTTCTCTCTAATATCTTGCTGCATAACTCGTGTCTTTTAATTGTTCTTTCAATAATTTTTTCCCTCGTAACAAATGAGTTCTGGATGTGTTTTCTGTAATATTTAAAATCTCTGATATTTCTTGATGATCATATCCTTCTAGTAAATACAACGTCAAAACCAATCTATATTTTTCTTTTAAATCATTAATAACACGTACGATTCCATCGGTAGAAAAAGTAGTTGCTATTGGCCAATGATCATCCTCTAACGTCATCGTAATCTCCTCATTTAAAGAAACTAATTCTAGCTTATTTTTCTTTAATTGATCTATGCTTTGGTTCACAACAATTCTTTTTAACCAAGCTCCAAAAGCCACTTCATTTTTATAGGAATTGATATTTTTAAAGGCTTTTATAAACGCATCTTGCATTATATCTTCGGCTAGACATTTATCTTTTACATACCTAAATGCAACTAAAAACATCCCTTTTGCATATAAATTATACAATTGCATTTGCGCCTTTGCACTATTATTTTTGCATTGGTCAATAATCGTTTGATGTAATTGTTTGGTTGGTTTCATTCAATCATTCTTATTCTAAAGACGATACATTTTTAGCGATGTTGCAAAAAGATTTGATTATTTATCTTTAAATTTACAAATTAACTTTTACAATGGATAAAAAACAATCTGCTTTACATGAAAACGATGGAGTTTCTAAGCCGGAAACAACCAGTTTTTTTAGTGCAGAAAAAATAAAACGCAGTAGGGCAAAACAAAATACTGTGGATGAATTTGTTTCTAAAATTTTAGACGGAAATATTACTTTTTTAAGCAAAG
>JBNMNV010000205.1:0-5920 GCA_051278125.1 Polaribacter sp. | reverse complement strand
AAATTATGGTGCGTTTTAAAAGATTCATGTATGCCTACAAGTTCTTATACGTATGAATTTGTATATATGTTACAAAAAGTATTATTTTTTTTTAAAGTGAAAATATACACGTTCAACGAGGAGAACCTACTGATTAGCTTTTTTTTATTATAATATGTAACGTATTTCCTTTTTTTGTGTCTTAAAATTGAGAAGTATTGGAAGCTATTGTTTTACAGAAATTATCAGATAAAGAATTAGTCTTTGAAATTGCAACAACAAACAACGCAGAATTGGTTGCTATTTTATATGATCGATTTTCTAAAGTGGTTTATAATAAATGTTCTGGCTTTGCCAATAGTAATGAAGAGGCAGAAGATTTAACACACGATGTTTTTGTAAGACTGCTTGTGAAATTGAAAACGTTTCGAGGAGACTCAAAGTTTTCTACATGGTTGTATTCTTTTACTTATAATTTTTGTGTGAATTACGTACAAAGAAGTCATTATAAAAAGAAAGAAAAAGTTACGGTGGTCACAGACCAAATAAAAGAAGAAGATGTCTGGCAAGAAATAGAAGATGCGCAGCTATATGAATTAAAATCAGCGAAATTAGCAAAGGCCATGTCATTAATAGAACCTAAAGATAAAATGATTCTTTTAATGAAATATCAAGATGACATGAATATTCACGAAATTAAAGAAGCTCTAAATATTGGGGAAAGTGCGGTTAAAATGCGAGTTAAAAGAGCTAAACAAAAAGTGATTAGTGCGTATGAAGAATTCTGAAAATGAGTAATCCTTTTAAGAAAATAGTATTTCAATATGAAGTGCCAAATGCAATAAAAAAAAAGGTGCTTGATGATATTTATAGAATGCAATGTACCGAAGATAGCAGGCGTTTATGGGTAGTAAAACACCTCAATACGAGGAGTGATTTTTAAAGAATGATGCATTGTAGCAAAACTTCTTTTATTTTATAATTTGAGAAATTTAAGAGTTCTATTATAGAAATCAGAAACAATGTATTTAAAGTGTTGTATTCATTTCAATACAGAAAATATTATAGATACGTTGGGGAACTATCTATCATGAGTGATTTTTTATCACAAAAAAAAGAGGCCGTTTTCGGTCTCTTTTCTTTTTTATGTTTCAAAGTTTTAAAATAATCCATTAATTTGAGAATCTATTCGATCGATTACAAATCCTAAATCTTCTTGATTGGTAACAAAATCTAAATTATCCACATCAATAACTAATAGTTTTCCTTTTTTATAGGTAGAAATCCAGGCTTCATAGCGTTCGTTTAATCGGCTTAAATAATCGATGCTGATGGAGTTTTCGTATTCTCTACCTCGTTTATGAATTTGTCCCACCAAAGTAGAGATGTCTGCACGTAAATAAATGAGTAAATCTGGTGGAGTTACCAAGTTTTCCATCAAATCAAAAAGAGATCTATAATTCCCAAAATCTCGATTGGTCATTAAACCCATGGCATGCAAGTTGGGTGCAAAAATATGCGCATCCTCATAGATCGTTCTATCCTGAATAATATTTTTTCCTGTTTCTCGTAATTCTAATATCTGACGAAAACGACTATTTAAAAAATAGACCTGTAAATTAAAAGACCAGCGTTCCATTTCTGCGTAAAAATCATCTAAATAAGGATTTTCATCTACAGCCTCAAAATGTGGTTTCCATTTATAATGTTTGGCTAAAAGTTGGGTTAGTGTGGTTTTACCAGCACCAATATTACCTGCAATTGCAACGTGCATATTTTTTAATTCTAAAAATTAACGAGAGGTACAAAAGTAGTGAAAAATATAAGGTATCAATTATTAACAGATTAATTTATATCCAAAACCTCTAATATTTAAAATTTGGATGTTTGCATCTTTCTTTAATTTTTTGCGAAGTTTGCTAATAAAAACATCCATACTTCTGGCATTAAAGAAATCATCATTTCCCCATAATTTATTTAAAATAAACGTTCTGTCTAGTATTTCATTTTTGTTTTCAACAAGATAAAAAAGTAGTTGTGCTTCTCTGTGTGTTAACGTTTCTAAAACATCAAAATAGGCCAATGTTTGTTTGGTATAATTAAAAATGTATTCGCCAATTTTTATCCTGTCTACATTGGTGTTTAGTTCAATTCTTTGCAGTAAAGCTTTAATTCTTACAATTAATTCTTCCATAGAAAAAGGCTTTTTTAAATAATCGTTTCCCCCATGATTAAAACCTTCTAAAACATCTGAAGTTTGCGATTTTGCCGTGAGAAAAATAATTGGAATTCTTTTATTTTCTAGTCTTATTTCTTTGGCTAAAGTAAAACCATCTTTTATCGGCATCATTACATCTAACACTAAAATATCGGGTGCTTCTTTTTGATAGATTTCTAAAGCTTCTTCGCCATTTTCGGCATGAAAAACAATAAAGTCTCTAGATTCTAAACTTTCTTTTACAATCATGCCTAAACTTGCCTCGTCTTCTGCTAAAAGTACTTTTATTTTACTCATTAGGAATTGTTATTTTAAAGATAGTTTGTTCTTTATTTGAAGAAAGCGACAAACTTCCTCCATGTTTTTCAATAATTTTTTTACTGTAGTATAAACCAATTCCGAATCCTTTTACATTGTGTGTATTCCCTTTTGGAACTCTATAAAATTGATCAAAAATCTTTTCTTGCTGGGTTTTTTCTATTCCACTTCCGTCATCAGCAATGGTAATTTCTGTAGATTTCAAAATAGCATTTATATTAACTTCTATATGATTTCCGCCATATTTCACAGCATTATCAATGCAATTCGAGATGACATTTTCAAAATGAAAAACATCAATATTACAATAAATAGGTTTTAAGTTTGAAGAAAATAACAATTCTTTATCATTCGCCAATAATTGGTGTTTGCTAACCAGTCTTTCAGCAAGTGCAACCACATCAATCGTTTCCTTTTTTAAGAATAATTGCTCACTGTCTAAAGTAGCAGTTTCTAACAATTTTTCAACCATTTGATGCAATTTTTTTAATTGAAAAGAAGACATGGCAAGATATTTTTTTGTTTTCTCTTTGTCGTCTAAAATATTAAAATTCTCAATGGCTTCTATAGCCGCAGAAACGGTGGCGATTGGTGTTTTAAATTCGTGTGTAATATTACTAATTAAATCGTTTTTTATGGTGGCTAATTCTTTTTGTTGATTGATGATTTTTAGCAAATAAAACAAGCTAGAAATAACAGCAAGGGATGGTAATAGCGATAATAAAATCCCGAAAGTACTTCTTTTGAAAGCTACTATATTTGGATTGTTATATACAATTTTAAAACTTTCGTTGTCTTTTAAAAAAGTAGATTTAGAACTTAAAGAAAACGTGTTAGTGTCTAAAAGAGTATCTTTTGTTTGATGAAACAAGGTGTCATTTTTTAGGTGATGAAAACTAGTTTTTAAATAAATTCCTTTTTGGGTTAATTGTTTGTCAATTAAAGAATCTATTTTTTTATATTCTACCGTTTGGTCTAGAAATGAGATAAAAATTGGTTCTAAATTGGTCATAAACTTTAGACTGTCTGCAGCTTTTTTACCCATAAAATATTTTACTTTTGTTTTTGATCCATCAGAATTTGTAGTAACACCTTTTGTTGAATCTGAAAACTGTGTAAATAGTTTTTGAGCTTTATTTTTTGGCAAAGAGTCCTCCTTTTGATTAAATTCTAATACAAATTTTTTTGTTGAATGCAATAGAGAGTCTCTTTTTGCTTGCGATAAATTATCGTTAGAGGTAATCTTTAAATTGGTAATCTTTGCTTGACTTTTATTCTTTTTAGAAGAGCCATTTTTAAAGGTTTTTAATATTTGGCTAAAGGCATTTTTTTCTAGATTTGGTTTTATACTAAACTCTTGCTCATCAATGATGGTTATAAAGTTACTCTTAGCTAAAGAAGAGTAATATTCTTCTACAGCATTGTCTAAACTTAACTGTATTTCGTTTGTAACTTGCCTTTTATTTTCTTCATAATTTTTATAGTTCCAATAAAACTGAATTGCAATCGTTGCAAGAATTGTTATCGTAATAAGGTAAAAAATAAATTTGTATTTCTTGGTGTTCATGTTACAAATATAGTTGGTAAAAAGCAGAAAACTATTGCGTTAACAATCGTTAACATTCGTTAACTATAAAAACTGTTTTGTATGTGCATCTTTGTAGTGTGGAAAACTAAAAACCAAATTAAATGAAAGAATTACTAACCTCATTATTACTTTTAGCTTCGATGCTTGTTTATGGACAAGAAGAAAAAACGGCTGTAGAATATTCAAAAAATATAGAAACAAAAGTTACTTCGCTAAAATATAGTGTAAATGCTACCAAAGATTTCGATATGTTTGATTGGAGTGCCATCAAAAGTATCTTTGAAACGAACAAGCCTGATCAAGAAGTAGCCTTGACTTTTGAGATCGATTTAAAAGAATCTAAAAATAAATTTAAAGGTTCCATTACAGTTTCTGGCGAAACAAAAAATATTGATTCTTTAATTGAGAAAGCTAAGAAAAATGTAAAATCATTAATCAAAAATTTTAAGAAACACGAAAACGAATAAATTATGAAAACAATTTTAACGGCGCTTGTAGCGCTTCTAATCACCAACATCGCAGCGCAAGATTTTAATGGAAAAGCTACCTATAAAACAAGTAGAAAGTCGAACGTAAGTTTTGGCGATAACCAAAAAGGCGTTACCGACAAAATGCAAGAAGAGCTGCAGAAAAGGATGCAGAAGATGAATCAAAAAACATTCATTTTAAATTTTGATAAAACCACTTCTATATATAAAGAAGAAGAAAAGTTAGAAGCTCCAAAAACAAAAGTAGGTTCTGGTGGAATTAATTTTATTTCTTTGGGAGGTTCTGGAAGTACAGATATTTATTATAAGAATATCAAGCAAAAAAGGTTTGCCAATAAAACTGAAATTATGGGAAAAGCTTTTTTAGTAAAAGATAAACTACAGAATTATGATTGGGAATTGTCATCAGAGACAAAAAATATAGGAAATTATACATGCTACAAAGCTACCTATACAAAAGAAGTAGAAAATATTAACATAAGTATGATTAATGGTGAATCAAAAGAAACCAAAACGACAGAAAATGTGACTACGACTGCCTGGTACACTACTGAAGTCCCAATCAGTAATGGACCTGCGGACTACCAAGGTTTACCGGGTTTAATTTTAGAATTAAATGATGGTAAAAATTTAATTGTTTGTGTAGAAATTGTCTTAAATCCAGAGAAAACAATGACCATAGAAGAACCTACAAAAGGTAAAGAAGTTTCTAAGAAAAAATTCGATAAAATTCAGAAACAAAAAAGCCAAGAAATGATGGAAAAAATGAAAAGTAGAAAAGGAATTGATTTAGGAAATGGCATGAATATAAAGATGGGAGGATAGATATGTTAAACTTTTCCCAACGTCTTTAAACTTTTAAGTTTTTTTTAAGTCCTATAGAATATTAAAAAGATAATTTTGTACTAAACTTAACTAAAATAAACTTAATGAAATCAATTATTACTTTATTAATCGCACTTGCCGTTACATTTACAACGTTTGCACAAAAAGATTTTCAAGGAAAAGCTACCTACATGTCTAAAAGAACGATGGACATGAGTAGGTTTGATAAAATGCCAGAACAGCAGAAAAAGCAAATGATGGCTCGTTTTAAAAGTTTTTTAGAAAAAACATATACGTTAAGCTTTAATAAAACGGAAAGTGCATTTAAAGAAAATGTACAATTGGACGCTCCTGGAGCTTCTGGACCAAGCTGGGGGAAAAGCAATGGACAAGGTTCTATCTACAAAAATACGGGTGAGAAAGAAATGATTGAAGATGTAGAGTCATTTAGCAAACGTTTTTTAGTAACTGAAAAAATGGAGACACCAAAATGGGAAATGGGTA
>JBNMNV010000204.1:0-5936 GCA_051278125.1 Polaribacter sp. | reverse complement strand
ATAGGAATTCTTTTAAAAAAGAAAATTTCTACAGGTGATGAAAAAAATGGATTAAAAAGTTTAATTCTAACCCTGGCATTACCAGCCACTATTTTTATTGCATTGCTAAAAATAAAAATAGACGCTAACTTATTGTTGTTTCCTATTTTAGCCTTGGGATTTAACGTAATATTATTTGCTGTTACTCCATTTTTACTATCCATTGTGGGTATAAAAAAAGATTCAGAAAAAGGTAGAAGCGCCAAATTATTAATCCCCTCTTTAGCACCTGGTTTATCTTGTTTTCCTTTTATTTTGGAGTTTTTAGGGGATGGTTCTTTAGCAAAAGCAGCAATGGCTGATTTAGGGAATAAATTTTTCGTGCTTTTTTTATTGTATTTGGTTGCCTTAAAATGGCATTATAAAAATGTTGATTTCGAAGCAAACTCACTAAAATCTAAATTCAAATCGCTTTTAAAAACATTACTGTACGAGCCTGTAAATCTTTTTATAATAGCCGCTTTAATCTTAGTTTCTTTCGGAATTACTTTGGATAAAATACCAAATTATATAGCTATTACATTAACTAGGTTAAGTTATATAATGACGCCTTTGGTGCTCATTTTTATAGGTTTGGCTGTAAAAATTCAGAAAAAACAGTTCTTTCAACTATTTTCGTTACTCTTATTACGAGCATCATTTACGTTAATTTTGATTGCCGGAATTATTTTATTTACTGATATGTCTATAAAAAATGACATTTTAGTAATGATCGCTTTTGCTTTAAGCGCTTGTAGTTTTTGGCCTTTTGCACATATTTCTGCGGTTAATTTTAAAGAAAAGAAAGAACACGTTAAAGAGAAAACTTTTGATACAAATTTTGCTTTATCAATTCTAGCGCTTTCTTTACCAATTTCAGTTCTTTTAATTTTAGGAATTTTAACTGCGGGCGAAACATTTACCAACATCAATTCTATTTTAATTTTAAGTGGATGGTTATTTGCAATAGGAATTGTATACCCGTTATGTATCAAAATTCAAAAAGGTATTGTTTCAAAGAACGTTGAAGAAAAGAACGTTGAATTTTTAACAGATAAATAATAACTACGACCCTATTCATTTCGTTTACTTTTAATGTAGATAGTATAAATTAATCCTACTAAAATTAAGAAGACCCCCAACAACGTCCATACATTATAGATTTCTCCAAACCAGAAAGCACCCATAATTATCATAAAAACTACCTCTAGCTATTTTATTGAAGTAATAACACTAGTTTCATCAAATTGCAATGAATTGGTCCTAAAAAATTGACCTACACAACCAAAAATACCCAAGCTTCATAAGAGTATCCATCCTAAAACACTTGGCTGTTTCCAATTATTTATAGACAGTATGCCACCAAAAGAAAAAGTCATCCGCATAAAATAATTAATGATTACTAGCCAATGTTCCTTATTGCCAATCTTTCGAATTATCACAAAAATGATGCCTAAAAAAATGGCTGATTTCATCACTAATAATAAGCCAATAGAGTTATCAATTAGTGCCTAAACCTTTAATAATAGAAACACTTGGTAAAGACTGCATACCAAAGGCTAACCTACAGCAGATAAACTTTAGAATAATCGTAGACTAGATAAATTTTAATGATTGAAAAATCAAATATTAATTAAAATATTTATATAACTATTTTTTCCTTATTTTTAATGCAATTACGTAGACTTTAATTATGAAACAACCCCAACTAAATAATACCTTTCTAGACCAAAGTAAGGACTCTATTTGGATAGTGAACCTTGACTTTCAATTGATTTATGCTAATAAAACTTATTTAAGCACTTTAAAAACAATTATAGGGAGAGAACAACAGCTTTACGATTCTGTATTTCATGAAAAAGTTGGAGAAAGTGATCTTGAAAAATGGAAAGCGTATTATACTCGGGCAATTAAAGGAGCGTATTTTGACATAGAAGATCATTATTACAATACAGATTTAGAAGAAACGCAATACGGTCAAACTACTTTTGAACCTTTAACAGGTGATGATGATACGGTTTTTGCAGTTTCTTGCCGATGGAAAAACATTACGCATATCGTAAAACATAAAAGTGAAGAGAAGCAACTAATGAATGCTTCTTTAGATGTTTTTTGTACCATTAATAAAGAGGGCAATTTTGTGTATGTAAATGCTAGTACTTTAAGCCATTGGGGGTACTTGCCCGAAGAGTTAATTGGCACAGCATACAAAGACCTTATTTTAGAAGAGGATGTATCCAAAACAATGGAAGCTGCGGACAATCTATTTAGCGGACAAGATTTGAAATCATTCTCTAATCGCTACAAGAAAAAAAATGGCAGTATTGCTTATAATTTATGGTCAGTAAGATGGGACAATAACACCAATCTAATGTATTGTTCAGTAAGAGATAATGAAGAAAAAATTGAACAGGAAGAAAAAATACAACAAAGTGAGCAACGTTTTAAAGCTTTGGTTCAAGAAGGTTCTGACCTCATAAGTATACTAGATAAAGAAGAAAACTATCTATACACGAGCCCCACAAACACTGCTTTACTTGGTTTTGTGCCAGATGAAAAGAATATTAGAAATATATTTGAATTTATCCATCCAGATGATGTCAAAAGCGTTCGAGCTAGTTTGCAAAAAGTAGTTACCGAAAATAAAGTGATTGTTGCACCCTTTCGGTTTCAAAACTACAAAAAAGAATGGCGTTGGCTTGAAAGTGTGCTCACCAATACGTTAGACAATTTTGCGGTGAATGGTATTATCGTCAATTCTCAAGATATTACAGATAAAATTAAAGAAAAACAACAACTAAAATTACTTGAAAGTGTTATTACCAATACAAAAGATTCCGTTTTAATTACCGAAGCAGAACCCTTTGACGAACCTGGCCCTAAAATTATTTTTGTAAATGAGGCTTTTACAAAAATGACAGGTTATACCGCAGCAGAGGTCATCGGTAAAACACCCAGAATACTGCAAGGACCTAAATCTGATAAAGCAGAACTAGCCAAGCTAAGTAAAGCCATTAGAAACTGGGAGTCTTATGAAATTACTACCATTAACTACAAAAAAAGCGGAGAAGAATTCTGGATTAACTTTACCGTAACACCCGTTAGCGATGAAAAAGGTTGGTACACGCATTGGATTGCCATAGAGCGAGATGTAACCTTACAGAAACAAGGAGTAGAAAATTTAATCAAAGCAAAAGAAAAAGCAGAAAATAATGAAGCTAAATTCAAATCTTATGTAAACCAATCACCTATTGCTATTTATACAACCGATATAGAGGGTAGATGTATTTATGGCAATAACACTTGGTTAGATATCGTTGATATGAATTTAGAAGAAGCTCTAGGTGATGGGTGGATGAACGCGATTCATCCTGAAGATAAAAAGCAACTTGAAAGGAATTGGAAGAAATCCGTGCAATCAGGAGGTAAGTGGCGTTATGAATATCGGTTTATCAATAAAAATAAAAAAGTTAAATGGGTTGAAGGAACCGCCAAAGAATTGTTCAATGAAAAAAATAAACTGATAGGATATCTAAGAACCAATAACAATATAACAGAGCAAAAAGAAGCAGAAAAAGCATTAAATAAAACAAAAAAAGAATTAATAGCCAGTGAAGAGCGCTTTCGGGAAATTTTTAACCATATGAGCGATGGTGTATGCCGATATACGGCTATTGATCATGGTAAAAAGTTCATTATGGCAGATATTAATATTGCCGGTGAGCGCTTGATTAAAACTAAAAAAGCTAATTTTTTAGGTAAAAACCTGTCTGAAATTTTTCCAAAAATGAAACATCAAGGCTTAACCGATGTCTTTAAAAAAGTTTGGAGAACAGGAGTATCAGAGTTTTATGACGAACAATTGTACGAGGGTGAGAACTGGTCGGCATATTTTAAAAATTTCGTTTACAAATTAAGTTCTGGTGATATCATTGCCATTTTTGAAGATGTAACTGAGCGTAAACTGGCAGAACAAAAAATTATAAAAGCCAAAGAAAAAGCCGAAGAGAATGAACGTAAAATGAACGAAGCGCAACAACTAGCGCGTTTAGGCAGTTGGTATTACGATGTTGTAAAGGATGAAAATGATTGGTCTGATGAAAATTATAAAATTTGGGGACTTAAACCAGAAAATGAATCTTTAAAATTTAACGATCTCAAAAAAGCAGTGCATCCAAAGGATTGGCAACGTTTTGAAAGTGTTGTAAGAAATGCCATTGAAAATGGTATTCCTTACACGATAGAAATGCGTATTCTAAAACCCAATGGGGCTTATAAAACAGTGAGTGCCATCGCAACAATAATTTTTGACAAACACAATAAAGTAATTGCACTTAAAGGAACTATTCAAGATATTTCTGAACGAAAAGTCATTGAAAATAAACTAAAGATCGCTAAAGAAAAAGCTGAGAAAAGTGAGTTTTCTATGAACGAAGCCGGCAGAATGGCTAAAATAGGCTATTGGTCTTTTGATAAACCTACGGGTACAATGAGCTGGTCTAACTCCCTTCATCAAATGTATGGTTCTGATCCTAAAGACGCGCTGCCAAGTTTTGAAGAAATTCTTAACAGTTTTGATAAAGAATCTAAACAAAAATTGATAGAAGTTTCCTTAGCGCTGGATAATACTGGTATTTCTTATGAACAAGAATTAAAATTAACCAATTTAAAAAACGAAAAACGTTGGATACGGAACTTTGGTCAAGTAGTGCGCAATAATCAAAATGAAATTATTGGCACTAGAGGTGTGCTAATAGATATTACGGAAGCCAAGAAATTAGAGCTAAAATTAGAGCTTTCTCAAAAAAAAATAGAGGCTTCTTTAAAATTGGTAGAAAAAAGTGAGCGCTCTATGTCAGAAGCAAGTAAGATTGCTAAAATAGGATATTGGGAATATAATAATCTAAATGCTACGTATATATGGTCTGATTATATGTATCAAATTTTTGCAGTAAACCCAAAAGAGGGTATTCCTTCTCAAGTAGAAATAATGAAATTTTTTCATGAAGATTCTGTAAAAAAATTAAAACAGGCACTTTTAGATCTGAATACGAAAGGTATTTCTTATGATCTCGAAATAAAAGTTGTTAATTTCAAAAATGAAGAGCTTTGGGCACGAATGATAGTACAACCGGTATATAATCATCAAAATGAAATTATAGGCAGAAGAGGTCTGATGCAAAACATTACAGATGCTAAAAACATACTGTTAGAATTAAAAACCTCTAAAGAAATTGCTGAAAACGCCTTAGTATTTGCTGAAAAAAGCGAGTACTCTATGAATGAAACTGGTAAAATGGCAAAAATAGGGTATTGGGAATACAACAAAGAAACAGTTGTTTTAAGTTGGTCTGATGCTATTCATAAAATATATGGGTCTGACCCAAAAAATGGCGTACCAACACTTATTCAAATTTTAAGCATTTTTACCGAGCAATCAAGAAAAAAATTACTGAATGCAACCTCAAATCTAGCGAATAATGGCCTTTCTTATGAGATTGATTTAGAGCTGGTTAATTTTAAAAATAAAAAAATTTGGATACGAGATTTAGGACAACCCGTATACAACCATGAAAATAAAATTATTGGCAGAAGAGGTATGACGCAAGATATTACAGCTGCCAAGAATACACAATTAGAAGTCTTAAAAGCCAAAGAAAAAATACAGAATAGCGAACTTAAATTTAAATCTTACACCGAAAAATCACCTCTTTCCATTTATACAACAAATCTACAAGGAGAGTGGATTTATGTGAATCAAACTTGGACCGAAATGACTGGCATGAATCTCGAAGAATCTCTAGGCAAAAGATGGATGAAGGCATTGCACCCTGATGATGTAGCATTAATAAAAGAAAAATGGTTTGGATCTATTGCATCACGAGGAAAATGGAAGTATGAATATCGGTTTATAGCGA
>JBNMNV010000203.1:0-5939 GCA_051278125.1 Polaribacter sp. | reverse complement strand
CTCCTTTTGGATTTTCTATAAAATAGACTTTTGGCCTATAGGGGTTAGAATAATTTTTAATTAATGGGAAAGTACTTTCGGTTATTGTCCCCATGTTTTCTTTCTCATCATTTTCTGTTTTCATAAAAACTCTTATCTTGGTGAAAATTATTTTTTATGAAAGCTATAGTTTGCAATAAATTCGGAACTCCAGATACTTTACAGTTTCAAGAAATAGAAAGTCCATCACCTAAAAAAGATGAAATTTTAATTGCTGTAAAAGCGTGCAGTGTAAATTTTCCTGATACTTTAATTATTCAAGGTAAATATCAATTTAGACCCGAATTCCCTTTTTCTCCAGGAAGCGATGTTGCAGGCATTGTAGAAAAAATAGGAGAGGACGTACAACAATTTAAAGTGGGCGATGAGGTAGTTGGTTTTATCTCGTTTGGAGGTTTTGCAGAAAAAGCAATTGTAAAAGCAAAAGATTGTTTTCCGAAACCTAGAGGCATGTCTATGGTAAACGCATCTGCTTTTTTATTAGCGTACGGAACTTCTTATCATGCTTTAAAGGATAGAGCAAATTTACAAAAAGGAGAAACTATTTTAATTTTGGGAGCTTCAGGGGGTGTTGGTTTAACCGCTTTGGAGTTGGCAAAATTAATGGGAGCAAAAGTAATTGCAGCAGCATCAACGAAAGAAAAATTAGATTTGTGTACACAATTCGGAGCAGATGAAGTCATCAATTATACCGAAGAAAGTTTAAAGGATAAAGTAAAGGAATTAACCAATGGAAGAGGTGTAGATGTAATTTACGATCCTGTTGGTGGGCATTTTTCTGAATTGGCGCTAAGAGCCATTGCTTGGAAAGGAAGACATTTAGTGATTGGATTTGCGAACGGCGAAATCCCTAAAATTCCTATTAATTTAACCTTGCTAAAAGGGGCAAGTATTGTGGGCGTTTTTTGGGGAGCATTTGCTCAAAAAGAACCTAAAAAGAGTTTAGAGAACATACACCAGCTATTAACCTGGTTTGCAAAAGGTAATTTAAAACCACATATTAACAAAACGTATGCGCTAAAAGATGCACCAAAAGCGCTAGAAGATATGATACAAAGAAAAGTAAAGGGAAAAATTGTAATTGATATGGACTTGTAATTACTTAAAAATCCCAATTGTTGTAATTGCTTGAAGTTTCTAATTTATTTTCCAAATCATCTGGTAAAGCATAAAAAAAGTTGATACCTGTTTTCTCTTCTAATGCATCAATAGAAACGACAAATTCTTGTAGTGGTTTTTCACTTTGTTCGTGTGGCATCAAAAAAGCAATTGCTTTTATTTCTCGTTGAGAATACACTAATAAAAGTTTATAAAAATAGTTAGGTACAGAGACTTTTTCTGAACCAATAGTCTTTAAATTATCTTCTAAAATACCTCCAGTAATTACATATAATTTACCGTATTTCTTTGCCCAATTTCTTGTTTTCTGCTCTAATTTATTCCAAATACCAGCATTAAAGGCGTGTTTTTGAGGCGAAATATTAGAAGTATAAAAAGTTTCATGATAGCTTTCTTCCGATAATCTTCTATCACCTGCCGGACATAAATGTCCGCGATCATAGCCCGATTTTTTATAGTTCCTCCAGTCAGCAGAAGTTGTTTTTACTTTTGGGTCTTCAATAAAATAAGGGCGCTCTCTATGTTCGTAAACAATATCTTTTTTATCTAAAGAATACGCAACCCATTCTGCTTGTTCGTGTTTTTCTGAATACGATAAACTGTAGCCATTATGCAATACAATTGCACCCGTTGTTGATGTTGGTAAATAATTAAATCTACTGATTTTATCCTCCGATATGGCATTTAAAGAGTTAGAATTATCATCTTTAGTGTTGTTTTGATACAAAGAAAAAGACAACACAAGCACCAATATAATCCCAGAGATAATTCTTTTAGTCATTTATTTCTTCAATATAATTTTTTCAAAATCCTCCGTTTTTTCTGCATATAAGAATAAATTTTTTGCTTCTATGGGTGGCACAGTTAATTTTCTCTTTGTTAAATCTATCCAAGCTCCGTAAACTTTTATCACTGCAGATAATTTGCCTGCTTCATTAAAAACTTCGTGGGTTATTTTCCAGCGCTCGTTGTTTGCAGAAAGTCCAGATAATTTTATGTTTACCGTTATATTTTCTCCCAAATGAATTTCTTTTCTAAAAGAGGTTTCTTCGGTAAATAAAATGGGGCCAAGATTATGTTTGGTAAAATCGTTAATAGAAAAATTTTGTTCAGCAAAATAGCGCACTCTAACTTCAGCAGCATATTCATTATATGCGGTATGGCGCATGTGTCTGTTTGGGTCAAAATCAGACCATTTTGTAGGAAATGTAACGTTGTAACTCATGGTGTAAAATTAAAAAAACCTGATACATTGTAAAAATATATCAGGCTTTCATATTTAATTATTTTAATCTTCTAATTTTTTATAATTTTAGATTGTTCTCTTAACTTTAATTCACTTAAAACAGTTAGGGCCTCAGAAACATACATGTCTTTCGATAAATTTTTGTGCCAAGCCACTCTTTTGTCTTTTAGATCTTTATTATTTTGAAAAAAAGATTGCTCATATTCAGGAGATATAAAGGTTAAATTTGATTTGTAATCGAACACTGATTTAAATTTTTCTGCTTCTTTTTCTCTTGCTTCACTATCCTTTAAAAACTTTTTGTAGTTTAAAGAATATGAAGTTTCATCTTGGTTTTTCTTTAACCATTTTGCATATTCATTCACTAGTTTAAAGTTCGTGTCTGCTGCAATTCTTTCCTTACTCTTATAAATAACATCATTAAAATTGACATATGAATTTGTTTGAGAATACTTTGCTTGTGGCACTTTATCCCATTCTAAAGCGCCTTCTAAATCACGTTCACCAAACTTCATATAACTATATCTGCTTGGCATTGCAATATCGGAATACACACCTTCTTTTTGGGTTGAACCACCGTTTACTCTATAAAATTTTTGAATGGTCATTTTTAAATATCCTAAATCATCTTCATAATTTGGATAAAATTGATTGATTGGCAAAATATTCTGAACCGTTCCTTTTCCGTAGGTTTGGTTTCCTCCTAAAATTACTGCTCTCTTATAATCTTGCATGGCTGCAGCAAAAATTTCTGATGCAGAAGCAGAAAATTCGTTTACTAAAACAACAACAGATCCTTCCCATTGAATTTGAGGATCAATATCACTTTTAATAATAGGGTTTTCTCCACGATATTTTACCTGCACAATGGGACCTTGATTGATAAATAACCCAGATATTTCAATAGCTGTTTTTAAAGAGCCACCTCCGTTATTTCTTAAATCGACAATTAAACCAACAACACCTTCACTTTTTAATCGTTCGATTTCTTTTTCCATGTCCTTGGCAGAGTCTCTATAATCATTGTCTTTAAAATCGATATAAAAGCTTGGTAAATCTATAATTGCATATTTTTTGCCATTCTTTTTAACGATACTAGACTTTACAAAAGTTTCATCTAACTGAACTACGTCTCTAATAATGGATATGATTTTTGTAGAACCATCTAATTTTTTCTTTACGGTTAATCTAACCTCAGTACCTTTTTTTCCTTTTATAAATTTAATAGCATCGGATAAACGCATCCCTACAATATCTAAAGGTTCTTCTTTGCCTTGCGCCACTCTTAAAATAATATCGCCAGGTTCTAATTCTCCTTGTTTAGATGCCGGACCTCCAGCAACCAAATCAGAAACATGAGTGTAAATTCCTTTTTCTAGCAAACGCGCGCCAATTCCTTCTAGTTTTCCAGACATGGTTTGGTCAAAGTTTTCTTTTTTTGTAGGATCCATGTACGTAGTATGTGGATCAAAAGCACCTACAACAGAATTTAAGAAGGTAGAAAACCAATCATCATTTTCTAGTCTTTCTATTCTTATGTACAATTCATCCATGTTTTCCAACACTTCTTTTCTTGCCAATACTTCAAGCGTTTCAAAAGATGCTACTGTATAGTTTTTGTCATCTTCAAGCTTTTCTTCTTGCAAATCAATTTGGTTTTGTATTCTACCTAGTGTTTGTAATTTTAGTTGCTTTCTCCAATAATCAATTAATTCATTATTGTTTTTTGCAAAAGGTACTTTTGTGTAGTCTAAATCTATGATTTCATTTTTATTAAATTTAAAGGGCTTTGCTAGTAAATCTGTATAATAAGATTTTGCATTTTTTGTCTTATCTAAAAAACGATTATAGACCAATTGGTAAAAAGAGATATCATCTTGTAACAGTTGGTTATCAATTTGATACTTATATTGTGAAAATTCTTTTAAATCTTCTTGCGTAAAATATCTTTTACTTGGGTCTAAACTATTAATAAAAGAATCGTATACCAATTCAGAAAAATCATCATTTAGATTTTTGGTAACATAATGACCTCTTGTTAAAATGTTTTTTAAAACATATATTAAAACTTTATCTTTTTCGGCATCAGAACCTGAATTGCTATTTTGGTCTTGCGCATGGATAGAGAAACTTGTGAACAGTAAAAGAATTGCTAATAAAGTAGTACTAAATTTAGATGTGGTTTTCATAAATCTATTGTCGTTATTTTTATTTATTAATGTACTAATTAGCTAAAATTGTGCCATTAATTATAGTCTTACAAGGTTACAAAAAATTAGTCTTTTTTATTCTTTAGGAAATGTTAAAAAGAAAATCGTATAAATTAAATTATATTTGCTCTAAACACAGTGGAAATTCACTTTATAGTTAAATCTTAAATCAATTTATGCAAGAAAGACCTTTAATTTTAGTAACCAATGATGATGGTATTACAGCTCCAGGAATTAGAGCACTTATTAAAATAATGAATAAAATTGGCGAGGTTGTGGTAGTGGCTCCAGATAGTCCACAAAGTGGGATGGGACATGCTATTACTGTTGATAATGTTTTGACGTGTAATCCGATAACGATTGATGATGGACCTCAGTTAGAATATACCTGTTCTGGTACGCCAGCAGATTGTGTAAAAATGGCCATTAGCGAAATTTTAAATAAAAAACCAGATTTATGTGTTTCAGGGATCAACCATGGTGCAAATTCATCGATTAATGTTATTTATTCAGGAACCATGAGTGCAGCTATTGAAGCAGGTATAGAAGGAATTCCTGCTATTGGTTTCTCTTTATTAGATTTTAAATGGCATGCAGATTTTAAACCTTCTGAAGAGATTATAAAAAACATTACGTTAAATACTTTGCTAAATGGTTTGCCAGAAGGCATTGTTTTAAACGTTAACATTCCTAATTTAAAAAAGGATGAAATAAAAGGGACTAAAATATGTCGACAAGCTATAGGCGTTTGGAAAGAAATTTTTGACAAACGTAAAAGTCCGTTCGGAAAAGAATATTATTGGCTTTCTGGTGAGTTTGTTAATAGAGATAAAGGGCAAGACACGGACGTATATGCTTTAGAAAACGGATATGTTTCTATTGTACCGGTTCAGTTTGATTTAACAGCACATCACATGATTCAAAAACTAAATTCTTGGGAACTATAAAAAAAGATATTTTAATAGGTGTTTTAATCTCCTTATTTGCAACTGCGGCAGGTTGTTTTTTATATGTAGAGTATTTTTCGAAATTCAACTTTAAAGAAACGCTACAATTGATTGAAGACGGCGATTTATATGGTAAAATTTTATCAATTGCTGCAATTCCTAATTTATTTGTGTTCTTTATCTTTATCAAAAAGAAGCAAGATAATAGGGCTAAAGGTGTTTTATTAACCACCATTATCATTGCCATAACGACCTTAATTTTAAAGTTTGTCTAATGAAATATTATATCATTGCAGGTGAAGCTTCCGGAGATTTACACGGTTCTAATTTAATGAAAGCCTTGTACCAAGAAGATGCAAAGGCAGATATTCGTTTTTG